>JALGZP010000001.1 GCA_025774845.1 bacterium
CGCTCTTCTTTGCGTGGACCCCTGGCGATAGTGCAACGGCTCCGGTAGAACCCGGTGCTTCGCTCTCCTTCAGCGTTGAGGGAGCCGGGGCCACTCTGGAGATCTCAATAGACCAAGAATCGAGCCAGGTTGCTGCGGGCGTTGTACTCCATGATCCGGCGAGTACGCTCCTTTCCCTACGGTGGCACCTGGCTCGAGATTTCATGCTTACTACCTGTATTGACTTCGCCGGGATGGAGTTCGCTGTTGATCTCATGGCCGGCAGCGAGTGGTCGGCAACGATAACCTCTGCGGACGAAGGTGGTGAAGTCCGATGACCGGTAAGCCTGACGAACCGGATAGGGGGTACTATACGAGTGCGGATAAGAGCAAGCTGGACCTGGAGATGATAGTCGACTTCTTATACGGTTCCTATTGGGCGAAGGATACCCCCCGTGAGGCGGTACTGGTGTCCATCGAGAATTCGTTTACCATCGGTCTTTTTGACTCCGCCGGCAAGCAGGTGGGGTTCGCGCGTGTGATAACAGACTACGCCAGGCAAGCGTATCTAGCCGATGTCTTCGTGCTCGAAGCCCACAGGGGAAGGGGACTTGGGAAGCTGCTTGTGCGAACGGCTCTCGACCACCCGGCCCTCAGCAAAATACGATCCTGGTTGCTGGCCACGCGTGACGCCCACGGTCTTTATGAGCAATATGGCTTCATGCGCTACGCGGATACCGGCAAACTCATGGTGCTTCGCCGACACCAGAAGTTTAGGAGGTAGGGTCATGTATTACATTCTGTTTTACGAAACGGTCGAAGACTACGTCGAGAAACGTGCTCCGTACCGTGAAGAGCATCTGGCATACGCAAGAGCAGCCCATGAACGAGGTAGTCTCGTTATGGCTGGCGCTCTTGATGAGCCCGCCGACCAGGCTGTAATTGTCTTCAAGGGGGAGGGACCCACAGTTGCCGAAGTGTTCGCACGAAACGATCCATATGTGGAAAACGGTTTGATCACAGGGTGGTATGTGCGACCTTGGACAGTGGTGATCGGCGAGGAGGCTTAATTCAGGAGGCTATGAAATGCACGTATACATTGTCTTTGCACACCCGAGCATTGGTACTTTTTGCAGTGCGGTTCTTGAAGTCTTCACTGCGGGTCTTCAGGATGCCGGACACACTTATGAGGTCGGTGATCTATACCGGATGGACTTTACGTCCGAGATGGACCTGAAGGAGTACCAGCGAGAAGTCAGTCTCAAACCGGATGTGCCGGTTACTGATGACGTGAAGGCGGAGCAAGCGAAGATCGACGGAGCCGATGCGCTTGTGTTTATCTACCCGGTCTGGTGGAGCGATTGCCCTGCGAAGCTCAAGGGCTGGTTCGATAGAGTATTCACGTATGGCTATGCCTATTTCTACGATGACGCTGAAGAGAGACACACCAGGATCGAAATCGAGAAGGCTCTCGTGATTTGCCCTGCCGGCCACACTGTGGAGGATCTTGAAGGGACGGGCATTGCCGAAGGCATGCGTCGAATCATGCTGAGTGACAGGCTGCTCGGAGT
Source organism: bacterium (assembly GCA_025774845.1). Lineage (GTDB taxonomy): Bacteria > Arandabacterota > Arandabacteria > Arandabacterales > Arandabacteraceae > Arandabacterum. The sequence continues at coordinate 1,551 of JALGZP010000001.1, forward strand.
TGGTATCAAAGAGGCACGAATGGAGATTCTCGGCGGGATGATGCCGCCGGATGATCGTCGCAGGGACACGAACCTTAAGAAGGCCTATGAGCTCGGTCGGTCTTTCTAGCGAGTTGACCTAGTGACCCATGTGGTCTTTCCAGGCCTCGAGAAAGGCGATGACGACGGTGGCGGCGTTATCGGCAGCCAGTTGGAAGAATGTGTCTATCTCATTGGCCCCAGGGCCGCCTCCGGCTAGGTCGGAAAGTGAGCGGAAGGCGATATATGGAACGTTGTGCTCGTTCGCGACACGTGCGACGGCCGATGTCTCCATATCGACGGCATTGGCCTCAAAGGTTTCCCAGAGCCACTCACGGTAGGTGGGATCGTCCACGAAGAAGGAGTTACTTATTCCGTTTCCATGTGTGATGATTCTCGGTTCGTTTTCGAGCTTAATGCCTTCAGGTGTGATGTCCTTGAGCTCGATATCGTCCGCGATGCCTGCGGCCACCTCCAGCATGGTCGCATCGACGGGAATCCAGAAGTTGTCGTGATGGGGATCAAGGGCGCCGTCGGCCTGATCCCAGCGATCGGGGACGGTCACATCGCCGATGTTAAGATCAGGATTGATGCCGCCTGCGATGCCGGAAAAGACGATACCGGCAACTTGGAAGCTATCAAGAAGCGTCTGAGTTGTCGCAGCGGCCCGCTCAAGACCGATACCGCTTAAGACAAGGATCACGTCGGTATCAACCAGGGTTCCGATGTGAAAGGTGGTCTCACCGATTACACGGGCCGTATCCACATCTGCTTCTTCGAGCAAATTGGTCAGTTCGGGCCTGTATGCCGACATCACGACGAGATAGGCCGTCTCCTCCGGGGCTGTGGCGGTGCACGACTGCTGACAGGTGAGGGAGCAGCCCAGACCGATTGAAAGGGCCAGAAGTAGCGGGATAAGCACGATCCGGAACCGTCTCATAAGCCTCCTTACACGGGGTCACCTGTAGCCCCAGTTTATACCCACTATCCGCCCTGTGTCAACCGCCTCACAATTCCCCTTTTCCCTTGCGCCTACTGCAGATAAGTGTTAACATAACGTCTCGAAATCGATACTGTCTCCAGATTACCGCGCGAAGCGGTTTTGCTTTTATCTGTGGACCGGGGAGAGGTATGTTTACCGAGATCAGCGAGAAGCTGGAAAGTGCGCTTAAGCGCATAAAGGGTCACGGCAAGATATCGGAGAAGAATGTGACCGATGCGCTTAAGGACGTCCGGCTGGCTCTCCTTGAAGCCGATGTTAACTACAAGGTTGTCAAGCAGTTCACCGACGACGTCAAGACCAAGGCCCTGGGTAAGGAAGTCCTCACGAGTATCACTCCCGGCCAGTTGTTTGTCAAAATAGTCTATGAAGAGCTCAGGGATCTTATGGGTGAGGGTGCGAAGGAGGTTGCGCTCGCACCGAACCCGCCCACGGTCATCATGGTTGCAGGGCTTCAGGGTTCTGGTAAGACCACTGCCTGTGCCAAGCTTGCCCGGCGTTTCAGCCAGAAGGGCAAGAAAGGTATGCTGATCGCTGCTGATATCTACCGGCCCGCCGCCGTGGACCAGCTTGAAACACTGGGAAAGGCGGTACCGGTTGAGGTCTATTATGAGCGGGACGAGGATGATGCGGTAGGTATCGTCGAGCGAGGGCTTAAAGCCGCCAAAAGCAAGGCGCTTGACTACGTTATTGCCGATACGGCGGGACGGCTCCACGTGGATGAGAAGATGATGGAGGAGCTCACCGACATAAGGGAGCGCGTCCATCCGCATGAGACGATCCTTGTTGCGGACGGCATGACGGGACAGGATGCGGTAACAATCGCAAAGGAATTCAGCTCAACACTCGGAATAGACGGCGTGATCCTGACCAAGATGGACGGGGATGAACGTGGCGGTGCCGCGCTCTCCATACGGGCGGTATCTGGTGCGCCGATACGCTACATAGGTGTGGGAGAGAAACTCGACGCCCTTGAGGTCTTTCATCCCGAGCGGATGGCCTCACGCATACTCGGGATGGGTGATGTGCTCACCCTGGTTGAGAGGGCCCAGGAGACGATCGATATCAAGGAGGCGGCGAAACTTGAGAAGAAGATCCTCAAGGAAAGTTTCTCGCTTGAAGACTTCCTGGGCCAGATAAAGCAGATAAAGAAGATGGGACCGCTTGAGGACATCATGGGTATGATGCCGGGTTTTTCGAAACTCAAGGGAATAGACCTTGACGAAAGTGCTATGATACGTGTAGAAGCTATTATAAGATCGATGACCTCGGACGAGCGATTAGCTCCCGAGATCATTGACGGTAGCCGCAGGAAGCGTATTGCGGCAGGAAGTGGGACAAGAGTACAGGACGTCAACAGACTGATAAAGGACTTCCAGCAGGTAAGGAAGCTCTTTAAACACGTGAAGAAGGGCAATCTCGGCGGAATGCTGGGGTCGTTCTTAAGGGGATGATTACTACCCGTATGCGGAGGTGAAGTTGATGGCAGTGCGGATAAGGCTTAAAAGAATGGGTTCCAAGAGAAGACCTTTCTACAGGTTTGTCATCGTGGACTCGCGTGGTAAGCGGGACGGCGGCGTCCTTGATACGATCGGACACTACAATCCTATTGCACAGCCCGAGGAGATCAAGGTTGATGAGGACAAGGTCTTTGACTGGCTGGGTAAGGGTGCCCAGCTCTCCGACGGAGCCCACAGTCTGCTTAAGAAAATAGGCATTGTAAGCAGATGGAACGCGAAGAAGAGAGGTCTCGAGATGCCCCCGCTCAAGGAGCCTGTGGCAAAGGCACCAAAGCCAAAAGCGGCGGTAGCTGCGGCAGCGGTTGCTGAGCCGGCCCCGGCGCCTGAGAAGGTGACCGAGGAGCCTGTGAAAGCTGCCGAGGTGCCGGAAGCAGCAGCCCCGGAAGCGGCGAAGGAAGAGACCGCACCAAAGCCGGAAGCGGTGAAGGACGAGGCTGCGCCGGAACCTGAAGCGGTGAAGGACGAGGCTGCACCGGAACCTGAAGCGGTGAAGGAAGAGCCTGCCCCGGAACCCAAAGCGGAGCCGGCGGCGGCCCAAGAGCCTGAGGAGGAGGTGAAAGAGGAGACCGATAAGACGGATACTCCTTAACCCATGTCTCAAGAGAGGGATCTCAACGATAGCGCCTTCGGACAGCAGAGCTCGATTGACACGCAAGATTCATGCGTGAAGGGGGAGTTAAGGATGAAGAACCTCATCGAGTACATAGCAAAAGCGCTTGTGGACAATCCGGACGCTGTTCAGGTCAGGGAAGTCGAAGGCGAAAAGACCACTGTATATGAGCTTAGAGTGGGAGAAGGTGATCTTGGTAAGGTCATCGGCAAACGCGGTAGAACGGCCAGGTCGATACGGACGTTGCTCAATGCAGCAGCAACTAAAGCGGGTAAGCGAGCTGTCCTGGAGATCCTTGAGTGATTGAAGAATCAGACTTCGTTCTGATCGGTCTGCTGAGGCGCGTTCATGGGATGAAAGGTGAGATCAGTGTCGAGCCCATATCGGATCTTGTCGAGCGATTCGAAGCCCTTGACTATGTTCTGGTGAGGCACGGCGGCAAGACCAGCGAGATGGGGGTTGAATCGGTGAGGTGGAAGGGGAAGCTGGCACTCGTTAAACTCCACGGCATCGACGATAGGACCTCTGCCGAGGATTTAAGGGGGGCCGAGATCGGTGTCCGGCAAGAAGACGTCTTCCCGGTTCCTGACGATACTTACTACGTGTTTGACATAGTAGGATGCAGCGTGATGGGAAAGAAAGGCAACAGGATCGGAACAGTGTGTGAGGTATTGAGGATGCCCGCAAATGATGTGCTTGTAGTCAAGCGCGAAGAGGGTGATGCACTGATTCCGGTCGTTAAGAGTGTGGTAAAGAGCATTGATCTTGAGGCGAAACTGATAGTGATTGAAGAGATGGAAGGCTTACTGGACTGACGCTATGCGCTTTAGTATCTTAACACTGTTTCCCGGTATGTTTAAAGGTCCCTTTGATGACAGCATAGTCAGGTCTGCCGTGGAAAACAGTGTAGTGGAGATCTCGATCTGTGACATCCGCAACTTCACAACGGACAAGCACAGGACAGCTGATGACTATCCGTTCGGTGGCGGGTCGGGTATGATACTTAAACCCGAGCCTGTCTTTCGTGCAGTGGAATCCGTGCGTGAGGGAAGGGACAAGGTCTCAGTGAGAACTGTACTGGTCTCCCCGCAGGGAAGAAGGTTTGACCAGCGGATGGCAAGAGAACTTGCTGAGGAAGAGGAGATAGTACTGATCTGCGGCCACTACAAGGGCGTGGATGAGAGAATCCGGCTCCATCTTGCTGATGATGAAATATCGATAGGAGATTTCGTGATTTCAGGTGGCGAGCTTGCTGCCATGGTCATAGTCGATGCGGTAACAAGACTTCTTCCGGGAGCTCTCGGAGACTTGGAATCGGCTGAGACCGACTCATTCTATAACGGTTTACTTGAAGGCGGACAATATACGAGGCCGAGAGATTTCAGAGGTTACAAGGTGCCTGAGGTTCTCCTGGGCGGTAACCATGAAGAGATTAGGTTGTGGCGGAGAAGTGTTTCCTTGAGAAAGACGTTGCTGCTCCGGCCGGACCTCTTCGAATCGATCACTCTGGCCGATGAGGATAGAAAACTTCTTGAGGAAATTAAAGCGGAGGATGAAAACTGATGGACTTAGCTGATGCGTTGGAGAAGGGGTATGAGAAGAACGAGTTTCCGGACTTTTCTTCCGGTGACACTGTCAAGGTGCACATCAGGGTGGTCGAGGGCCAGAAGGAGCGAATTCAGGTCTTTCATGGAACGGTGATTCAGGTCAGAGGCAAGGGAACGGGCAAGACCTTTACGGTGCGGAAGATAAGCGGCGGGCTCGGAGTCGAGAGGATATTCCCGTATCATTCCCCCTCGATCACAAAGGTGGAAGTAGTCAGAAAAGGGAAGACACGGCGTGCAAAGCTTTACTATCTCCGACAGAGGAAAGGCAAAGCGGCGCAGGTCAAATAGGTGTTGCCTCAACGATTACCCGGGCGACTTCCTGGACGTTGAGGAAAAGCTCACCGGATGCGTTCCGGGCTTTGTTGCAGGTATTGATGAGGCCGGCAGGGGGCCCTTGGCGGGTCCGGTCGTAGCCTCGGCAGTCATACTCGACCCGGACAACGTACCACCCGGGATCAATGACTCCAAGAAACTCTCCCCACGCAAGAGATCGTGTCTCTCTGAGGAAATCAAGCGTACTGCGATTTCGGTCGGGATCGGTATCGTCTCGGCCCGAGCCATAGACAGGATAAATATACTCCAGGCTACCAGGTGGGCAATGACCGAGGCCCTGCTTTCGTTGAATGCTGAGTACGGATGTGTAATAGTGGATGGGAGAAAGGCGCTACCTGAGGCCGGGGTGCCCGTGATCGGAATGATCAAGGGCGATCTCAGGTGCGTCACGGTCGCGGCGGCCTCCATTGTGGCCAAGGTGGCCAGAGACAGGCTGATGGACCATATGGACGTGCTCTACCCCAGGTACCGTTTCTGTGATCACAAGGGGTACGGCACCAGGGCCCACGTTGAGGCCTTAAGGAAGTACGGACCGACGAGAATTCACCGGTTATCATTTGAACCGGTTTGGAGTGTTCTGGGGGGCGGATGTGAGGAACAGGAGGTCTGAAGGTGCAAGGTATGAGGAACTCGCTTGCTCGTATCTTAAGAAAAAGGGTTACAAAATCATTGACCGCAATGTATACCTTCTGAGGAAGGAAGTGGATGTAATTGCACTTGACCGTGACACGGTCGTGTTCATCGAAGTCAAGGGGCGTCGCTCGGCGAGGTACGGGATGCCGTCCGAGGCCGTCGATGCGAGAAAGCAGAAGCACATGATAAAGATTGCAGGTGCATATCTTGAGAAGATGAGAATGCCGGACAGAGCATGCAGGTTCGACGTAGTGTCGGTAAAAGTGGGAAGCGACAAGCACATGAGTTTCGAACATGTTGAAGGTGCGTTCGAAGCCTGAGACGGTGAGGCTGGTTCGATTATGAGTTGGTATATGTGGATAGTGATGGGCATTCTTGGCATCAATGCGCTTGTGATTGTTGCGGTGGCGCTTTTTCTTCTTCAGGACTGGGTCCGCGCCCGCAGGGAGGCTTCAGAGGATAATAGGAGGAGTACGCACAGTGATACATCCGAGTAAAAAGGTAGTGCGCGCAAGTAACCTGATTCTTCTTCTCGTCCTGGCTCTTGTGGTGGGTTGTGGCAGGGACGCCGAGCGCTACATAACCGAGGGGAACCTCGCTATCGGCAGGGGGGACATGGCGGAAGCTGCGAACCAGTTCGAAAAGGCAATCGAAGCCGACCCGGAAAACCACGAGGCGCACAACTCGCTGGGAGCGGTTGTAGCCAGCATGGGGGACCTCAAGCGGGCCATCGATAACTTCAGGGTTGCTGTGGCCCTTAATGACAGCTTCGTCGAAGGTCACTACAATCTCGGAAGGGCCCTTACGGAAAACGGAGAGATGCCTGAGGCCCTGGATGAGTTCATCAAGACGGTCCGGCTGGATTCCACCTATGCCCTTGCCTATATGAGCGCAGGCGTGATTTTTGCCCAGCAGGGAATGAGCGAACAGGCGGTTGACTCATACCTGCGAGCAGTGCGTTTCGATCCCAACCTTGTGTTGGCCCGCACGAGTCTTGCATCGATATATGTTGCGACTGAGGAGTATGACAAAGCAATCTACCAGTTGCTCGAAGCCCGGAAGTCCCAGCCACGCAATCTGGAGATTCTTTCTACGGCTGCAAGTGCCGCGATGCTCAATCGCGATTTCGACCAGGCGATAAGCCTGCTTTCGGAGGCAACTCTAGCTGAGCCCGGAAATCTCTTCTTCAGGAACGATCTTGCGACTGCCCTGATACTGGCCAAACGGAATGACGAGGCTGTTACAGAATGGGAGCGAATCCTGGAGCAGAATCCCGACCCTGCTCTCCGGGAGGTCGTTGAGCAGAACCTGGCGCGTGCAAGAGGTGAGTGACGCCTAGAGCGTCCACTCCATTCTCCGGATCTTCTTTGCGGATAGGCGGAGCAGAATCAGGGTAACCGCTCCCGCAACGATGCTTCCGAAGACAAGGATGCCCCAGTCCACCCCACCCGAAGGGGTAACGTTTCTCAGGAGGGCGGACGCCGACACCAGGATCGCAATCGCCGCAAAGAAAAGCGCAATCACTGCGAGCATGACCAACCTGCCGGTAGTCCTCAGCATCCTCTTGGGCATCTCCCATTCCCAGTCGGCATACGTTACTCCAAGGAGAATCCCGGTACTGCCCCCGACGCAAGTCGAACAGGCGGCCACCCAGACCAGTCTGAGGGCAAACACCCAGTCGATGATCCCCGTGACCCTGAGCACAAGCGCGATCATGACTGCGAGTGGTATGAAGAAGAGCAGTGGTACCAGTAGCTTCGACACGAGCTTTCTTCCCGCGGAACAGGGAGCTGCCAGCAAAATCCAGAAACCACGCCCATCAATTACAGAGGCGCTCGTGGCGAGGTTGAGTGAGCCTATGAAGGTAAGAGCTCCAAGTGATTGGACGATGAGTCTGGGGCTAAGGACAAAGCCTGTATCCGATCTACCCATGAGAAACGGGATCACAGCCATCATGATAGTTATGGTTGCGACCGGCATCACCTGCTGGGGATCCCGTACAAAGAGATGTGCCGTGGTGGCGACGATGGAGCGCTCCACCGAAGGAAGCCAGGAGACCATCCAGCGGAGTTTGAGCTTACGGCGTGTACCTCCTGTTCTGCCTGCACCTGGCACAACCCGGGTCCATCCGGTCAGGTACATGCGCTCGGCCAGGACGATCGAGACCAGTATCATCAACCCGGCTGTGGCCGTGAGCAGGAGAAAAGGCGCAGTCGCGTCGGCGAAGTTGCCCGATACGATCGGGGTGAGGGTCTTGGCGGCCATATGACTGGGCAGGAGCTGAAGACCCGTATGGTTCCCGTAAGAGGCCAGGGCCTTGATCCGGGTATCGAGGTCCGTGAAGTACTCTGGCCGCGAAAGCCTCGGTCTTAAGATCTGAATCGTGAGCCAGATTCCGAAGGCAAGCAGTCCGCCCACCACTCCCAGTATTTCCTTCACCTTAGAGGCAGGCACATACCGGCATATGACGAGACCGGTCAGGGTACCGATCGACACGGGCACACTCATGAAGAAGACTATTACGGGAATAATGGCCGGATAGAAAAGAGCCGGGGCACCGAACGCCGCACCGTAGCCGACAAGCATGGGGACACCTACAAGGGTTGTGATTATGGATGCGGAGGCCAGTGACTCGATGTACTTGAGTGCAAAGATCTTGAGCGAGCTCACGGGTGATGCCATAAGCATGCTGAGATCGCTCGAAAGGAAGAAGATGTTGGTGGTCGCCGCGATGTCAAAGACAAGGCTGATAAGGAGGAGTGCGTGAAGTCCCATCACAACTACCCAGCCGGCAATCACAAATCCTTCATCGCCGTATGAATCGAGCGCTTCAAAAATCGCAAAGGCCCCGAATGATAGACCTATCAGACCCCCCGCGAGCACGATCATGGTTATGGTTCTGGCGTAGCGCTTGCGTTTCTGGCCGCGGGTGAAATTGGCGAGGAATATCTTGATCTTGTAGGTCAGAAGCCGCCAGAGTGACATCGGATTACCTAAGACTCGAGGAACCGGATTACTTCCTGTTCCTCAGGGCCGCCTGTAAGCTCGAGGAAGATGTCTTCCAGGCTGCCGAGCCCCGCCTCGGACTGTGCCCTGAGCTCCTCGATTGAGCCTACGGCTACCAGTTTACCCTTGTTTATGATACCTATCCGATCGCATACCCTCTCTGCAATCTCCAGGATATGTGTCGACATGAAAACGGTCTTACCCATCTCACAAAGCGCCCTCAACACATCCTTGACCACTCGTGCGCTTCGTGGATCGAGCCCCACCGTCGGCTCATCGAGCACGACGAGGTCGGGATCATGTATAAGGGCTGCCATGATCGAGGCCTTCTGCCGCATTCCGTGCGAATAGGTCTCGATCAGATTGTCCGCACTGTCCTTCATGTCGAGCAGGGAGAGGAGATCACCCATCCGTTTGTCTATGGTTTCTCCGTCCACCGAGTAGAGTTCTCCCACGAACCTAACGAACTCTCTTCCCGTGAGTTTCTTGTAAAGGACCGGGGTGTCGGGAACCAGTCCGATCACGGCCTTAGCCTTGGTGGGTTGGCCCAGGATGTCAAAGCCCCCGATCTCGATCCTGCCCGAAGTCGGTCTGAGGAGCCCGCACATCATCTTGATTGTGGTTGTTTTCCCCGCCCCGTTCGGGCCCAGGAAACCGAAAAGCTCCCCCGATCCGACCCTGAGCGACAGGTCATCGACCGCAGGGGAGCCGTTATATCGCTTGGTGAGGCCGCTGAGCTTGAGCATGCGTGTTCTCCTCAGAGCAGTCTATTCGATGGGTGTTGCCGAGTCAAGCTGGCTCTCCATTGACATTTACGACTTCAGCGCTTAGAGTCTATGTGGTGGAGCCAAGGGGGGACGAATCATAAGGCGATCGGGTGTAATTCTCGTAACAGTCTTTACATGCGGAGTCATTACTTCGGTCGCAGCTGACCCCGCCGGGCTCACGATGGTTGAGGACTTTGCGGTTGATGAGATGGTCTTTTGTGCAGCGATAAAGGACAGGACGCCCGTTACGGTGTCGGACACTTTCCCGTCGGATATCACTTCTGTTTATTGCTACACGAGAATCGTGGGTGCCGAGGATACGATCGCGGTAGTCCACTCCTGGTTTCATGGCGAAACCAGGGTCAGCGTTGTCAAACTGCCAGTTAAATCACCCCTGTGGAGGACATGGAGTCGTAAGTCGATAGCCCCTGGTGGGAGAGGTGAATGGAAGGTCGATGTGATTGCCCCTGATGAAAGCGTGGTCGCTTCTAAGAAATTCTTCCTTGAGTAAGTTCCAAATCGGGAGGTTGAGATGAGATTCGTCGTGTGTTTCTGTCTAGTCTTACTTGTTGCTTCACAGGCCGTTGCCCTTGATGTGGAGCATAAACTCTTACCGAACGGGCTCCAGGTCTTCGTAGCCGAAAACCACAGCGCGCCCGTCTTCACGATGAGGGTTTACATCAATGCCGGTAGCATTTATGAGCAGGAGTACCTCGGCTGCGGTATTTCGCACTATCTCGAGCATCTGGTATCGGGTGGCTCCACCCACAAGCGGCCCGAGTCCGATACCGAACGTATACTGAGCTCGATTGGCGGAGCGACTAATGCCTACACAACGAGCGACCATACATGCTACTACATAGCGACATCCACAGCCTACACGGATAGCGTTATCGATCTGCTCTCCGACTGGGTCTTAAACTGCTCTCTGCCGCAGGCGGAGGTCGACCGGGAGAAGGGTGTGATCACGAGAGAGATCTCGATGGGCAGGGACGAACCCCGGAGACGTATCAGCAAACTTTATAACGGTACTATGTTTGTCACCCATCCCGAGCACTTCCCCACGATCGGCTATCTCGAGCTCTTTGAGCCGCTGACGAGGGATGATGTCGTCAAGTATTACGAGAGGATGTATGTACCCGCCAATATGCATGTGGTGGCGGTCGGCGATTTCGACGCTTCCGTTGTCATGGAGAAGATTGAGACGGCATTTTCCGTATATCCCTATGAGCCGCCACCTACGCTCCTGCTTCCGATCGACCGCAAGCAGATGGGGATGAAGTACGTGGAAGATGATATGGAAATCGCGCAGACCTATATGACGATGGGCTTCAGAACCGTGACCATCGCCCACGAAGATGTCTATCCCCTCCATGTGCTTGCGCGAATCCTGGGTTCCGGCAGAAGCTCGCGGCTTTACCGGACCGTCAAGGACGATCTCGGTCTTGTTCACACGATAAACGCATCTTCCTACAATCCCCAGTACCATGCCCCGGACTTTACGGTCCACGTGACATGTGACTATGAAAAGGCCCGCGATGCCCAGAAGGCCATTCTCGGTATCCTGTATGACATCCGTGACACCTATGTTACGAGGACGGAGATCGAGAAGGCAAAAACCCAGATAGCGAGTGCGGAGGCCTTCGGGTTTCAGGAAATCGACGACCAGGCGGGAACGATCGGTGTCGACGTCATCCGGAGCGGCAACCCGGACTACACCGAGTTCTACCTCCGCAAGATCAAGGAAGTGACACGCGAGGACATCATGCGAGTGGCGAACACATATTTCCACAATGATGCGCTGACCATAGCCGTACTCAAGCCGACGGGGTCGGAAGTCGCTGATGAGGCCGAGGAAGTTGCCTCGAGCAAGTCTTCAGATGTGACCAGGATCGAGATGGCAAACGGGATAACCCTCCTTCTTAAGGAAGACCACAATGTGCCGCTCGTCAACATGAGAGCGTACTTCCGGGGCGGGAGCGCGCTTGAGGATGAACGCACCAATGGTAAGTTCAACATGCTGGCAAGGATGTTGAGGCGGGGTACCCGCAGGCGTTCCTCTGATGCGATCTCGGTGGAAATCGATGGGATGGGCGGGTATCTCTATTCCGGTTCGAACGAAGATTATTTTACCTGTAACCTGGATGTCTTGAGCGAGAACTTCGATGAGGGGCTTGCACTCCTCGGGGATGTGCTCATGAACTCAACCTTTGACGAAGAAGAGTTTGAGAAGGAGCGGCAGACCCTTGTCTCCCTGATAAACCAGAGGGACGACGACTGGCAGGATGATGCGGAAGCCAGACTGAGAAAGATCCTGTACCGGGGACATCCCTACGGGTTCGACCCGCGGGGCGAAAGGGTTTCGGTTGAGGGACTTTCAAGGGATGAGGTGTTTGAGTCTTATCTTAATTACTGTGCACCGGGTAACATGGTGCTGGCCGTATTCGGCGATGTCGATCTTGACCACGCCGAAGCAGCTGTCGCAAAGACCTTCGGGCGGTTCAAGCGCGAGGCCGCCGAGGTGCCGGCCGTCGAAGCCTGGGATGGTCTGGATGCCGCCATCGAGAAAGTCCAGGATAGCGACAGGCAGCAGGCTGTGATCTTCATAGGTTATCCCGGGATGGATGTGGGTAGTCCCGACTGGTATGCGGCCAGAGTACTCGATGCCGTTATATCCGGTGTCGGCTATCCGGGAGGCTGGCTCCATGACACGCTTAGAGGCCAGCAGCTGGTCTATTTCGTCCATGCATGGAATTATGTGCTGAGCGGGAAGGGCTACTTCGCGGTGCTGGCAGCTACGTCACCGGCGACTGCCGACAGCGCCCTGGGTATCATCCGCGAGAAGATAGAGCTGGCGAAAGCCGACTATGTGAGCGATGAGGAAATCGAAATGGGCAAGCGTATCTGCAAGATCATGGAGGACCTTTACTTCTCGCAGACAACCGCCGCACAGGCCGAACAGGCAGCGCAATACGAAGTGCTCGGCCTGGGCTACGACTACAGATACTCGATCCGTGAGAAGATAGATGCAGTCACAAAGGAGCAGGTGAGGGAAGTTGCGAGAAAATACCTGACGGATTCCGCAACCCTAATGATAAGACCTGATGCAGAAGCCTATGAAACGACCATGAGGTAAGGTATATGGAGAGACGGCTTGCGTACCTGAACCATATCGAGTTTAAGAAGCTCGTACCCGAGAAGATCGATGCCGTGCTCATACCCGTGGGCACGGTCGAGGCACATGGTATAACACCGCTCGGAACCGATGTGATCATACCCGACGCTATGGCTGAGAGGATATGCGGGGACGTCAACGCGATTGTCGCCCCCACAATACCATACGGGATAACACGAGGACTTACGGGACATCCCGGTACATTGCCGATAGACCCGGACATATTCAGGGCGTATGTGGGCGAAGTGATGAAGTCGCTGGTTGGAGAAGGGTTCTCCAGGATTGTGATCCTAAACGGTCACGGCGGCCAGACGGACGATCTCAAGGAAGTGCTCTGCGAGACGAGCCGGGAGATGGGCGTGAAGACCTTGCTTATCGAGTGGTGGTACGATACGGATGACATAAGAAAACAGGTCCTCGAGCGCGAAGGCGGCCATGCCGGTGCGGATGAGACTGCGGCCGTCATGGGCATCGATCCGTCACTTGTAAAGCCTGATCTCTTTGATGAGCGAATGGTGACCAGATACTCGAAAGCATTCGCAGCGTATCCGTTTCCGGGTACGATAATCACCTATACCGACGGGGACACGAGCCTCAATCTCGATGAGGAGAAGTGCAAGGATTACTTCGAAGCCGTGACCGCACGGGTCGCATCGATCATAAAAGAAGTATTTTCCAAGTGGGCGGCCATCTAAAACCCGGGGTCAACCCCCCGGGGTCACCCCGGTGGGGTCAGGTTCCACCCCGACGCCCCGGCCTGCCCGCCGTTAGCTCTTGACGTCTGCCGCACGTGCCGTTACACTGAAGACTCCCCCTAGAAACCTCCCGGCATAACAACTGTCCGGGGGTATTTCTATGCTTGCCAGAGTATTCACCTCGAGTGTATCAGGCATTGAGGGTTTGCTTGTTGAAGTCGAAGTCGATGTGTCCAACGGTCTTCCCACTTTCGGCATCGTCGGGCTTCCGAATGAAGAGGTGCGTGAAAGCAAAGACAGGGTAAGGGCGGCGATCAAGAACAGCGGCTTCGAGTATCCCGGGACGAGGAAACTTGTCAACTTGGCTCCGGCCAATGTGAAGAAGCATGGTGCGAGTTTCGACCTTCCGATAGCGGTGGGTCTTGCCGCTGCCAGCAGTCAGATTCCGCTTGATTCGGCATCGAGCTATCTCATTCTGGGTGAGTTATCCCTGGATGGTACACTCAAGCCGGTCAGGGGAGCACTCTGCATGGTCTCGGTCATCGATACCAGTGAACTCGTGGGTGTGATATTGCCCACCGCCAATGCGCAGGAGGCGGCTGTATGCACCACGAAACCGGTGTTCGGTGTTACATCGCTCACCGATGTACTCGGTATCCTGCGCGGAACAGTCGCCCCGGAGCCCGTATGCGTGGATCGCCGCGCGCTCGCGATAGACGGCTCTGAAGCGGTGGACTTTTCTGAAGTGCGCGGTCAGGAACACGTAAAACGCGCTATTGAGGTGGCTGCAAGCGGGGCGCACAATATCCTGCTCACTGGTCCCCCTGGGAGCGGTAAGACGATGATTGCCCGGCGCATACCGACCGTACTCCCCGCGATGTCTGTCGAGGAAGCCATCGAGACTACCAAGGTCCATTCGGTGGCGGGCACCCTCCAGTATGACGGACTGATGATGACGCGACCGTTTCGCGCGCCGCATCACACTGTCAGCTATGTGGCTTTAATCGGTGGAGGATCGATCCCGCATCCAGGTGAGGTCAGTCTGGCCAATCATGGAGTTCTGTTTCTAGATGAGTTCACGGAGTTCAACCGCAGTGCGCTCGAAGTCCTGAGACAACCACTCGAGGACAGACGGGTTACCATATCGCGCTCACACTCCTCCGCTACATTCCCCGCAAGTTTCATGCTCGTAGCTGCGATGAACCCATGCCCATGCGGGAATCTCACTGATCCGAGAAAGGCATGCCGGTGCAGCCGACGGGATGTCGAGCGCTACCGGAGAAAAATCTCGGAGCCGCTTCTCGATAGAATCGACATTCACATTGATGTGCCGCCGGTCAGGTACAGCGAGATATCGGGTGACGGAGAAAGCGAATCGTCTGCACGGGTGCGAGACAGAGTGACACATGCACGGCACACTCAAGAGAAGCGCTTCAGTCCCAGCGGCTCGGTGTTTACAAACTCCCAGATGGGGACAAGATTGATCCGCACACACTGCAAACCGGACAAAGAGGGTTTTGGACTACTCAAGTCTGCATGTACGAGGTTGGGCTTGAGTGCCCGGTCGTATTCGAAGATCCTCAAGGTGGCACGGACAATCGCGGATCTTGATGGGAGCGTGAACATCCACCCCCGCCATCTGGCCGAGGCCATCCAATACCGCTCCTACGACCATGGACCGTGCTAGACATCATCAGTGTGGGGATACGGGCAACTGCGGGACCTCACCCTGGGGGGCAAGCTGCTTCACGACTGCAAATAAGCAGTAGGGCCGTTTTAGTGCCATTTAGAAACATCTCAAGCCGACGTCCGGGGCACCCGAAACATCGTGGAGAACGGACATAAAAAACACTCTATCTGATACGGATGTGTAAAAATGCCCAAGGCCATCAAAGCATACCTAATCCCGGCGATCCTGTCGGTAGCACTCGGCGCGCCTCTGTCGTCTCATGCAGTGGATTATTATGGAAACCAATTCCAGGTGACCGCCAATGTGTCCATGGGCAACTTGGACGACCTTAGTAACAAAGCCTCATTGCGATTTACGGCCCAGGAATCCAAGACAGTAGAGCGTTTCTGGGTCTACATCCACAGTAATCAAGGGGGTTCTAAGGTCTACCGGTACGGGATGCAAGAGGACAACGGCGGGGTACCAAGCGGATCATGGTTAGGTTACGAGGACTTTTCCGTTTCAGGTGGATCCGGCTGGGTCTCTGTGGACCCAAGTCCTGCGATAAGTGTAACCAGTGGGGCGGTGTATCACATCGTTGTCAAACCTGTGAGCAATCCAGTCAAATGCCTTGCACTCCGGGCAACCACCCCACCCAATCAACTGATCGTCTATGATCAGACGAGTGATGTGAATTCGAATACACTTTTCAATGACGGATTCGGCTGGACGGTTCAAGATTACCAACCAGTCTATATCCTGGAATACTCAGACAATACTCAAGAGGGGAATCCTTGTTGCAGCGTTGACTGGGGTAGCATCTATGGTGACAATTGTGAATCTGAGAGATTCACGATAACCGGCGGCGACAGATTCATCACGAGTGTTGGGGCATACCTGAGCAGTTTGGGAAACCCACCAAACGATTGTGCATTCGTTCTCTACAACATAACCGATGGTGTGGAGGAGGCCGGCGGGACAATAGTCACAGCTGCCGAGATAACCGCCTCGTGGACCTGGTATACCTATGACCTCCCCAGTGCGAAGACGCTGGTCAACGGAAAGCAATATCGTTTCTACCTAAAAACCACCGGCGGGAATTCGAGTAATAAGTACATGTGGAACATGCCGTACAACGTCGATGACCCGGTGGATAACTCTATAAACTACGATGGCCTTAACTCAACAAACCAGACATCTCTTGACGGCGGGTCCACCTGGTCAGGGGATTGGCCTAATTATGATGCCGTCTTCAGATTCGCTGAGCTTGCACTTTCCATAACCGTGGATCCTGGTAGCGTGGACATGGGAACAGTGCTCCCGGGTGCCACCAACATAGTCTCTCAGACCGCAAGACCCGATGGCGAAGTTTTGGTAACCAACTCGAGTGCGGTGAATGTCAAGTATGAACTGAGTATTGCCAACCCCTTAAGTTGGACAGCTGTGGATGATCCGCCGGATCAATCTGATGAGTATAGGGTATCCGCCTTGTTTCATCCCGATCAAGCCACAGCTTCGGATTTTGAGAAGGCGGGCCCTGCCTATAACGATGTGGTCAATACGGGCGCCAAAACCTGTGATGGCACCTACTTTGCCACCGGTAGTGGTCAGGACGGTTATGACGTACCTCCAAGCGGTACACAGTACCTCTACTTCGACTTTGATGCCCCTCCCACAACAGGTGTTACTTCACAACAGACCATCACCATCACAATCACTGCTAAACCCATGTGAACATGCACCCAGAAACACGAGCATTGCGGCCCGAACGCCGGTAGTGATCAGAGTTCAAATCGCATTATCGTCATGCATCGGGATATGCAGCTAACCCTAAAGCTCTGTCCGATCCCGCCGATATTCATACCAGCAACGGACTTCAGGCTACGAGGACATCTCTGATTTTGCACAACTTAGTCAATGCCATGGTCCATCAACCCAGTGTGTAAAGGGGGTGAAAAGACTATACGCACGCACGTTTTGACGCTTAACCAGCATAAGTCTATGAAAGGGGCGCACAAATGAAGAGGTTTGTCGCTATAACCCTGGGCACGATACTTGTGGCGGCAACGACATCAATTGCATTAGCGGGTGAATCTGAACCCATCACCCTAACGGTCATGATTCAGAACTTGAGTGTTAGTGTATCACCTGTGAGCAAAGACTTCGGAACCGTCTCTGCGGGAAGTTCAGATAACCTCACATCGGGGGCGGTGGATGTAACAAATGACGGCAACGTGGCGGAGAAGTTGCAGCTCGACGTAACGACCGCACCGGCGTGGACGTCGGTTGTCGGAATCCCTGGGGCGGAACAGTACAGGTTGAGTTGTCTCTTTAAGTCCAGTCAGGTAGTAGCAGGAGACTTCGATAAGACAACCGGAGTCGGTGACACAGAAGACGATATTCTTGTCGATGGCACTGTTGAGACCTGCGTGGGTTACAATGCTGGCTCTCCAGGTGATGACAACTTTGCGACTTCGGATAGCGAAGATGGCCACGACATGGCTGTGAGTGCGGTCCATCATCTTTACTTCAATTTTGATGCACCGTCCACTACGGCTACAACGGCACAGCAGACAATGGTAGTGACGATCACTGCCCTTGCAATGTAAGGATGCGATCAGACAATCTACGAGCTAAGGGGGGTGCTTACCCCCCGCGGCCCAGTAGAGGCAAGGAGCAGGGAAATGAGGAGATTCTTGTGTGCCGTGGTGTTTCTTGTAGCTTTGGCCAGTCATGTCTCTTCCGCGGGGCTCAGGACCACATTCGTCAAGGTCACACTCGAGAACCTGAGGATAGGGAATACGTACAACATCAGGGAAATGGCGAACCTCCCTTTGGCTGTCTATAACACTGGAGACGAACCTGTTGATCTAAGAGTTGAGGCGACGATTCCGATCAAGGGTGAGCTCAGGGAAGGTTATGAACCGGTTCCGGACGTATCCTGGATTGTTATAAGGCAAGACTCGTTTATGGATATGAAGCCGGAAGCGGTTGCCATGACCGATGTCCTGGTATCCATTCCCGATACGGAAGAACATCTTGGTAAGAGCTACCAGGTTATGATTTGGTCGCACACGGTTGGAGAGGGGCTCATTGCGTGCGGCTTGAAGAGTGAGATCCTATTCAGCATAAGTAAGACAAGGGATGAGCCAAGGGGCAACTTCAACGTGTTCCCAACCGAGATACACGTCAAGGATGTCGAGATAGGTAGCGTGTACGATGTCAGGAAAAACGGCAGCGGTGTGACTCTGAAAGTGTTCAATCTGCATGATGAGGAACGTGAATTCGACGTGGAGTCAATCAGGGTCGCAGACTCACCACTTGAACTGGATGAGGGATACCTTGGCTGCCCTGATCCACATTTCCTGGTTCTCTCCGATAGCGCATTCACTCTGGGGAAGCACGGGGAAAAGGAGATCGAGATAGACATAGCTTTTCCAGAAGATGATGAATACACAGGAAAGAGATACATGTTTGTGATACAGACCTGCATGGTTGACGAGCCTGAGTCAGGAGTGTACTCGAAGGTTTACGTATCTGTCGAAAAATAGCGGAGAGATTGACAGGAGGTACTCTTGATCTCGGGGAATAGACGTATCGTCCTCGCTGGGATTGTGTTTGTCCTTGCGGTTTCGTTGGGCAAAGCCAGGACATCCCCGACTGCCTCTGTCAACCTCACTGTGACCGTGATGCCCTTTGGTGGCCTGGTGGTGGAGCTCTACGACGAATCCGGCGAGCTGATCGATAGGACGGAGCCGGCTGTCCCTCCGCTTGATGTTACGGTCACGACTCCGGACCAGCAACAGATAGGGCTGTATGTTCCGGAGACCACCCTCGACGGCCCAACCGCTGTACAGGTGCACCTGAAGGGCACCGCCCCCACTCGAGGCATCCTCGATCAGGCGGACAGCGGAACTGAGGCAAAGGGCATAACTGCATTCCCCGGGGCGCAGGTCATCGAATTCACAGCAACCAGAGATCTGGGCACAACGGCGACCATCACCCTCCCCTATCCGTCTTCTCTTGACGCAGCTATTGTGAACAATCTGAAGATATTCGAGTTGGATGATGTGAATCCGAGCTGGGTCGTACTGCCTGGGTGCCGCACGAATCCTCGCCAGGACAATATCTCAGGTGATGTGAATGACTTTTCGACGTACAGGGTGATGGCAATGGCGGCAGGTAACCTTCGTGATGTTGTTGTCTATCCCAATCCCTTCAGACCAAAAGAAGCCCATGACGGTTGTATCAAGTTCATCAATCTGACTTCTCAAGCACGTGTAAGGATCTACAACGTTGTCGGAGATCTGATATGGACGCGGGAGATCGAGAACAGCGGTGGCTCAATACAATGGTATGGTGATAATAACAGCGGGAGACCGGTGGCCAGTGGAGTTTATGTCTATATAGTAACCAACCCGGATGGTGAGGAGGCAGTAGGAAAGATATCAGTCATAAGATAAATGGAGACAGGCACTTAGCAGATGAGGATAAGGTGGTTGTAATGGGGTTGATAAGACATTCGGCGATTGTGCTCGCAGTGGTTCTTACTCTGGCAGGACCGGTGGATGCTGGGGATGAGGGAACAAGCGGTGCCCAGTTCCTCAGAATAGGCGTGGGGGCACGAGCAGCAGGCATGGGAGAAGCCTTCTGTGCAGTGGCAGACGATGCAATCGCAATTTACTGGAACCCTGCCGGGCTGGTTCGTATCAGCTGCAATGAGGCGACCTTTACCCATATTGAGTGGTTTCAGGGGATAGATTACGAGTTCGTTGGATATGCCCAGCCGATAGGAGACTCAGGCGGCTTTGGCGCAGGTTATTGCCTCCTCCAGACCGGTGAGATCACCAAAACGCTTGAGGACAAGTGGGGTGTCTACGCCGGGGAAGATGGGACGTTTACCGTCAGGGATCAGGCTCTCACAGTATCCTACAGTCATAAACTGAATGAGAGCATCTCGACAGGGATGAATCTCAAACTGATCCATCAGGATAATGCCGGTAAGACTGCGAGCGGCTATGCCTTTGACTTCGGCAGCATATGTCAGACCCCGCTTGATGGACTGAGTCTTGGTCTGAACCTCCAGAACATGGGACCGAAGATTAAGTTCATCAGTCAAGCAGACCGCCTGCCATTCAACATAAAACTCGGTGGGGCCTACAGGCGGCCCAGCGATGCCTTCACGTTCGCAGTAGACCTCAACCTGCCTCTGAGCAAAAACCTGGACTGCAATGTCGGCACAGAGTACTGGATTCGCCATATCGTCGCGCTCAGGGCCGGTTATAATTCCCGGCTGCGTGGCAACGAGTTGGATTCTTCTCATTTGGGTGATGGGTTGAGTATGGGTTTCGGGATCATTGTGAAGTCGCTCCAGCTAGACGCAGCCTATATTCCCTATGGCGTCTTAGGACATGCGTATAGTGCATCTCTCCTGTTTAGATTTGGACCCCAATAGCCATTCGCTGTCGACCGACGGGAACATCAGAGCTTTAAGATCCAGCAGGGAGCGTGGCGATCTAGGTGGATCTCTGCGCCCGGCGTACACAATCCCGGGCGACCTCGATCTCCCGGTAGGAGGGATCCGCACACTTCCAGAGATTGAGGAAGTGCTCGTATTCAGCGACTGCCTTCTCATCCTGTCCCATCTCACTGTATAACTCCGCCAGGCGGAAGTGGTACTTCGGATGTATGAGCTGGCGGTCACCTGCACCCTCGCCGATGGCAGTCAGCCGTTTGTACTCCTCTATCGCGCGGCCAAGATCCCCCTTGTTGAGAAAAGCACGCGCAAGAGCGTCCTTAAGCGGTGGCAGATTGTAGGCCAGCATACTGTCACGGTCACTCATGTAGGGTATCTTCCAACGCCGGGCTTTCTCGCATACCGTGATAGCCTTGTCAGATGTGCTCTCGGCCAGCAAGAGTTCGCTATGGAGTAGGCAGTAATAATCAGGCAGTAAAGACTGAATCCTATCCAGCCTCTCCCGTGCCGCCTCAACATTGCCTTCTCTCAGATCCACAAGGGCGAGCGAGAAGTCAAAAGACGCCGTCAGTTTGCGGGTTTCTTCCACGAGGCCTGTTGAGTAGCTCGTCGAAACCGGAACATACGCTGCAGGCTCGGCCTTGACAGACTCCATGCAGGTCTCGAAACACTTGCGGCTCAGCTCGAGTGCGCCCTTATCATAGCAAATCCACCCCCGCATCCGGTCCGCCTCCACCCTCCACAGCTTGTTGCCGGATTCCTCTGCCAGGTCCGCCGTCTTCTGGGCTTCAGCAAGCGCCTCATCCAGACAACCGCGCCAGTAGAGATAGAAGCATTTCCACAAGAAGCCGCTTGCCCTTGTAGCTGGAGACGGAGCCTTTTCTATGAACTTCTCGACCCATGCAAGGGTCTCCTCATAGTCTTCCCTGAGCGCCTCAACATAACCGATCTCCCAGTAGGCATAATAGAAGTCGGGCTTCAGCTCAAGAGCCTCTTTGTACTTCGCGATAGCCTCATCGAGCTTGCCCATTCTGAAGTAGAGCTCGCCCATTGAATCAACCGGATTCGCGTCCCCGGGTGATACGGTCGCATAGCGTTCGAGGTACTCGGCGGCCTTATCAAACGCCTCGGTATCCGCATACATGTATGCCAGCTCGTTCATCGCCCAGCCGTAGTTGGGATCGAGTTCAAGCACCTTCTTATACTCCTCGACGGCCTGATAGAGGTGATTCCTCGCCCTGTAATGGGCCGCGATCAGTTGCCGTGCCCGCTTCTCATCGGGATAGCGTTCCGTAATCTGCTTGAGCAAGCGGAGTCGCTTATCCTCATCCTGTTCAATCGCGCGGGCATACTCTGCGTCGATGTACAGTCTCTGTTTCTTGGTTGCCTTGCCTGCGTATGACTTGGCTTTCTCGTAGGCCTGATGCTCAGCCTCAACCTCACGTAACCTGTCATAAGTCCAGGCAAGAAAGAGGTGGGCGGCCGCAAATGTGGGATCGAGTTCCACCGCGTTCTCAAGTGACTGACGCGCTTCATCATTGTAGAGCTTCTCATACGCTTCGATACCTTTAAGAAACCAGTTATAAGCTTCCATCGATGCCGTCGCTACTTCGGCGATCGGTAATCCCCGGGCCTTGGTCGTGTCCACGACACCGAGCCCGGTGGAGACTTCACGGCTGAGTGCATCTATCTGTTCCCTGAGGATGCTGTCAACACCCTCGCCCTTTGAGCTTGCGCTTTTAACCAGGTTCTTCGTGTCCACATCCAGCACCTTGACGTCGGTAGCGAACATGTCACCGGCCTTGACATAACTTCCTACAACGATGGAATCCACACCCTCCATCCGACACAGTTCAAAGCCCAGGTCCCGGTCTATGATCTCCACCCGTTCCTTTCCCAACTGCTTGAGGAGATCGTTCATCCTTTCCCATGTGATAACACGCAGGTACTTCGATTGCTCAAGGCTTGTAATGAGCAGGTTGGGAATCGCCTTCTGCAAGTAATCGTAGGCGGGATCTCCGGTCTGATTCTCAAAACTTATCACCGCGATGGGCTTCTGGTCGGAAAGCGGCACTGCTCCGGATTCGGCGATCGCAACCCTTACGGTCTCCGCCTTAGCACCGACACCCCCGTGGGTCTTAAGGTCCTTTAGATCGCTCAGCATCTTCTCTGCAGTGGGGTATCTGCCTGCCATCTGCTTGCTCATTGCCTTGTGAACAATCCGCTCGAGGGTGGGAGGTACATCGGGGCGGATTGATGAAAGCCGCTCCGGCTCCTCGTTTAAGATTGAGTATATGACAGCCTGATCGCGGTCGCCCCTGAACGGTTGCCGTCCGCTGAGCGCCTCATAGAGAACCACACCCAGGGCCCAGATATCGGTCCGACCGTCTGTCTCGTTGCCGCGCGCCTGCTCGGGCGACATATAGATGACGGTACCCATCGCTATGCCGACCTCGGTCAGGGCTTGCTGTCCAGCGAGTTTCGCAAGTCCGAAATCCAGGATCTTTACTTCGCCTCGATCCGTTACAATGATGTTCGCAGGTTTTATGTCGCGGTGGACAATTCCCGCCTCATGGGCCCGCGCCAGCCCTCTTGCGATCTGTATGGCTATCTCGATAGTCTCTTTTACTTTAAGCGGTCCGTGCTTGGTCTTCTCTTTCAGCGTCTTACCCGGGTAGTACGCCATGGCGATATACATCTGCCCGTCCTCGGTTTCGTCGATCTCATAGATGGTGCAGATGTTGACGTGATCCAAAGCAGATGCCGCGCGTGCCTCCTGCATAAAGCGCTGCCGGGCCTCTGAGTCACGCGTGAGTTCAGGCGGGAGCACTTTGAGCACGACCGGTCGCTTGAGTTTGATGTCTTCGGCCTTGTAGATGACACCCATGCCCCCTCTACCCAGGTCCCCGAGAATGCGGTACTTGCCTGCAAAGGTTTCTCCCTCGGCCGAGTTCACCTCGTAGGTTTTCATGGCCTGGGTGTCAGAGAGATGTGTGTCCGACTGTTTGATGAGCTTCGTACCGCAACTCACACAGAAGCGGCTTGTATCGGTATTGTCGGTTTTACACTCCGGGCATCTCATAACACCGGATCCTTGTAAGTGCCACACACAGAATCAACGCGCCAAGAGGGAGGTTGGCGCCATAGGATAGTCCCCGCTACCTTCATTTAACCCCTAAACGTTATGCTTGTTCCCTTACTCGACCTCTCACGCTACAGTTGTGCCCACAGCGGGCATTCTGGAGCGATAGCAGGCGTCTAAGCAAAGGTAGGGCCCTTATCAGGACCGTCGTCATTTCCCGGTTCTTGATTTAGCTCTACCTCGTCTATGAGAATTCGCTCCTGTACACCCCTGTAAAGCGCCTTGATCTCTTCCTTGTATTCTACCGGGGCGGCGACGTGGCCCCAACCCTTCTGGGCTTGAAATAACCCGTCATATGCAGAATCGTGATACGACTTAATAAGATGTGGTATGTCGTGTTCCTTGAGGACCCCCTCGAGAATCTTGGCCTCAATCTGGCTGTTGACAACGACGATCTTCTCGAACTTAGGCATGTACCGCCTCCTGCGATTTCACTACCTACTTTATCTCAAATCAACGCCTCAAATGCAATTCTTTAGATGCCTTATTGTTCCGATGGCTTTATACTCCCAAGCATGGGTTCGGCAAACAAGGCTGTGCTGGTCGAGGGTTCGGTTGGAAAGACGCTGATCCGGCTCACGATTCCCATGATATTTGGCATGATCGGTATCGTCGCCTTCAACCTGGTCGATACCTTTTTTGTAGGGAGACTGGGCACGAATGAGCTGGCCGCCCTCAGTTTCACCTTCCCCGTGGTGATCGTGATTAACAGCCTGGCACTCGGACTCGGAACCGGTGCTTCGGCCGTCATATCACGTGCGATAGGGGAGGGCGACCATTACAGAGTGAAACGGCTGACCACCGATAGCCTCATACTCTCGGTCCTCGTCGTCATGTGCTTTGTCGTTCTCGGGCTTCTTACCATTGATCCAGTCTTTCGCATGCTCGGCGCAACATCACGCACACTTCCCCTTATCCGGCAATACATGAGGATCTGGTATCTCGGGGTAGGATTTGTTGTGATTCCCATGGTGGGAAACAACGCGATTCGTGCGACGGGTGATACCAAGACGCCGAGTATCATCATGCTTATTGCCGTTGCGGTTAATACCACGCTGGACCCACTCCTTATCTTCGGGCTCGGTCCTTTTCCCAGACTCGAGATCGCCGGTGCGGCGCTTGCGACCGTCTTTGCCAGGGCAACCACCTTCACTGTTGCGGTGTGGGTCCTTGGGTACAGGGACAAGATGTTGACACGGGTGATCCCCACACTGCGGACAGTGGTCGATTCGTGGAAGTGCATTCTCTTTATAGGTATCCCCACTGCCGCAACACGGATCATACTCCCCATCGCGATGGGCGTAGTGACAAGGCTTGTGGCATCCTACGGGGCGGAGGCCGTTGCAGGTTTCGGTGTGGCGACACGTATTGAGTTCTTCGCCCTCACCGTGGTGAGAGCTCTTTCGAGCGTTCTCATGCCCTTCATCGGGCAGAACTGGGGAGCGGGAAAGCACGATCGCGTTACTTCAGGGGTGAGTGTAAGCAACAAGATCTCACTTCTCTGGGGGGCGTTGATGTTTGCGGTTCTGGCCGTTGCGGCCGCACCCATCGCACGTATCTTTAACTCCGACCCGTCGGTGGTCTCAACGACCACGCTTTACCTCAGGATTGTACCTACGGGTTATGGCGTCTACGGAGTGATAATACTCGCGGCCGCCGTGCTCAATGTGCTTCACAAGCCTCTCCATGCCGCGGGGCTTACGATCGCACACACACATGTTCGTGCTCTACATCCCGCTTGCACTGGCCGGCTCATTCTTCTTCGGCCTCCCCGGCATGTTCACCGGCCTGGCTCTTTCCTTCTTCCTCGCCGCCCTGGCCACAGTTCTCCTGATGAAAAGAATCCTCGGGGTAAGGTCTGGGGATTGAGCGTTTCGCCCCTTCTGCGCGGTGTCCCAATCGTCTTGGTGTTGGGAACGCCGCCGTCGGCTGTGGTGACTGGTCCCCCAAGTGGGTCACCATGTCTCTTCTTAATACCAGTGGTAGTCCTTTTCGGACTTGACTGCTCCGTGATTCAGTGATAGGGTCATCGAGAGTAGCGTGGAGTTTCTCGGCCAGCATGACGAAGAAGCCATGTAGTCTATGGCTAATTGCTTGGCAGGGTAAGGAGGTGATTCATCATGAAGCCTTGCGCTCGTCTGTTTTCCTGTGCCATAGCGGTGGCTGCCGCGCTTGCCGGTTTCGCGATGGCATCTGCACAGGATTCGGTTATCCTTGAAACCTCAGAGTATTGCTACACAGTGGGGGACACTGTATCGTTCACCCTCACAAACAACCGTGACTCCACAATCCATATACCGCATTCTCCAGAATGGTCAGTATGGGACGCATCAGGAGATACGCTGATCTTCCCCTCCACTGTCTTCTGGGTTATTGTGTCACTCCCGGCTGATTCTTCGGACACCTACTATTGGCCGCAGATTGACTATCACCTGAATCAGGTCGCTCAGGGGACCTACTGGGTGGAGGTAACTTACAGCCCACAGCTTGTACCCTGGGATCCGAGCTTCACGGTGACGGACACATTCTACATCGGAGGAGCAAGCGCTACAGATCTGAGTACATGGGGAAATATCAAAGGGCTTTACAGGTAGTGACTAATGCGGTAATCACGAGGGGCGCCATCCGGTGCTCCTCTCTATATCGCTATACCTCTTGGACCTCTCAATCTCACCTTCAATTTCTCGGTTACATATAGTTGGTAGATAGTATATTTCTGTTTGCCGTCAGAGCAATTCGGACACGTAGGGGTTATACTCTAAGCTGCACTTCGTGGGGTCGCCTTGTCTTTCGGTAACCCTATACGTCTGCTTTCTGCTTCCAACAACGCCCACGTTTGTGGTATAATGCACGCCATACTGTCAAAGGAACCTTGAGAGGTGGCATAGACCTGTGTTGAGGGCTTCCGTTAGCTCTCGGGGATGATTGAGTATGAACCACCAATGACGTTGTCCCGCCTTGGGGGCGACCTGCGAAGTGGGAGGCATCATGCTTGAACGAAGAAGCCTTATCTGCGGAGTGATTTCCACTCTGTCCCTGATTCTGTGTCTTGGCTTGACGGGAGCAACCGCCGGCACGTACGTTGAGAATTTCACAAGTATGCAAAATTGTGACACCTTAAACACCACGGCGCTGTGGGATACCCTTGCAGGTGAGCTCCACCTCCGCACACTGCCCAGACTGGCGGGAAGCTACGCGATCCCTGGCTACTCGTACGGGGTGGCTGTATCCGGCAACTATGCCTATGTGGCCAACGGCTTCGATGGGGTTCAGGTAATGGACATAAGCGACCCTACCAATCCCACTCCTGTCGGGAGCTGCGACACGCCCGATCACGCCTATGATGTTGTCGTGAGCGGTGAATGTGCGTATGTGGCAGACCGAAATGAGGGGCTCCAGGTGATTGACATAAGCGACCCCTCAAATCCTGTGATTGTGGGAAGCCGCGATACACCTGACTTCGCCTACCGCCTGGCAGTGAGTGGTGAATATGCATATGTCGCGGACCGTAGCGGCGGAGTCAGAATCATGAACATCACCGACCCCACGACTCCTTCACTCAGAGGCACCTACACTACACCGGGCCAGGCCCGGGGCATTGCCATAAGTGGTACCTATGCTTATGTGGGTGACAACACGAACGGTCTTGTGATACTGGACATCACTAATCGTATAAGCCCTGTGCATGTAGCAACCTGCCCGACACGCCATCAGGCCCGCCAGGTTGTTGTGAGTGGTGATTATGTCTACGTCGCAGACGTGGATTCAGGGATGCAGGTGATAGATGTCAGCGACCCTGCAACCCCGGTGCTTGTTGGAAGCTTTAACACACCGGGATCCACCTGGGGACTTGCCGTAGATGGTAACCGGGCCTACCTGGCAGACTGGCTGGAGGGTCTCCAGATTGTGGACATAACAGACCCAACAAACCCTACTCTCACAGCAAACTATGACACGCCCGGGGGAGCTTGGGGTATGGCCGTAAGCGGATGCTATGCGTATGTCGGAGATGAAATTGCTGGACTCCAGGTGGTAGAGGTGCTGAGTCCAGTTCCCTACCCGACGCTGGCTGGAAGTGACCCTTCGATATCGTATCCATGTGGCGTCGAGGTAGTGGGCGAATATGCTTATGTGGCTGACTACTCCTGTCTCACCATCATAGATATAAGCGATCCCACCGATCCCGTGTATGTGGGGGCAACTGAACCCATCTTCTACGTGACCGATGTGGCGGTCACGGGTGACTATGCTTATGCACTGAATAACCTCCAGGGTGAATGGGCTTACCGTCTGATAGACATAAGCGATCCTTCAGATCCCGTCGTGGTGACAAGCGGCGGCCCGGAGCAAGCCTGCAACGGAATGGCCATTTCCGGGGATCGCGCATATGTGTCTTATTCACGAGCCTTGCATTACTTCGACGTGTGGCATATTGCCGACCCCCTTGCTCCTGGATCTACCGGAGAGTGCGGGCCGTTTGACCGTAGGGGGCATGGTGTGGCAGTGTCGGGGAACTATGCTTACATGGCCAATGGTTTGGATGGGCTTCAGGTGATCGATGTAATCGAACCGCTAAGTCCTGTACCCGCGGCAACCTGCAGCCTTCCGGGTTGGGCTACTGATGTGACAGTTGACGGGGACTATGCGTATGTGACCAGCGGGTACCTTGAAGTAGTAGATATCAGTGATCCTCTCAGCCCGATACATGTGGCCACATACGCGACGCCGGGAATATCCCGCAAGATTGCCATCTCCGGTGATTGGGCATTCGCTGCGGCCGGCGGCTCGGGTCTTCACTTGATCGATATCAGTGACCCCACCAACCCGACCTTTGTCCGCGCAATGGGATCTCCCGTGGACGATCCCTACGCGGTTTCCGTTGCGGGATGCCATGCCTATGCGGCAGACCGCGGCCATGCACTCAATGTGGTTGAGGTTTTTGAACAGGGCTTTCACCGCGAGGATAATGTTGCATTCTCGCTCAATGTCCAGCCTGAAGGCAGTGTCGATAGCGTCAGGATCACCACCAGCCAGACCGATTCCATTCGATGGGAAGTACACACCCATTGTACAGTGTGGAAAGATGTGCGGCCCGGCCAGGGCTGGGTCCCATTAGGTCTGGGATCCGGTGACGATGGGTTGTACTGGAGAGCCACTCTTGTTTGTGCACATCCTGGCGTTAACCCAACGTGCAGTTATCTTGAGATCGAAACCTCTACTGGTAATTCAGCCGTGGAGGGCGGTCCGTCACACCGCGTCTTCTCGCTCTCAGCCTGCACACCCAACCCGTTCCGGGTAAGTACGGCAGTCAGCTTCACACTACCGAAACCAAGCAGGGTGAAGATCACCGTCAACGATGTCCTGGGCCGGGAGGTCGCTGTGCTGGTCGAGGACGAACTTGGCCCGGGAGAGTACACCGAGCCGTGGGATGGCAGGAATACGATCGGGGAAATGGCCAGCCCCGGGGTCTATTTCGTTCGCATGACGGCGGGCAGTTTCGAAGCCAAGAAGAAAGTGGCTCTCATGCGCTGAAGCTGTTGAGCCGGAGGGCCCGATGCTGCGGACGCTACTCCTTCGTAGGACGGTCGAACCTTAAATAGAGGTCATCAAAACCGGCGTCATCCACCGCAGAGGGAACCCAACCTTTAACCGATACCTTGCTCGTGGCCTTGAGAGTGATAGGGCTCTCACGGCAGTCTAGTCAGCAGCTCGAACTCAAAGGATGTTGTACTGCGTCCCAATCGTTTTGGTGTTGGGACCACCACGCGATGTGAGAATGACACGTGGTCTCACAAGGTCACCCATCACACACAGTCTCCCGCTGTCCCCAAACAGGCTCATCTGAGTGTCTGTGCTGAACACTGGCGCGGACAGGCACGGCTCTTGCTCTTTTGAACCTTACCGGATGGATTAAGTGCTCAAGGACTCCACAGCAGACAGTCCGGGGACCGGTGATAACATGGTGTCCCAAGCGTGCGACCCGCTGGAATTCAGATTTGCTATGCCTGCACTATCCCACCGAAGATCAGTGCAAGCTGCAAGGCAGGTTGTTGTCTATGGCACGATTGGTCGGCGAGTGATCTCAATCCAACGATCGTGTGCGATACCTTCTGAGCCACAACCCGTTCCGCTTATTCTTGCGTCAGCTGCCGTCGTCAGCGACGAGCTAAAGGAGATGATTTGCGATGAGACGTCTAACTCTCATCATGGTAACAGCAGTCTTGGTGTTGTCCACTACGGCCTTGGGCCGCACCTGGTATATTAGGCCGGACGGCACAGGGGATGCCCCGGACATCAGCACGGGAATCACCCATTCTGCCAATGGGGACACGTTATTGCTCGCAGATGGTGTCTACAGAGGTGCGGGCAATACTGCCCTTCCATACCAGGGTAAGGCCATTGTAATCAGGTCGCAAAGCGGGGACCCTCATGCATGTGTGATCGATTGTGCGGGGAGTGACTCCAACCATGTGCGCGGTTTCACATTCAATCAGAGGGAAAGATCGCGGTCAGTATTGGAGGGGGTGACCATAAGGAACGGTTACGCCAACGAGGGTGGTGGAGTGTACTGTTGGGCGGCGTCACCCACCATCTCGAATGTGATTCTCTCCGGAAACGTTGCGGTGTACTCGGGTGGAGGTCTCTACTGCGGGCGAGGGTCTGCCCCCGTGCTCACGAATGTCACCCTTGACGACAATTCTGCTGCTCAAGGCGGTGGCATTTACTGCACCTACTATTCCGCTCCCGTAATTCAACAGAGCATCCTCTCTTACAGCAGACACGGAGGCGCTGTGGTCCTGGGTGGACCGGGAAACAGTCCTGTGTTCACGTGTTGTGACATCTATGGAAACACTGGTGGAGATTGGAATGGGGAAATTTCGATCCAGTTCAGTCAATCAGGCAACATCTGCGAGGACCCACTCTTCTGTATGGAGGCGAACCCGGACGAGCCCTACGGTCTTCACAGCAGTTCCCCTTGTATCTCGACTACGGAGTCGGGGTGCGGGATCATGGGTGCCGTGGGGATAGGGTGCGCGAGCGGGCACGAGGCGACCGTGGATATCGATCCCAATGTATTGAATCCGAAAAGCCGTAGGCGGTGGTTGACCTGCTACCTCGAGCTTCCGGAAGGTCACGATCCTCATGAGATCGACGTGTCTACTGTTGTACTCAACGGTGAGGTAAGTGCGGAGATGCGTCCCACGGCAGTCGGGGACCACGACGCAGATGGTATCAGGGACCGGATGGTGAAATTCTCTTGGCCCGATGTACTTGCAAGCCTTGAAAGCTACGGTGATGTGGAGTTTGAGGTTAGCGGCCAGGCAGGGACCGAAGCGTTCTCAGGAACCGACACAGTGCGGGTGCTCACCAAGAAATGGGATTCGAAACACTTCACCTACGGCACCGACAGTGATGTGACAGGCGAGCTAAGAGTTATCAATCCTGGGGAAGATGGTCACGGTTCTGCCATCCGGCTGGATGTGCTGGTGCCTGCGCATGTGAAGCTCACAATCCACGACGTGCGCGGCAGGGTGATCCGGACGCTGCTTGATGAGGTGAAACACCCGGATTCCTATGTGATCTACTGGGATGCGAAGGACACATCAGATGCCGGTGTGGCCCCGGGAGTGTATTTCGTTCATTTCGAAACTCAGAAATACAGAGCAATCAACAAGATTGTGGTAGTCCGGTAGGGTGTACTCTCATTACAGGTCTGCCACTAGCTCAAACTCGAAGGAAGCTGCATTGCGTCCATAGCATCTCGATGTTAGGGAAGCCGCCAGTTTGCCCGCTGCGCTCAATTCAGTACTGGTTATTACAGTTGTCGCGTGTTAGAATTCTTTTGGCAGGGAGGTGAGTCACAGGACCTGCAATCAGGGTGTGACCGCTGCGCCTGCTGACTTGTTTCGGGATTACAGGAGATAGGTGGGAGGGTATTGTGAATAGGACAGTGTCATTGAGCCTGCTGGTACTTCTCACCATGGCTTACTTCACGGTTGCCGGCGTGAATGCGCAGGAGCCCGGGTCACCGGAACCTGCGGAGCAACCCGACACGAGCAGGGTCAATCTCATTGTATCGGCGGATGATTCGGTCACGGCCAGTATTGTCCGGGATGTGATGTCTTCTGATCTATTTCCGGGCTATGTGATCGTGGAGGACGATTGGGACTACCTTATAGACGTAGTTGCTTTCCAGATAGACCCGGAGGTTGGACCCAATGCCGGAATTGCGATGTCGGTACTCACACTTCAGCCGAGCACAAACAAGATGCTCACTCCCAAGGCAGAGCTCTTGCCCGACACAGTCTACACCGTCGTGAATCACTGCTCATTCCAGATGGTACCGGAGTCTGACCAATTCGCCGGAAGGTGTGAATCAGCAGATCCTAATCTCCGTCAGGATTTTAACCTGATCGGAGTGGATCTGATGAAATGGAAGTACTCGCCACCTGAAAAGCACGAGGACTGAGAAAGACCCGGCAGCGTCGGCGGGTGCAAACGGTAAGGGAGGTCAAACATGGCAAGATGGCTAATGATCATCGCAGTGTGTGTTATGATTCCGTGCATGGCGGATGCGGGTATGATGGTTTGGGCCTATAGCGGCACCTATATGTGGTACTCGGGCCGGGGCATGAACCTCAACAACACCTTGTCTCAGGAATTCCCCATTCCTGCGGGTGGCGCCACCCTTACGTTTAATACATGGTATGACATCCAGCCTCATTGGGACTACGGCTACGTGGAGGTTTCGACAGATGGCGGTTCCACCTGGGCCACTGTATCAGGAAATATCACTACAATGGGTAATCCTAACGGCAACAACCCGGAGGGGAACGGCATCACAGGCAACAGCGGCGGTTGGTCATCCGCCTCTTTTGACCTTACCGGCTACGCCGGCCAGACCGTGATTCTGAAGTTCCGCTATGAGACCGATGGCACGGTCAA
Organism: bacterium; assembly: GCA_025774845.1. GTDB lineage: Bacteria > Arandabacterota > Arandabacteria > Arandabacterales > Arandabacteraceae > Arandabacterum. The sequence continues at coordinate 34,148 of JALGZP010000001.1, forward strand.
TTGGGCCGGGTGGGCGATCGATGACATATCGATCTCGGAGATTGGCTTCTTCGATGACGTGGAGGCCGGCGACGGTGATTGGTCAAGCCACCGTTGGAACGTAGTCGACGGCTTCATGAAAGGTCGAACCAAACACAAGAAGCTGGGACCGGGGCCAGCACCGAGGCGCGGTAAGATCGGCCGCTGAACTCCGTGCGGTTTGACGTGATGCGGAATATCTGGTAAAATAAGGTATGGTGGGGTGTGCAGTAGACGAGCGTATCGTGCCCATAGCCGCTGTAATGGCCGTGGCAATCTTATCAGTTGTAAGTCTGGCTTCGGCGGATAGCATCCCGGTGTATGACTATGTGCTGATCAACACCTTTCCTCATGACGTAAACGCATTCACCCAGGGACTTGTGTATCACAACGGCTTCCTTTATGAGGGGACCGGTCTCTTCAGCGGTTCTTCACTCCGTAAGGTCGTACTGGAGACCGGTGAGGTCCTGTTTCGCTACAATCTGGTGAGCGTCTACTTCGGCGAGGGTGTGACCATCTATGATGATCTCATCTATCAGCTCACCTGGCTCAATAACGTGGGATTCGTTTACGTCGAGACCGATTCATTCGAGCTCATAGATACCTTCAGCTATCCCACGCAGGGTTGGGGTCTGACACACGATGATACGAGCCTCATCATGAGCGACGGCACCGACAAACTCTACTTTCTGGATCCTGTGACCTTTGAAGAGATCAACCGGGTCCATGTTACGGCCGACGGTTCCCCGATAGATCAGATTAACGAGCTTGAGTACATCCACGGGCATATCTATGCGAACATCCTTAATTCGGATTTCATCGCGATAATCAAACCCGAGACTGGTGTTGTGGTCGCCTGGCTTGACCTGACGGGTATACTGTCTGCCGAACATCCTGCCGCTCCACCGGGACCCTTAAACGGCATAGCGTTCGATCCGGACAGCGTCCGGCTGTTTGTCACGGGCAAGCGGTGGCCGAGTCTATTTGAAATCTACGTCGATCCGCTTAACTGCGGAGTCGATGGGCCTTGTGATGGAGAAGATGACCGGCCTGAAGCAGCCACCCTGTCTCAGAGTCGTCCCAACCCATTTACACTGGCCAGCAGCTTCACCTACACCATCTCGTCTGATGCTACCTCACCTGTGCATGTTACGGTTCACGATGCAACGGGTCGGCTGGTGCGGACTCTGGTTAATCAAGTGCAGGGTCCGGGGAGTTACAATGCTACGTGGGATGGAACGGACCGCGAAGGTAATCCAGTTGCGAGCGGGGTCTACTTCTATCACCTGAAGTGGAACGGTCAGAGCGTGACGCGCCGGACGGTGCTGCTAAGATAGAACGAATTCCATAATACAGGCATGAGACGACTCCGGTTGTCTCGCTCGTGTTCCTTGCCATCACTGGCATCTCCTCCATCTTGTTAATAGTCTCTGAGTAACCCGGGTTGCGTTTTTTCCTCAAGTTTTGCTCCCGTGCCCGCCGATAGATAAGGCTGTGGCATCAAAAACAGGGGGATTTGCATGGCGCGCATGAGGCAGTTGTCTCCAAAGGGAGCATATCTCTCCCAAACGATTATTGGTTACAAGGGTTATTCCACCACAGGAACGGCCCGTGAAACGGATCAGGTTTTCTCCGAGGAGATCCTCGAGAAGCTCAGCGAGACCGTGTCGATGGTCACGAGAATGAAAAGGCTTGTGGCCGGTAACGCGGACCCGGAGGTAGTACCAACCCTGGACATTATCACAGACAAGGCCGACAAGCTTGCGAAAGACATTGCCGATGCGGTGCCGACGGAAGCCACACTGCTCGAAGCACTGGAAAACGGCAAGGCCGAAGAGATCATAGATCTCGACTCCGCGATCCTGGAAAAGGTAGGCAACATCAACCAGGCGCTCTCGATGATGGATCTTGAGAGCGGAGCCGGTGTCACTCCCGACGATCTCGATTCGGCATGCGAGCTACTCGACGATCTGGGCAACTACCTGAGGGAAAGAGCTTTTCTACTTGCGGGCTAGGCTGAGTCCGCTCACGCAGTAGATTCCTTTATCAGGGCAAGGGCGATCTCATTTCGCTGTATCTGGTTCGTCCCCTCGTAGATCTGGGTGATCTTGGCATCCCTCATCATCTTCTCAACGGGGTAGTCGTGCATGTATCCCCGGCCTCCGAAGACCTGGATGGCCTTGGTCGTCACCCGCATCGCAACATCCGACGCATAGAGCTTGGCCATCGCCGATTCCTTCGTGGTTCGTGACCTGGTGCAATCGACCGTCCTCGCCGTCGCATAAAGAAGTGCTCTCGCCGCCTCCACCTCGGTTGCCATATCGGCCAGCATGTATTGAATCGCCTGAAGCGATGCTACGGTCTTACCGAACTGGATGCGTTTAGTCGCATAGGCGACTGCCTCATCAAGGGCGCCGGCGGCTATACCCAGGGCCTGTGCGGCCACACCCGGTCTTGTCGCATCAAACGTACGCAGCCCCAGAATCAAACCCATGCCTTCACGACTCAGGAGGTTGGCTTTGGGGACACGGCAGTTTTCGAAGACAAGCTCGCGCGTTGCCGAAGCACGTATACCGAGTTTGTTCTCTTTCTTGCCGAACTCGAAACCGGGTGTGCCTTTCTCAACAACAAAGGCCGATACGCCACGCGGTCCCTTGTTCTTGTCCGTCACTACCATAACGGTATAGATATCCGCCTCACCACCATTCGTGATTAAGCACTTGGTACCGTTTAAGATGTAGTCATCCCCATCCTTGTCCGCGGTGGTGCGAAGAGCAGTGGCGTCGCTACCGGCCTCGTGCTCGGTGAGCGCAAATGCGGCCAGCTTCTCGCCTGTTGCCAGTGGAGACAGAAACCTCTTCTTTTGTTCGTCGTTTGCCCCGAGGAGAATCGGATAGGCACCAAGAGCTGTCGCCGCCAGACAGAGCGCGATCCCGCCATCGACCTTTGAGAGCTCCTCAGTAACCAGTACGAGTTCGAAAACACCCAAGCCCCGGCCGCCATATTCTTCCGGGATATAGACACCAAAGAGCCCGGCCTCTCCCAGGATCTTTACGATGTCCCACGGAAAGATCTCTTCGCGGTCGTATTTCTGTCTTACCGGTTTGATGTTTTCGATTGCGATCTTTCGGGTTCTTGAAACGATATCTTTCTGTTCGTCAGTCAGATTGTATTCCAAGGTCATACCTCCTTGTCGGTCTGGAGTGGACAGATACTACCCCACCCTGCATAGGGAGTCAAGCAAAGCCGCGTGTTATCGTATTGACGCGTCGGGAGGCGGCCTGATAGATTGGGCGGTGGTGCTTGCTATGCGTCTATCCGCAGAAGCTTCCGAGGCCGTTACCCGGCTTGCCAGGGAAATCCCCGATGTCCGGGAAGAGCGGAAGGCATTTGCTCTTATCCTCGACACCCTGGCTTCACTTTTCAATTGCACCAATGGTGCGCTCTTCCTCCACAGGCGGCGCAGCGACACGCTGTATAAAGTGAGATCGGTAAAGGATGCCGAATCGTTGGACATGAAAACCGTGATCGCGTTTTACCGGAATGAGAAGCCGGATCTCGAAGAGGATACAATCATGGCACCGGTCCGTGTGGGTGGAGAGGTAGCCGGTGTCGTCGCTCTTACACGGGACGCGGGTTTTGAGCGCGGAGCAGGAAAGATCGCAACCGAGATACTCCGGATCGCGGGCAAACTTGTGGGAGGCCGGAGACACGCGGCGGTCCTTGAAGCGGAAACGGGTATCGCGGGGGCAATACTTAAGGGTGTGGCACCGACGGATGTCATCTACCGGGTGTTCCATGTCCTCAGGCGTTTTATTGACTACGATCTGGGTGCGACACTGCTTGGGCGGGTTGATGACAACACGTGTCGTGTGGTTGCGCGGCAGGTCGCCTGGACTGAGGGTAAGAGTGATATTGTGGGTCTCACCGCATCATTTCCCTGGCAGGAACTTCCCCGGGAACAGCACGGATTCGTTGTACCCGCTGACACGATGATGTTGCGAGAGGCGCTCTGCCCCATAAAGGAAGAAGCCTTACCGGACAGGCTCTCAACAATGCTTGGCCCGCTTGGGCACCATGAACATCCCATCGGCTGTGTTGAAGTATCGAGCAGAAGAGCCAACTTTTTTGTGGACAAAGACACCCACATTCTTTCAAGATTTCTACCGTATCTATGCTGGTGCCTCGCGGAACTGGCTTAAGAGCACTGGAGGTTGTCATGGACGAGGTCATGCCGCTCAGTACGATACTTGCTTTCGGTCTTCCACCCGTCGGTTTCATTATCGCGATAGTATGCTACTACATCTTTACATCCGAGGAGGATTAGAATGGATACCACCCTGGCCGTCGCCTTCCTGATCTACCTGGCAATCCTTATCGGAGTGGGGTTCGCCGCCTTCAGGCGTACGAGGACCTTTGATGACTACTATCTTGCAGGACGTAGTCTAAGCCCGACGGCGGCCGCGCTGAGTGCGGAGGCAAGCTCCGAGAGCGGCTGGCTCCTCCTGGGATTGCCCGGGCAGGCCTTCAGCCAGGGGATCGGAGCTTTCTGGGTTGCTCTCGGCTGCGTCTGCGGGACCTTCTTTAACTGGACCGTACTGGCCACCCGGCTTAGGCGCATCACGGGTTTCTTCCGTGTGATTACGATACCCGGTTACCTCGAGGAGAGGTTTAAGGATACGAGCCACTCGGTCCGGGTGATAGCTGCGATCCTGATCGCAGTTTTCATGACGGCCTACGTGGCCGCCCAGTTCGTTGCTTCGGGAAAGGCGTTAAGCGTTACCTTCGGGATGGACTATACGGTTGCGGTTCTTATAAGCGCGGTGGTTATACTTTTCTACACAATGATGGGTGGCTTTTTCGCTGTCGCCTGGACGGATGTGATCCAGGCTATGATCATGATTTTCGGGCTTGTCGTGCTACCGGTGGTGGGGACAATCAAACTCGGTGGACCGGTGGCGCTCTGGACAAAACTTGCGGCGGTCACTCCACCGGACGGTGGTTACCTGAGTCTCCGGGTGGGGAAGGAGGGTATCGCGCTGGCGACCTTCCTTATCGGCATGATCGGGATAGGTCTCGGCTATCCGGGTCAGCCTCACATAATGGTCCGCTTCATGGCCATCAAGAAGGCGAAGCTCGTGAGGAGAGGTGCCCTGATCGGTGTTACCTGGGCGGTGATAGCCCTTTACGGGGCGGTCTTTATCGGCCTGGTCGCCAGGGCGGTCCTTACAGGTGATCCGGGTGATCCTGAGCGGGTCATGCCGCTCCTTGCGATGCAACTCATGCCTTCGTGGCTTGCAGGGGTGATGATCGCTGCAGCAATGGCGGCGATGATGTCCACTGCGGACAGCCAGCTCCTTGTTGCATCGTCATCGTTTGTGCAGGACTTCTATCACAAGACTTTCGGGCGTGAGCCCAACCCCAAAATGCTTGTACGCTTGAGCCGGATCGTCACGCTCGTGATCGGTCTTGTTGCAATGGTGGTGGCGCTACGCCAGGATCCGGAGAACCCTGTCGGAGTGGTATTCTGGCTCGTGCTTTACGCATGGGGAGGTCTCGCATCGAGTTTCGGTCCGCTGCTAGTGCTTTCGCTCTACTGGAAGCGGGTGACCAAAGCGGGTGCGATCGCCGGGATGGTCTCGGGCTCGGTTGTGGTGATTATCTGGAAAAACATTCCGACACTTTCGGGGTTCCTCTATGAGCTCGTACCGGGTTTCATCGTGAGTCTCATCGTGATCGTTGTCGTGAGCCTGCTTACCAGGCCGCCTGAAATGTCCGAGGAGGCTGCATCCGCCACTGGACTGTGACCGGCGGGTCCATTGACTTGCGGTGGGGTCTGTGGTAGAATCCGGGCCAGCTATATTGATGGGGGTAAGACGTGAAAATCGGCAGGGATGAATTACGATGTACAGGGTGCAAGACGTGTCAGCTGATATGCTCGCTCGACCACTTCAAGGAACACAATCCCAAGAAGGCGGCTATCGGCATAACGGGTAAGTTTCCTGCTCCGGGCAAGTACAAGATCAGTCTCTGTACCCAATGCGAGAAGTGTATCGAGGTCTGTCCGACTGACGCGATCACTAACGAGGCAGGCATTATTAAGATCGATGCCGACAAGTGCAACTACTGTCTTGTCTGTGTTGATGAATGTCCTTTCGGTGCGGTCTTCACTCACAGAGATTTCGAGAAACCCTTTATCTGTGATGTATGTGGAGAGTGCGTAGAGATCTGCCCGACGAAGGCGCTCTACTGGAAAGAGTAGAGATGGAGGAGCAAAGTGACAGGCGGCTATGGCGGTAGTATCTTAAGAATCAATCTGACTGATAAGAAGGTCGTGAAGGAACCTACACCGGACGATCTCATCAGAGACTACATTGGTGCCAGGGGATTTATAATCCGCACGCTGTTTAAAGAGCTGGCACCGGGTACGGATCCGCTCGGCCCCGACGCGAAGTTCATAATGGCGGCAGGACCGCTCACCGGACTCTTTGTGCCGTCCTCGGGTAAGATCCAGACCGGCGGCAAGTCACCCCTTACCGGTGGCTACGGGGAGGCAAACTCCGGCGGTCACTTCCCGGAAGAACTCAAGCTTGCCGGTTACGACATGATAATACTCGACGGGCAGAGCGAGAAGCCCTGCTACATCGTCATAGATGATGATGAGGTGAAGATAGAGGACGCCGGTGAACTCTGGGGCAAAGGCTCTTTCGCCGTCGAAGAGACGCTTAAGAAGAATCTCGGCGAGGACTTCCAGATTGCTTCGATCGGCCCGGCGGGGGAGAAGCTCGTAAAGATTGCATGCATAACCCATGATTTCGGCCGCCAGGCGGGACGGACGGGTCTGGGTGCTGTCCTGGGTTCCAAGAAGGTCAAGGCGATATGCCTGAGGGGTACCAAGGCGATTCCCGTACACGATCTTGAAGGTCTGATGAAGGTCGGAAGACGTATGTACGAGCAGTGCTTCACCAACCCGGCGTTTGAGCTCTGGCAAACCTACGGAACGTCCGCGGTCGTAAACTGGGCGAACCGGATCGGTGCATTCCCTACACGGAACTTCCGGGGTGGCTACTTCGAGCAGTTCACGAATATAAGCGGTCCCCGCATGCGTAAGGATATCGTTGTCATAAACAAGGCGTGCTATTCCTGTGCGATGTGCTGCGGGAAGTACTCGCATGCCAAGACAGATAAGTATGATGTTTACGTCGAGGGCCCCGAGTATGAAACCACCGCGATGATCGGTGGTGACTGCGCTCTGGGAAATATCAAGGACGTCGCCTACGGCAACCACCTGTGTGACGACTACGGTATCGATACGATATCGGGCGGAAGCATCATAGCCTTTGCGATTGAGTGCTTCGAGAAGGGCATCATCACGGAGAAGGATACCGGCGGACTCGTGCTTAAGTTCGGTGATCCCGAAAGCGTCTTCAGTCTCATAAAGATGATAGCGATGCGGGAAGGCATAGGCGATGTCTTAGCCGAGGGAAGCAAGGCTGCGGCCGAGCATTTTGGCGCGGACTCCATCAAGTTCGCGATGCAGGTTAAGGGGCTCGAGCAGAGCGGGTATGAATCGAGACGAGCGCCCGCGATGCTCCTTTCATATATGACCTCCGACATCGGAGCACAACACAGGCCGTCATGGGCCGTGACCCATGACATTGCGACCGGAAGAGACAGTGCCGAGGGGAAGGCGGGTAAGGTGATCGAGCTTCAACACACGCGGCCGCTTTTCGATACGCTCGGGGTCTGCCGGCTCCCCTGGATTGAAATGCAGGTCCCGGTTGCCGACTATGCTGAGGCCTATAGGAAAGCCACCGGGATTGACTACAGCGAGCAGGATCTTATCTCGATATCCGAGCGGATCTGGAACCTGACACGCATGTTCTGGGTGCGCGAGGTACCGGGGTTCGGGCGCGCCTCCGATATTCCACCGGCAAGAGTCTATGAAGAGAAACTGACGGGTGGTTCAACGGATGGCGGCATCCTGGAGCGCGAGAAGATCGAAGCAATGCTCGATGATTACTATAACCTGAGAGGCTGGACGAACGATGGTATCCCGACCGAGCAGAAGCTTAAGGAGCTCGGACTCGACTGGGTCAACCTTCCCTGAATGAAAAACCGGGTCAGATTCACCTTCGTCCGTGATCGGCTGAACCGGACCGCAATCGCCTGCCTTATAGCTGCGCTCGAACACGAAGTCGACGACGTAACCGGCTCGATACGTGTGGTAACCCTGAAGGATCTGCTCAATCTCGACTTTGATAGCTCGCAGCGGGCCGTTGAGGTCGTTTGTATCTCCGCGATGACCGTCAATTTCCCGTACGTAGTTCGCCTCGTCAAGGCCCTTAGGGCACGGTGGGGCAGCGATGCATTCATAACAATTGCGGGTGGTGCACATCCGAGCGGAGATCCGTCGAATGCCCTTCGAGCCGGACTGGATTACTGTTGCGTTGGTGAGGGAGAGGATGTGATACGGGAGGTTGCCCGCAACCTCGCGGCCGGCGAGAGGCTTGAAACAATAGACGGTCTCTACCAGCTTGAAGATGACCGCCTCGTCGGCAGGCCGCGGAGGGTCCCCGTCGACTTGAGTTCCTTTCGAGCCCTGCCGACCCGGATGAGATTCCCCACTTATATCGAGATCGGAAGGGGCTGCCGGTGGGGGTGTGGATACTGCCAGACCCCGGGGATTCACGGCCGGGTAGAGCGGTTTAGAAGCGTCGAGGAGATTGAGGATATCGTCTCGGTCTATGCGGGCCTCGGTATGAAAGACTTTCGCTTCCTGCTACCGAACTCACTCGGCTACGCTTCAGTTGAAGACGGGAAGCCTAACTGTGAGGCACTTGAAGATTTGCTCGCTGCCAGCAGATCGGCGGCGAAGGGTGGCAGGCTTTATCTGGGTTCGTTCCCATCCGAGGTTAGACCTGACTACGTAACAGAAGATGCGATTCGTATCCTCAAGGCCTATGTCTCCAACACGAAATTGGTGATTGGAGGCCAGTCAGGCAGCGATCGAATGCTTGAGCTCATCGGCAGGGGACACGGGGTTGAAGATATAAGATGTTCATGTGATATCATCTCATCCTGCGGGTTTGTGCCGGCGGTGGACCTGGTGCTGGGCTTTCCCGGTGAGACATCCGGTGACCGGCAGGCGACGTTTAACCTTGTAGAAGAGCTGGGAGCGAAGGGCGCCATCTTCTACATCCATTTCTTCATGCCGCTTCGGGGCACACCCCTGGCAGGCGGTGAACCGGTATTTCTCACAGACGACGAACGGAGAAACCTTGATCGGCTGGCCCAGGAAGGTATAGTCAGGGGCAGATGGCGGTCTCAAGAGGAGGTTGCAAGCGAGTGGCCGGGACAAGGGGAAGAACAAGACCCTCACAGATAAAGATCTTCTGCGGGCTCATAGGCCGCGAGGAGTCTTTCGCACGGGCAACGAAGCTGCTCACCGGTCGGCTGGGCGACATCGATTGCGAGAGCCCGATCCTCCCCTTTGAATTCACCGACTACTACGCGGATGAGATGGGAGAGGGACTGCTCCGCAAGTGGATAGCTTTCCGGAACCTCCGCGAACGTGGGTTTCTCGCGCGGGCCAAGCACCTGGGGATCCATACCGAGCGGGATCTGGCTCAAGGCGGGAAGAGGACGATCAACATCGATCCGGGTTACGTTGACGATGCCCAGGTGGTTCTTGCCACGGCCAAGAACTTCTCTCACCGTATCTACATAGGGATGGGATACTATGCCGAGGTAACACTGATATATAAGGGTAAGGATTTCAGACCGGTGGAATGGACGTATCCCGATTATAAGAGCCCCGGGGGTCTTGAGTTTTTCAGGGAGGTAAGGAAGGCCTACCACACACAGGTGAGGTCGGACCGTGACTCCTGAGCGACGCGCGCCCGTTGTTGTTGCGTTTGCGATTGTGGTGGTCTCATTTGCGGCGATCCTCATAAGACTGTGCACCGTGCCCACGGCTGTGATAGCGGCCTTCAGGCTTGCCTTTTCGTCACTCATCCTGCTGCCCTTCTTTGCGGGAAAGCGCAGAGGCCGCGGGATCACGAAGAGGCAGATGGGACTGTGTGCGGTATCGGGCATATTCCTCTCGCTGCATTTTCTACTCTGGATCGAATCGCTGAAGATCACCACGGTGGCAAGCTCGGTGGTTCTCGTGACGACGAGTCCCATTTTCGCCGCGATCTTCGCCTGGGTGGTGCTGAAGGAGGGGATAAGCCGGCGAACGCTCCTTGCAACGGCCCTGTGTTTTCTCGGAAGTCTGACGATCGGCCGGGGAGATATCGATCTTGGTCCGGGGATGCTCAAGGGTGACCTCTTCGCCCTGGGCGGGGCGGCCGCGTTCGGGGCCTGCTTCGTAATCGGCCGGTCGCTTAGAAAGAGCCTGGGTTACATCGAGTATGCATTCATGACCTATACGGCGTCTGCTGTCATGCTGCTTGCGTGGATGACGTTCCGTGGGCATGGTTTCACGGGCTTCGAGCCCGTGAACTACCTCTGGTTCGCGCTCCTCGCACTCGGTCCCCAGGTTTTCGGTCACACGTCGCTTAACTGGGCACTCAAGTATATTCCCGCCCCAAAGGTTGCGATCTCGGTCCTCGGTGAACCCGTGGGGTCCGCGCTCCTGGCGTGGCTCTTCTTCGCCGAAGTCCCGGGTTATACGCTTTTCATCGGCGGCGCCCTGATCCTCTACGGCGTCTACCTCGCCATGACCGACTAACCCCCCAAAAACCCCCCGGGGTCAGAGCTCGAAATTTGCGCCGTGGGCTAAATCCACTTAATTCCTGCGTTCTGACCCTCTGTCGCGCAAATTTCGAGCTCTGACCCCACGAGGATTGCGCAAATTTCGAGCTCTGACCCCACGGGGAATGTGGTTGAAACAGGCGTAGATTAGGTGTATAATGGGACTCGTTGAAGTGTGTTCGACCTCAAGGAGGTGTCTTTATGAAGCGAGTGTTATTGATTGGTTTGATCTGTTGCATGTTCCCCGTTGCTGCATACGCGACACCTTATGTCCCACCTGAAGAGGGCATGAGAATCGAGTCGCGTGAGGATGACTTCATACTCAGAACAGGTGCTCCGCAGCCACGCCCGTTTGACTATGAGTACGACCCGCTGGCCAGGCTTCTGTTGTGTGCGGACTTCATAGTAACTATGCAGGTGAGCGATACGCTGTTGGCGACCTATGGCGGGATGAGGGAAGGCGAGCACATGCTCGGTGTGATTCAGACCGACAACACAAGCGAGTCGATATGGCTCTGGTCCCGCTGCTACGACAGAAGTGGTGTGGATACCTACCACGACAACATCGATGCCGCCTGGGAATACTGTATGAACTTTCCTGCATATGCTGAGGAGGGTGGAGACGACCGGGTGACAGGATACTACAGGGTGTATAACTGCGGTTGGGCGCTGCGGGCCGAGATGGAATACCGGCGGGTATATGGCGATACCACCTATTCGGCTTACGCCGATTCGTGCGCGTCCTACCTTTGCCACAATCCGATGTACCTCTATGTCCCCGTCGGCATGTATAAGAGACTCAACGGCATGATAATGGGTTGGGCCATCGGGAACCTCTATGACTACGGTGTCGATGTCGGTAACGCGACCTACATGGCCAAAGCGCTTGATTACGCAGACTCGGTCAAGACATGGGCCGAGATCAACCCGAACAAGTTCCACTGGAAGGAATGGGCCATGGGGGGTGGGGCCGTGATGTGGGGTCTGGTCAACTCCCATTTCAAGGACGATCCGACGGGAGTTGAAACCTGGCTTGAGACCTACGTTCCTTATCTCGATACGGAAGTCGATTCGTCACAGTACCAGAATGCCTGGCGCGGATGGGCGGCACTCGGCCACAGTTCGGCGATCGAGATAGTGGCCAGCGATATCTGGTGCGCCAATTTCAAGCACCTGGCCGACACGCTCGTGCTGAACGACGGCGACTTGGACGGGGGGATCCCCGTAACCGATCCGGAACCCGATGACCAGGATCAGTCCTGGGTGACGAATTACCTTGGCTTCATGTGTATGGACAAACTTATCGAGAATGCCGGTATGGCCACGCGTGGCACGAATTACGAACCCACACTCGAAGTGTCCGTGGTACCCATGCCATCTGGGGAGCTTCCCAATCTGATGTTCAGGCTGGCCGAGCCATCACGGGTATCGTTTACGGTCTATGACGTTGCAGGACGGAGTGTCTCAAGCAGGGATGCTGGAATCCTCAGACAGGGATTCCACTCAATCGATCTGAACGAGGGGCTCGCCGGTGGCGAGGTCTCTCCGGGGATCTACTTCTATAACCTGCATCACGGGACAGGGCTTGCCAACGGCAAGGTCGTTGTGCTAAGGTAGAACCTGCACCGGGCGCAGGATGTGATACAGGCGGTGTGACCCTGCGGCTCCCGGTATGGAAGCCGAATTGAGTGGAGCCAGCTGATTTGGTAGACTCATTAGTGGTCTGTACAGGTGGCCCGACCCTGTCACGATCTGAAACCTTCCAAGCAACTCCCCTTATGCCGGAGGTGATGCTCCATAGAGAATAAGAGCGGAGCGGCCCTTCTCGTCGTAGACATGCTCAACGACTTCGTGCTGCCCGGGGCCCCGCTCGAAATCCCGCTTGCCCGGGTCATCATCCCGGCTGTCCGCACAAGAATAGAAAGAGCCAGACAGGAGGGTATCCCGGTGATCTACCTTTGCGATGCCCACGCAGAGGATGACAGGGAGTTTGAGATCTGGCCGAGACACGCAGTCAGCGGTACGGAGGGAAGCAAGGTAGTAAAGGAGCTTGCTCCCCGTCCCGACGACATAGTGCTTGCCAAAACCACGTATTCAGCTTTTTATAAGACACAGCTTGAGGATACTCTTAAGCGTATGAAGATAGAGAGGCTGACAATAGTCGGCGTTGTCACCAATATATGCGTCTTCTTCACGGCTGCCGATGCCGTGATGCGAGGATACGACGTGGAGGTTCCACGGGACGGTGTTGCGGCCCTAAGTCCGGACGAAAACGAGTTCGCACTCAACCAGATGGCCAGTGTTCTCAAGGTGAGGCTCACATGAAGAAGCAGTCTTTTCATATCGCGAGCGAGCGGGAAATAAAGCGCGGGCGTACAACCGACGTCTACTTCAGCAGGACGGTCGAGATACTCAAGCGGTCGAAGTCCTCCAGACGGGTAAAGGCGGAGTTTACGGCAAAGAGCCTGCCCCCCGAATACGGTTGGGCTATCCTGGCCGGTCTTGAGGAATGCCTGACCCTCCTCGAAGGGCTCGATATCGATCTCAGGGCGGTTGATGAGGGGACCGTAATAAGACCCGACGAACCTGTGATGACGATAGAGGGCAACTACATCGATTTCGGAGTCTTCGAGACCCCGCTGCTTGGTTTTCTGTGCCAGGCTTCAGGTGTTGCCACGAAGGCGGCACGGCTGAGAATCGCAGCGGGTGAGCATATGCTTATAAGTTTCGGCGCCCGGCGGATGCACCCGGCCGTGTCACCAATGATTGAGCGGAATGCGTTTGTGGGTGGTTGTGACGGCGTCGCAACGGTCAAGGCAGGTGAGATGCTGGGGATCGAGCCATCGGGTACGATACCACACTCACTTGTTATCCTGAGTGGCGGGATCGATGACGCGCTTGCCGGCTTCGACAAGTATATGGCCAAGGGTATTAAGCGAATCGCTCTCGTAGACACATTCGGAGATGAGAAGTTCGAAGCACTGGCCGCATGCGATACGCTGGGGCGTGGGCTTTACGGCGTCAGGCTGGATACACCACGGTCGAGACGGGGTGATATGTACGATATCGTCAGGGAACTCAGGTGGGAACTTGATCTTCGGGGCTACTCGCATGTCAAGATTCTCGTAAGCGGCGGACTGGACGAGGCAGAGATCGAGGATCTCTGTGAGGTGGTCGATGGTTTCGGTGTCGGCACATGCTTGAGTAATGCACATGTGATTGACTTTGCAATGGACATCGTTGAGGTCGACGGGGAGCCCCGTGCCAAGAGGGGTAAGATGAGCGGTGAGAAGAAGCTCCTGAGATGCGCAGTGTGTCACAGCGATTTCGTCATACCGGCCGGGAGCAGCGGACGCACGGAGTGCGAATGTGGGGGAAAGGTTGAGAACCTGAGTCGCAACTATATCAAGGCCGGCCGGATCATGAGGAAACTGCCGGCACCCGGGGACATAAGAAGACGTGTGCTCAAGAACCTGAGATGGCTTGACGGGAGGACCGAGTGTCCAGACTGAGACAGGATCTTGCAACAAGGACCTGGAGCATAATCGCGAAGGAACGCGGGAAGCGCCCGGACGACTTCGCCAAGACAAAAGCGAAGGAGAAGCCAAAGCCATCATATGATGCGAAGTGTCCCTTTTGCCGCGGCAACGAGGATAAGACCCCCGAGGCGGTGTTCTCGATTCCTGCTCCCGGGGCAGGTAATGACAAGGACTGGGTCGTACGGGTCGTACCCAACAAGTTTGCGGCGCTTGCTCCTCCGGAGCCTGGGACGGACACCGGAAGGGAGAAGACGGGTATCTATCTTGAGATGGGCGGATGCGGTGCGCATGAGGTCGTGATCGAGGTTCCGGACCACTCCCAGACGATCGCAACCATGAGCGAGGAAGAAGTTGCAAGGATCGTCCACACGTATAGAGAGAGATTCCTCGAGTTGGACCGGTCCGACTGGAACCAGCTGATCATAATCTTCCGAAACCAGGGGAAAGAGGCAGGCACGTCGCTTGAACATCCGCACTCGCAGATAATCGGTACCCCGGTCGTTCCTCAGGAGATCAGACGCAGGCTCGAGGAGGCACAGAGGTATTACGACGATCACGGTACCTGTGTCCACTGTGACATACTCCACCATGAGCTGGCCGAAAAGACGAGGCTGGTCTGCTCCAACGCGGGGTTCGTTGCCCTGTGCCCATTCGCATCCACGGTACCTTATGAGACATGGATCCTGCCGCGACGACATGCGTCGTCATTCGGTGTCCTGACGGAGGAGGGTGCCGATCTGCTCGCCAAGCTGTTAAGAGAGACTCTCTTGAGATTGCATCACCTGCTGGGTAATCCAGACTATAACTACGTCGTGCGATCGGCCCCTCACCACTCGGCCGGCGAGCCGCACTTCCACTGGTATATCGAGATTCTACCCAGACTTACCACGCGTGCCGGTTTTGAGATCGGTAGCGGTATGAACATAAACATAGTCGCCCCTGAAGACGCTGCCGCTCAGCTTAGAGAGGCACTCTGAAATGAACCAGGGAAACCGTGAGGCGAAGCGGAGCCAGATGGTGGAGCACCAGATACAGTCACGTGGTGTTCAGGACCGGCTCGTTCTCGATGCCATGAGAAAGGTCCCGAGGCATCTGTTTGTGCCGGACGAGCGAGTGGACTCCGCCTACGCGGACAGGCCCCTTCCGATAGGTTGCGGTCAAACGATCTCGCAACCCTATATGGTGGCGGTGATGACTGAGGCCCTTGCCCTTGAAGGACATGAGAATGTGCTTGAAATAGGCACTGGCTCAGGCTACCAGGCTGCGATACTCGCAGAGATTGCGGATCATGTCGTATCGCTTGAGCGACAGCCCGACCTTGCAGGTGCGGCGGCGGAGACCCTGAAGGACCTGGGTTACGTCAACGTTGAGATCCTGGTCGGTGACGGATCGAAAGGATATCCTGAGAGAGCTCCCTATGACGGTATCGTCGTCACGGCCGGGGCGCCGGACATGCCGCATGTTCTGATCGAGCAGCTTGCCGATGGAGGGAGGCTCGTGATCCCGGTCGGCAACAGTTTCCACCAGACATTGACGAGGGTGACGCGAAGGGGCGATGCCCGCGAGATTGAAAAACTGGAGGGATGCGTGTTTGTCCCTCTTATAGGTGAATACGGATGGAAAGAGAGCGAGGTCGAGTAGCGGCAGGAGGGAATTTCCGCAGATGATAAACCGCAAGCAGATAATCGACTTGCTTCACTTCAGGTCCGGCTCGCATCAGGTGCTGAGCTTTTACATGGGGATCGGTGTTTACAAGGCCCAGCGCAAGGCCTACGAGATCGAGGCGAAGGATATAATGAAGAAGGCGGTCGCCGAAGCCGGTCTATCGGGGGAAGAGCGGGAACATGTGGAGGAGGATGTCCACCGGATCCAGAACTTCCTCACGATGGATTTCAAAGGGCGGGCAAAGGGTCTTGCGATATTCGCCTCAAAGCCTGCAGGGCTCTGGCAGGTCTTCAGGCTCCCGGTGACCGTACCCGACAGATGTGTCGTCGATCAGATGCCTTTTGTCCTGCCTGTTCTCAAGATTGTCGATGAAGGCCGGCGCTACTGTGTGGTTATCGCCGATAAGGAAAAGGCACGGTTGTTCACGGTCTACCTGGGAGAGATACTTGAGAGGGAGGACATACTCGACGATGTTCCCGGGTGGCACAAGCAGGGGGGGCTGGCACAGGCAAGGTTCCAGAGGCATATCGAGGATCATGTCAACAGGCACCTCAAGCATGTGGCGGATACCATGTTCGGGTTCTACAAGGCCGAGGGTTTCGGTCATGTGATCATAGGGGGCTCGCAGGAAGTGCGGACACGGCTCAACCGTGTCCTGCATTCGTACCTCCAGAGCATAGTGGCAGGCTACATATCCGCCGATGTGACATCGAACATAAATGATATTACAGACGCCGCGAGAAAGATCGAACAGGAGACCGAAGAGCGAAAGGCCAAAGAAATAGCAGAGAGACTGCTTGCACGGTCGGGCCGGGGCGATATGACGGTGACGGGCCTTAAGAACACTGTTGCCGCGCTCCAGGAGGGACGGGTCCATACGCTTGTGCTGGTTGACAACTTCGAGATCGGCGGTTGTCTATGCGGTGACTGTGGCAGTGTTGAGGTAATGGGATCCAAGGATTGCGCGTACTGTAAAAAGAAGCTGAGCAAGATCGGTGATGTCTCAGAACACCTTGCGGTGCTGGCCGTCGAGCATGATGCTGAGGTAAAATACGTACAACCCAAGTCCGGCCTTGAAGAGGTTGACGGTGTCGGTGCCATCTTAAGATGGTAAGATAAAGGGGTGGGAACACGGGCCGGGTGATTCGATGAGAGAGGAGGGTGGCGCTAAGATGGGACTCATCCGCATGACGGGTATCGTCAAAGAATATGAAATGGGCGAAGCTATGGTTCATGCTTTGCAGGGGATAGAACTTGAAGTCAAGAGTGGTGAGTTCCTGGCCATCGTCGGACCCTCGGGTTCGGGCAAGTCCACGCTCATGAATCTCATCGGATGCCTGGATAGACCTACCTCTGGCGAGTATTACCTCGACGGCCGCAAGGTTGACGATCTGAGTGACGACGAACTCGCACGCATAAGAAACAAGAGCATCGGCTTTGTCTTTCAGACATTCAATCTTCTTCCCAGGACGAACTGCCTTCATAACGTGGAGCTGCCGCTCCTCTACTCTAATATCAGCAGGAAGAACAGGGAGAAGACGGCCCTTGAGATCCTCGAGCGGGTCGGGCTTGGCGACCGTGTGTATCACAATCCAAATGAGCTCTCAGGTGGAGAGAGACAACGGGTCGCAATTGCCAGGGCCCTTGTCAACGATCCCACAATCGTTCTTGCCGACGAGCCCACAGGTAATCTCGACAGCCGGACCGGGTCTGAGATCATGGCCATCTTGGAGGAGCTTAACAAAGAAGGTAAGACGATCGTGCTCGTCACCCACGAGAAGTACATCGCGGAATACTCGGCAAGAGTGATTTACCTCAAAGATGGCAGGGTGGTCAAGGAGGACGCCGAAATCCTACGCTGATTTGGCGCCCTCAGGTTTATCGAGTCCCAGATCGGTGTGCAGCTTCTGTATCGCGCGAACGGCCTCCGTCTCTTTGACCGCGATGGTCATGGTGATCCCCGACGTTGAGATCATCTCCGGTTGGAGATCAAGCGATGCAAGTGAGGCAAGGATCTTCTTCGCTATGCCCGGCTTGCTGCAGAGACCGTGACCGACAACCGAAATCGTCGCTATCCCTTCGTCGGTATCGAGGTCTGCATCGGGGAGCACTTCTGAGATGCGGCCGAGTGCCGGTTCCTTTTGATCGCGCTGGAGCATCATGGAGATGATCCCCTTCCCAATGCTGCTGGCTGAGATCTGGAAAAACCTCACTCCGATGTCCGCGCCTTCAAGAGCTTCGAGCATACGTTCCGCAACACCTGCAGCGTCTCCGACATCTCTGACGCTTATTCTGACAAGGTTTGAATCATGGGTGATTCCTCTTATCCCGGCAGTTTCGATTTCTTCCCTTGCTGTCACGATTGTCCCCATCTCCTTCCTGAAGGAGGAGCGCACATGCACTCTCACTCCGAATCGCCTTGCAACCTCGACACTCCTCCAATGAAGAACCTCCGCTCCGCAAAATGATAGTTCGAGCATCTCGTCATAGGATATGATGTCGATCTTTTTAGCCCCGGGCACGAGACGCGGGTCGGCCGTGTAGATCCCATCCACATCTGTGAATATGTCGCACTCCTCTGCGTCAAAAGCCGCTGCGAGCGCTACGCAGGTTGTGTCGGACCCGCCCCTGCCAAGCGTTGTGACCTCTTTTGCGGGGCTTACACCCTGGAATCCGGCCACAATGACGATTCTCCCTTTCTTGAGTTCCTCCCCGACCCGGTGGGCTCTTACATCCAGTATTTTGGCCCGGGTATGGCTCGTATCGGTCACGATCCCGCTCTGGGAACCGGTGAAGGATATCGCCTCATATCCGAGATCGCTTATGGCCATTGAAAGAAGGGCCATAGATATCCTTTCCCCGGCGGTGAGCAGCATGTCGAGCTCCCGCTTCGGTGGTGTGGGGGATACCGTCGTTGCCAACTCGAAGAGCTTGTCGGTGGTGTCTCCCATGGCGGATACCACCACAATAACGTGCTTATCCTGTTTCTTCTCCCCGACCACATGCGCGGCGACCATCTTGATCCGGTCGGGTGAGGCAAGGGAAGTCCCCCCGAACTTCTGAACAACCAGCGCGCCCGATTTCAATTTCGCCACGTTTCTCCTCGCTTTACTTCTTAGACGACGTTATGTTAAAGTGCTGGTTCAACGATTTGCAAGCGATATATAGTCCACGGTCGTGGCAGTAAGAAGGAGGCGAACATGTCGAGAACACTATGGCTGGTTGTTGCGGCCCTACTTGCACTTACTCTCGTGTTAGGTTGCGGTGGCCGTGCGGTCAAGCGTGCCCCGCTTGACTCGGTTACCCGGGATCTGGATGCCGAAACGAGAGTCGAGATGCTCGAGCAGTTGGCCGTCAGCTTTCCCGAGGATGCCAACGTATACTACGAGCTCGGCAATACCTACTATGAACAGACGCAGCCCGATGATGCCAGACGGAGCTATGAGAAAGCCCTTACTCTCGATCCCCAGTTGAACCCCGCCAGGGTAAATCTGGCGATGCTCCTCGCCGAATCGGATGAGAGCGACAGTGCAAAGATCCTGCTCAAGAAAGCAATTGAAATCAATCCGAACGATGCCAAGGCCTATACCAATCTCGGCGTCGTCTATTATACTGAGATGAACATCGATGCGGCCGTGAAGCAATTCACCAGGGCGCTTGAGATCGAACCGGGTAATCTCGAAGCACACTATAACCTGGGACTTGCATTCGCGGAGTCCGGGCTGCTTGTCGAGGCGATAACCGAGTGGAGGCGGATCCTGGAGTTGGACGAGACCAGCGAGACCGCGGAGCGGGCAAGGCTTTCACTCGATCGCGCCGAGAGGGATCTAAAAAAGTAACGGATTGACACCGATTGGCCGATTTGTTAATGTCTGGCGTCAAGAATCATATTGTACCCTTAAGAGCGTATTGAAAGGAGCGGAATCAATGGCGGTGAGAATCGCAACGGTTTCCTTTCTGGTTGCTGCACTGGCACTGGTGATCGGATGCGTAAGCCAGCAGGCATCCGACACACCTAGGCCATCTCCGGATAGAGACGACGTGGAGGTCAGCGAGGTCGACAAGCATTACTACCTGGGGGCAGAGTACCTGAGAAACGACATGTTCGGGGAAGCCACGAGGGAGTTCCTGGCTGTACTGGAGATCGATCCCAATTATCAGAAGGCTTACACGAACCTGGGTTTCATATACCTTCAGCAGGGACGGCTTACCGAGTCGATCAAGGCGTATTATAAGGCCGTCGAGTTGTCGCCGAACGACGCCGAGGGACATGCGGGATTGGCCTGGTCCCTCATGGCCGACGGCCAGTTCAAGGAGGCGACAGAGGAATACAGGATCGCCACCAAACTGGCGCCGAAGGATCCCGACAACTTCCTCAATCTCGGGGCTGCATTTGACAAACAGGGGCTTCTGCCCGAGTCGATCGAGGCCTACCGGAAGGCCGTGGAACTCGCTCCCGACAATCTCAGCAACGTGTTGACCCTGGGCAACCTGCTTTATGAGAACGAGCTATTCGTGGATGCAATAAGCGTTTACACGCAGGCCGTCACACTGGCCCCTGACGACTTCAATGTCGTAAAGACACTCGGCTGGCTGTATCTCAAGGTAGAGGACTACGAGTCCTCCATCGGGTTCTACGAGAAGGCCGCAGCGATGAAGCCTGAAGATGGCCAACTGAGGTACTGGCTTGCTGCCTCATACGACAAGATCGGGAACGCCTCGAAGTCCATAGAGCATATGGAGAAGGCGCTTGAGCTCAATCCGGACAACCCCGACTTCTACTGGCTTCTGGCCGACCAGTATGTAAGGGCAAAGAGGTACAGTGACGCGATATCGGTTGTCCGGCGGGAACTTGAAATCAGACCGAACAGTGCGGCCGCATACTGCATCTGGGGCAAGGCTCTGGAGAAGCAGGGTGACTACGAAGGGGCCATCATCAAGTTCCAGAAGGGTGTGGATTGTAACGATCCTGCCTGGCATGACTATGGCATCAAGGAAATAGAACGCCAGAAGAAACTGATTGAACGGCGTGACCTCATCAAGGAACAGGAAGAGCTCGACGCGGAATAAATCCCTGGGGTCGACCCGCTGGGGTCAGAGCTCGAAAATTGCGCGTGCCGAAACCTGGCACGCGCAATTTTCGAGCTCTGCCCCCACTTGACCCCTTTGTTCTTGACACTCCCGTAACCTGTTATTATACAATAGATGTAGCCGGATTCCCCGATTTGTGGAGGGATGGGCGAGCGGTCGAAGGCGGCGGTCTTGAAAACCGTTGACCGATAAGGTCCGTGGGTTCGAATCCTACTCCCTCCGCCATCTGCGTTTCCGGAGGAACCGGGGAGAGGTGCGTGAGTTGGCTGAAACGAGCCGCCTGCTAAGCGGTTGAGGGGACAAAATCCTCTCCGAGGGTTCGAATCCCTCCCTCTCCGCCACTAAACATGGTAACGGAGGAAGATTGGCATGGAGAATGCGCCTGTAGCTCAATTGGATAGAGCGCGTGGCTACGGACCACGAGGTTGCGGGTTCGAGTCCTGCCGGGCGCGCTCCTTATACTAAGTGATGTGGGGGGTAAGAAGATGAGAATCGCTGTGGTGACTTTGACTGCCGTATTGGTTTTGCTGGCCGTTGGCCAGGGGGGACCCGAAGCGAGAACGTTGCGTGTGCCGGGAGACTTCAAGGGTGTTCAGGAGGCGGTCTATGAGGCAACGTACGGCGACACGATACTGGTGTCTCCGGGAACTTACAAGGTACAGGCCAGACTGAGAAGCGGGGTTAAGATCCTCTCATCAGAGGGGCCTGACTCCACCTTCTTGTGGAACAGGCGCTGGCATATCCTCCAGTTGTCCGGTTGCGATCTGGAGACCGAGGTCTCGGGCTTCACCTTCGAGGGCAAAGGCTGCAACATTTGTCTCCCCTGTACCACGGGGGCGCCGGCGATCACTGGTAACGTGATCAGGGACTCCTGGGACGGCATCAATCTGTTCAGGTGCAATGCTCTTATCAGTGGCAACACGATAACCGGCTGTAACCGGGGCATTCACCTTGAATACAGCGACCCGGAGCTGATAGAGAACCGGTTCTCCCAAAACGGCGACGGGGTGTCAATGATCGCCGGTGCGCCCGTGATCGCCAGGTGCACGTTCGAGAACAATAGCAGAGCAGTCCTTATCTTCGGGCACTCCTATCCGACAATCGGAGGCTCACTGACTACCGCAAACGACATTCTTATGAACGGCTACACCATCTACAATAAGGGTCTTCGCACAGAAGGTCCCCTGTATACCGATGAGAACGAAGTCGCTGTTGCGACTCACAACTACTGGGGAAGCGATTGCCCGGATGGCAAGCGAAACCGGGGAGAGGTCGCTTACACTCCATGGACCAACGCGGCGCATGATTCAGTGTTTTACGATTGTCCGGAGGCGCCGGTCTCAGAAGAGGATGCACCTGAGTGATCCGGTTCCGGCCTTTATCCCGGAGCCACACCAGTGTAGCTGTCCGTGTCCGGAGGTGGGATATTGCCTGAGATCTCCAGAGGGGATCGCAGGCTTCTACTTCTGATAGTCCTGATAGCCCTTGCTGTAAGGGTTGCCTACCTTATCGACATACGGGACTCACCCTATTTCGAGTATCCTGTTCTCGATTCCTTCTGGTATGACGCCAAGGCCGAAGATGTCTTGGCTGGAGACACGCTCGCAAGCAGCGGATCTTTCAGGGTCCCGCTCTACACGTATTTCATCGCAGCGTGCTATTCGGTGTTCGGCCATGGATTCATGGCGCCCCTTGTGATCCAGGCCGTAC
This sequence comes from bacterium, assembly GCA_025774845.1. Classification (GTDB taxonomy): domain Bacteria; phylum Arandabacterota; class Arandabacteria; order Arandabacterales; family Arandabacteraceae; genus Arandabacterum. The sequence continues at coordinate 56,929 of JALGZP010000001.1, forward strand.
TCGGAGCTCTGACCTGTGGGCTGTGTTTCCTTATAGCCCGGCGGCTCTTCGGGCGGTTGGCCGGGGTGGTCGCAGGTCTGGGATTTGCGTTTTACCGGATGGCCGTGTATTCCGACGGTGAGCTGCTGCCTACAACCCTCTTTATGTTCTTCATGTTACTGGCAGTGTACTTTATTCTGGCAGGGGCGCGCGCACGCCCCGCGTTAAACGGTCTGATGGCCGGGCTGCTTCTCGGCCTGGCGTTTCTGACGAGGCCGGACATACTGCCATTCGCTGTTTTCGCTGCCGTGGTCGTACTGGTCCTGCTGGGGTTTCGGAAGGGTATCCAGCTCGTTGTTCCGATGTGCGTGCTGATGATAGCCTTCATGCTGCTACTGGGCTACAGAAACCATCTGGCGTTCGGTGAATTCCACGTGTTCTCGCCCCAGGGTGCCGTGAACTTCTATATCGGAAATGCCGGTTTCGCAGATGGCAAGACACCGGTGGCGCCTCCAACCAAGTATCCCTATCATGTCACTTCGGACCCGTCCGAGGATTCGATCACACTCGCATGTAAGCAGGCTGCCAAAGAGGTAGTGGGCAGGGAGCTCACCGACAGGGAACTTTCGGGATACTACGTCCGGAAGACTTTCGGTGAGATAGGGAACGACTTCCCCCGCTGGCTTGGCCTGATTTCAAAAAAGGTCTACTACTTCCTGAACTCCTACGAGCGCAGTGATATAAAGCTGATACCACGCTTTGTCGAGAGACATTCGGCAGTTCTGAGACTTCCGCTCGTCCCGTACGCGGTGATCATGCCCCTTGGAGTCGTGGGACTGGGCCTCTCAATCCTGCGAAGAAGGAAACGTGTCTGGATCATAATAGCAGGTCTCCTTGCCTTTGCGGCAAACGCGCTTCTGTTCTTCGTGATCTGGAGATACCGTCTCCCCGTTGTCCCGTTCCTGGCTGTTCTTGCGGGTTACGCCGTCGCGGAAACCTGGACTGCATTAAGGGAACGGGCCTTCAGATCGGTCATATGGGTAGTCGGTATCGCACTTGTACTCGGTCTGATCTCGATATCAAGCTTCTGGCGGGTCGCTGAGGAGGACTGGGTGAGCCAGTACATAGCCAACGAGGGTGCACTCTTCATGAAGGCCGAAAGATACGAGGAGGCGACCGAGCTTTACAAGGAAGCGATAGAGGCCAATCCATCGAATCCGGCAACATACTTCTATTTGGGCAAAGCCTATGCAACGCGTGGACTGATCAGCGAATCGAAAGAGATGATGGAAAAAGCCGTGATGCTGAATACCGGCTACGCGCCGTTTGCCCATCTGACCCTCGGTGTGGCGCTTGCCAACAGCGGGGATTTCGGACCGGCAGCGTCAGAGTTCGAAATGGCGCTTGCTGCGGATAGCGAGCTCGGACTGGCCGCTTTCAATCTCGGCCTGTGTTTGATGAACCTCGGCCGTAACGACGAAGCAGAAAAAGCCTTCACACGTGCTGAGTTTCTTTGTAAAGATGATAGTGGGGTGTTGGTGGCCATTGCCCGGGCATTCGTCAACATGGGCCGGCAGGAGAAGGGGATCATGCTTGCGCAGACCGTGCTTCGGGACGATCCTCACAATCCGGAGGCCCTCTATACAGTCGGTCTTGGGCTGGAAGGGCAGGGAAGAGTTCCCGAGGCGATTGCCTACTTCGAAAGAGCGCTCAGGTACCTTCCATCATCTCCGGAGATAAGACAGAAGATACTCGACCTCAAGAGGCGGTAGACTTTGCGATGAAGCGTCGGCCGGCAATTGGACTACTGGTTTTGCTTGCGATCCTCTTTGCGGGGAGACCTGTGAATTCAGTGCCCCTGAGACCGGACATGCTCGAAAGGCTGCATAGCGAGGGCCAGGTGGACCGGGTCAGGCAGATGCTGGAGCTTGAACGGGCCGAGGAACCCATCGATCGAAATGTCATGACGGCCGGTTCGCTCAGGGCCCTGGTGCTGATGATCGACTTCGACGACATGCCCGCCGATACGATCCTCCATTCCAAGCAGCACTTTCACGATATGCTCTTCAGCCTCGACAACGAGCTGAGCATGCGAAACTACTACCTCTGGAGTTCCTACGGGTCACTTGATATCACGGGCGAGATATACGGGTGGTTCAGAGTGAAAGAGCCACTCTCATACTACGCCAACAGCAATGCCGGTATGGATGTGTATCCCAGGAATGCTCAGAAGATGATTGAAGATGCCATCGATTCGGCAGATGCCTGGGTGGATTTCTCGCAGTATGACAATGACGGACCCGATGGCCTTCCCAACAGCGGCGACGACGACGGCTATGTCGATTTCCTCATGGTCGTCCATGCCGGGCAGGGCTACGAGCAGACGATGAACCCGGGGCACATCCATTCGCACGTCTCCACGATCAGGGCCAGGCCGGTGGATGGTATACACGCCAGAATGTATTCCACCGAGCCTGAGGACGGCCCGGTGGGGACGTTTGCGCATGAACTCGGTCACCTGCTGGGATTACCAGACCTGTATGACATAACACTTAACACTTACGGGCTTGGGATGTGGTCGCTGATGTCTTATGGCTCCTGGGGTGAAGGGGGGCGCCGCCCGGTAGGATTTGACCCATGGTCGAAGACCCAACTGGGTTTCATCGAACCGGTTGTGATCGACAGCAACTACGTGGGGTACGAGCTCCCTTGTATTGAAGATGGACCGCACGCGCTGAAGATGTGGAGCGAAGGCGAGATGGGGCAGCAGTACTTCATGGTTGAGAACAGGAGAATGAAGGACTGGGATTCCTGGCTGAGTTGGTTTGATGAGGGGCTGCTTGTCTACCACGTTGATGAGAGATACAGAGACAATTCGAGCGATTCCAAGCACCTGATAAGTCTCGAGCAGGCGGATGGAAGGTTCGATCTTGAGCAGAGGAGGTTCTGGGGTTTCGGGTCGGATGGAGGAGATCCCTATCCGGGAGAGACCGGCAACAGAACATTCAGCTGGTGGACAACCCCGGACAATCAATCAAATGAGGGTAGCCCTACTCAGGTAAGTCTGCGGAACATCAGCGACCCCGGCGATGTTATGACATTCGATGTCGAAGTCTGGTCGCCTGTGATCCTCTTTGAAGATCACCAGATCGATGACGAATCGGGAGATGATGACGGTGAGCTCGACCCCGGTGAGGATATAAACCTGGGTCTAAGATTCAGGAACCGCGGCATAGCCTGTGAGGATATCACGGTCACTCTGCGGACGGATGATCCTCACATAAGCCCCGGTGAGGCTGTGGTTTCGCTTGAACTGATTCCGGGTGGTTCCGTCTCTGAGTTCTCGAGCGTATCCATACACATAGACGAAGACGTTCCCGAGCCCTACGATGTTGAGTTCGAGGTTTCAATCGAGGGCGCTCATGCCTACGGGAGCTACCAATCCACGGATGGGTTCGTGCTTGGGGTCCCGGTGAGAAGATTGCAGGGCTGGCCAGTGACCGCCGGCGGCGGTATGACCGCTTCGCCGGCAGTGGCCGATCTGGATGACGACGGTGTTAAGGATATCATCGTCGGTAGCAATGACGGGTTGGTCTATGCCTGGAAGCGGGATGGAACGCCTGTCCCCGGCTGGCCGGCGGTTGTCGGGGGTGCCGTGCAATCGAAACCTGCCGTCTGTGACATCGATCTGGATTTCAGATCCGAAGTGGTTGTGACCTCAAGAAACGGAACCGTACATGCGTTCGAGGATGACGGTACCCGGTGTCCGGGATGGCCCCGGTCTACCGGAGGCCAGATCCTGGCTTCCGCGATGCTTGCCGACATTGATGACGACGGTATCGTGGAGATAATCTGTGGTTCGACGGACGGCCTTGTGTATGCATGGAACGAGAATGGTGATCTGGTCAATGGCTGGCCTGTCCATCTGGGCGGGTTCGAGATATGGATGTCCGCTGCTGCCGCCGATGTCGATGGCGATCACCTTGAAGAAGTCGTAATCGGTGCCTACGGTGGACCGCTGTATGTCATAGACGGGAACGGCCAAGTTCTCGACGGTTGGCCCTCACCGGTGGGGCGAGGTTGTGGCGACGGTTCGCCGTCCATCGCGGACTTCGACGGCGACGGTAAACTCGAGATAGCGATTTCGGGTCTGTTCTCAAACTCGATCTACCTGGTTAGTCTGGAGGGCAAGGTGAGGCCCGGTTGGCCCAGATGGCCGTTCAACTGCCATGAACTCAGCAGCCCGGTTCCCGCAGACATCGACGACGATGGCCTGCCCGAGGTCGCGGTGTCGACTTCGTGCGGTACCATAGTTGCATGGAATGCGAACGCTACCCAGTGCAACGTCATAGAGGCGGATGCTCCGGATCCCATCCTTCGATGTGAACCCATCTTCCTTGATATTGACGGCAATGGCAGCATCGAAGGACTGGTCGGTACTTCAGACTTCGGTGACGGCGAGGTATATGTTTTCGGAAGCGAAGGTGTGCTCACAGGATTTCCGATTGACGTCGGCGGGGAGATCGCGGCCACACCTGTGGTTGATGATCTCGATGGCGACGGCAATGCTGAGATAGTGGCTGCCACAAAGACTGGCCAGGTCTACGTATGGCGTTTCGTAGGTCCGAAGCAGACGGGAAGGATCGAGTACTCGCAGTCGAGGTCCAACATCTGGAATACAGGTCACTATGGTTTTGTTCCTCATGACAACATTCCGCTTGCCGATCTTGCCCTGACTGCAGATGACATATCGCTTGAGCCAGGTGAGCCGAAGGTAGGGGAGTTGACTCTCGTTCAGGTGAAGGTGGTAAATGGGGGCCATGCCGTAGCTGAGGATTTCGTGGTCAGCGCCTACGACGGAATGGTGGCGGAATCTCATCTGATCGGATCGACCGTGGTGGCCGATCTGGCAGCGAAGTCTGACACCGTGATCGCTTTCGCATGGGAGATCCCGGGGGGTAAGGCGACACGTCTGGTCTACGCAACGCTTGATCCTGGGAATGTTGTGCTGGAGCGGTTCGAGCTCAATAACCAGGCGGACCAGCGGTTCTACCTGTCACTTGCCGATCTCGAAGTGACCATGGGCGATATACGGCCGTTCCCGGTGGTCATTGGTGAGTCCCTGACTGTGGACGCTTACGTGGAGAACGTCGGTTCTGATGTTGCGAGGGACTTCGAGCTGGTGTTCTATGACAGCATCAGAATAGACTCCCGGCGCTTTGCAGGCTTTCAGGTGGACTCTCTTGGCCCGGGTGAAAGAATGGATTTCAGCGCCCGCCACAGTATCGATTCATTCAGGGGTGACTTCGTGCGACTCTGGGCCGCTGTCGATCCTGCCCAGAGGGTGCTGGAGTACCATACGAGCAACAACAACTCATCCGAAGACATCAACTCCGGAATCGGGGGCAGGCTGCTGATCACGCCGTATGAGATAGATGTCGCGGTCCTGAAGTCTTCGAGGACATGTATTGTGTTCGAGTCTCAGGCCTGTCAGTGTCTCGTTGCCTTGGGGACGGTTCATCCTTACAACGTGATGTTTGAGACCATTGGATCGGACATAGACGTATCGCGGAACACCATAGTCTTCAGCTCGGGGGGTGATATTGCCGGATTCGATCTCAGGGACAGCCTCCTGTTCGTGATCAGTTCGTCTGAAGAATACGAAACACAGCCCGCGGTCTGGGGTGAGAACGTGGCGTGGATATCGGAAAGTCCTGAATCCACAAGTCTGAGGCTGAGGAAAGCCTCCGGCAACGTGGAGACCGTACGCAGCATAACGTCGGGCAGCATATGGAACCCTGATCTTTCAAACGCTTTGATCGTCTGGGAAGAACACAATGGGGAAGGATCTGACATTCTGGGTTACGATCTTGAAGCCGACACCGTCGTGGTACTTTGTGATGACGATGGTGATCAGGTGAATCCTGCAGTGTGGGGTAACATGCTGGTCTGGGAGGATCAATCCGGCGACGGGGGTGATATCCGGGCACTCGATTTCGGATCGGCGTCGAGGCTGGATGTGGCTGCCGGAGATGGCTTGCAGCGACACCCGGTTGTGTACGGTGACATGGTGGTCTGGCAGGACTCCAGGAACGGCAACTGGGATATATACGGTTACAGTTTCTTCAGCGGCAGCGAGTTTCCCATATCACGCCAGGTGGATGACCAGATACTTCCGTCCTTGAGTGACAGCACAGTGTTGTGGGTTGACCGGCGGAACCCGACCGAGATCGTACTGGGTCTCAGATTCGGAGATGACCGCAGGGTCGCAAGCGTGAGGGAATTCGAGGCTCTCTCGCAGGATGGCATGATCAAGGTTCGCTCAAATGTTGAACAGTGGGATGACGGCCTCATGTTCAACATCTATCGTTACCCGGATGATCGTCCGATGTCTGAGGACAGGTACACTCACCTGCGTTACCAGTTCGAACTCGGCACCGACTCGGTCCATGTCTATGCCGACACGCTGGTCGCTGCCAGGAGATCATTTTACTATACCCTCGGTATAGTAGACGGTTACGGAGTGGAGACCTATTATGGACCTGTCGAGGGTAGGGCTCACGACCCGACTCCGTCCGACTTTGCAATCGGGGCTCCTCACCCGAATCCTTTCAGACACAATGTTACCGTAACTTTCGGCTTACCCAGGATGCTCAAGCGTTCCGGCGACTCATCATGGCCCGATCCCACCGAGGAGACAAGCAACGTTGAAATGGCGGTGTATTCCGCGGACGGTCGTCTTGTCAGGACAATCCAGGGGGGCCATCTTACTCCGGGTTACTACAGGCTCTCATGGGATGGCAGGAATGAAAGCGGCCGGCCCGTCAGTTCCGGAGTTTACTTCATCGCGGCCTCTGCCGGTGACGTTGTCTCCTCCCGTAAGGTCATCCTGGCCAAGTAGACCGGCCCCGGTCTCTTGACGAGCGCACCCCCGTCTGATAACTTGCTGATGATATGGACTTGGGACACGACAGCATCTGGATGACGGAAGCCATAAAAGAGGCAAGGCAGGCCTTCGAGGAAGGCGAGGTTCCAGTTGGTGCGGTCATCGTTTCAGGCGGAAAGATAATAGGCAGGGGCCACAATCGTGTCGAGAACCTCAAGGATGCGACTGCTCATGCCGAGATAATCGCACTCGGGGCGGCCTCAACCGGCGTCGGCGACTGGAGACTTGAAGATTCGACAATGTATGTCACGCTCGAACCGTGCGTGATGTGTCTGGGGGCGATGTTCCTGTCCCGGGTCGCCAGGCTGGTGTTCGGTTCCGTGGACAGGCGAGGGGGTGCCTGTGGCGGTGCGGTCGACCTTGGAAGGTTGAAATACATGGACAGGGAGATTACGATAGATGGAGGTATACTCGAGGAAGAGTGCAAGGGGCTGCTCCTCGAGTTCTTCTCAAAGGTGAGAAAGTCGGAGGAAACATGAAGCGCGGAGAGATGCCAGAGCGGTTTAATGGGGCGGTCTCGAAAACCGTTGGGCAGGCAACTGCCCCGGGGGTTCGAATCCCTCTCTCTCCGCCATCCCCTAACCCGGTGCCGGAGCCAGGAAATTGCACCGCCCTTGGGGCCAGGTCTTGAAATTAAGCGTCGGGTTCCCGTACCCGTCGGGTAGCACTGAATGTGCGCTTCCACAAGGTGGAGAGATGCGAGAGCGGCTTAATCGGCGTGACTGGAAATCACGTGGACGGGCAACCGTCCCGAGGGTTCGAATCCCTCTCTCTCCGCCACTAAGATTCCCCCACGCAAATGCTCGGGGTCAGAGCTCGAAAATTGCGGTGCCCCTACGCAAATGCTCGGGGTCAGAGCTCGAAAATTGCGGTGCCTGTGGCTGGGGCCCGGTTTGCTAAGGAGACAAGTTGAGATCGATAACGATCAAGATCGGTGAGACCACACTCGAGGGAGAGCTCGGTCAGTCAAAGACGGCCCGGATGATTTGGGACGCGTTGCCTTTTGCCGGAACCGGGCAGACGTGGGGAGATGAGATCTACTTCAGAGTGCCTGTTGCGGCGGAACTCGAGAACCCAAGAGAGACTGTCGAAATCGGAGACATCGGGTACTGGCCAACAGGCCACGCGTTCTGTATATTCTATGGAAGGACCCCGGCAAGCAGCGGTGATGATATAGTACCGGCAAGCCCGGTTGATGTAATCGGCCGCGTGACGTCTGATGTTTCGGTCCTCAAGGGCATCACTGATCCGGGAAGGGTTACGGTGGAAAAGGGGATGTAGCTCAGATGGGAGAGCGCTGCCTTCGCAAGGCAGAGGTCGGCGGTTCGAATCCGCTCATCTCCACCATAGATGCGGCGGGCCTTCGGGCTCGCCGCTCTTGTATTTTGAGACTCCAAAAACATCTTGTAAGCACCGGCGATCGAGTGTAAACATATTGCAGGTCAATCGTGACTCCATGCCAGGAGGTTGATTCCACTATGAAGCGTCTATTCGGAAGGTCGAGCATTGTATCACGCAGACTGATCCTCGGTGCGGTATGTCTTGCTTTTGTCATTGCGGCCTGCAGTTACGTCCCGCTCACGGGGCGCAAGCGGTTCATGCTTGTCGATGAAGGGACCGAACTCGAGCTTGGAATCCAGACATATAAGGAAGTGCTTGAGGAGTCGAAGCTCTCGAAAGACGGCCGGGCCGTGCGGCAAATCCGGACGATAGGCGGCCGGATAGCAGAGGTCACGGACAAAACAGACTATGAATGGGAATTCAACCTGATAGAAGCCGACACAGTGTTCAACGCCTTCTGCCTGCCCGGCGGCAAGGTGGCAGTTTATACAGGGATCCTCGAGCTAGCCGCTTCCGATGCCGAGGTGGCGACAGTGATGGCTCACGAGATAGCTCATGCCATCGCGAGGCATGGTGGTGAGCGGATGTCCCAGATGCTCGCTCTCCAGCTTGGCAGCATAGCTCTTGAGGAAGCGATGAAGACCAAGAGTGAAAAGACAATCGAGATCGCGCGGGCGGCCTACGGCGTCGGCGCCGGTCTGCTCTATGTCCTTCCCTACAGCAGGACTCATGAGAGCGAAGCCGACTACATGGGGCTCATATACATGGCCCAGGCAGGTTACGATCCGAGAGGGGCAGTACAATTCTGGGAGAAGATGCAGAAGGAACATGCCGGTCAGGAGCCGCCTGAATTTCTCTCAACCCACCCCAACAGCGGAACACGGATCGCGGATCTCCAGCGCTGGATGCCCGAGGCCCTTGGTCACTACGAAAAGACCCGCTAGCCGGGGCTGGCGCAGAACCCCTGCACGCAGAGCCCCTCGCGACTGCGGGGTTATTGTACTTGACCACCCCTTCTTTTGCTGGTATCGTCTTGGAGCAATAATCAGCAGTCGCAAATTTCGAGCTCTGACCCCCGGGAATCGAGGGATATCCCGGCGGGATCGCGCTTAAAACAGATGGGGACAGACCCGGAGAGAAGGGCTACATTTCAAGATCTGACCCCGAGGGTTCTTTGTGGGTCGTGCTAGATGGGGAGGTAGCGGTGCCCTGTAACCCGCAAACCGCTATAGCGGGATCGAACTCCCTTCTGCGGTCTTGTCTTCTTGGGAACGCGGCCGGGTAAGCGGTGTTGAAGATCAGGTCCTACGCAATGGAAACTTGTGAACCCCGTCAGGACCGGAAGGTAGCAGCGGTAAACGAGAAACTCCATGTGCCGTAGGGTCACCTGGTTGGAGCTGGCTGCCCGGGAGGCACCCGGGGAGCAGGAACAAGGAAGGGTGCACGACCTGTCAATCGTGTTAAGACAGAGGACGTCATGACACCGGATACGAGTGGCTACATAGTCATCGCAAGGAAGTGGAGACCCGCCACCTTTGATGAGGTGATCGGCCAGGAGCATGTGAGCAGGACTCTCAAGAACGCCATAACAAGCGGACGGGTTGCACACGCCTACCTGTTCACCGGCCCCCGTGGTGTCGGCAAGACGACGGTTGCAAGAGTGCTGGCAAAATCGCTCAACTGTGTTGACGGCCCCACCACCAATCCCTGCGGCAAGTGTCCTGCCTGTGTGGAGATTGCCCAGGGGACCAGCATGGACGTGATGGAAATCGACGGCGCTTCAAACAGGGGTATAGATGAGATAAGAAACCTGAGAGAAAGCGTACGGTATGCATCGGTCGGGGGGAAGAAGAAGGTCTACATAATAGACGAAGTTCACATGCTGACCCAGGAGGCCTTCAACGCACTTCTTAAGACGCTTGAGGAGCCGCCGTCCCATGTCGTGTTTGTATTCGCGACCACGCAACCGCTGAAGGTCCCCCGGACGATCGTTTCGAGATGCCAGCGTTTCGATTTCAGACGGATACCTGCCGACCAGATCTCGGCGAGGCTCAAGCAAATCTGTGAGACCGAGGGGTTCACGTGTGAGCCCAATGCACTTGCGATGATCTCCCAGCGGTCCGAGGGTAGCATGCGTGACGCCCAGAGCATGCTCGAGCAGGTACTCGCCTTCAGCGGAGGATCGGCGACCGAGGTTGACATCAGACCGATCATGGGTTTGAGGGGAAGCGAAACCGTATCGTCTATCGCCAAAGCGATCATGAGCGGTGATGAGGCAGGGGTCCTCAATCTCACGGGAGAAGCGTTCGACGGTGGGGTCGACCCGCTTGATCTAGTCGTGTCGCTTACCGAGTGGATCCGCTATCTCCTTATCGCGTCGATAGACGCTCAGTCGCGGGAGCTTCAGTCCCTGACCGATGAAACAAGACAGGAGCTGGCCGGTGAGGTCGAGGGTGTGACCACCGAGCACCTGCTCAGCTTGCTGTCGATGATCGCCGATGCCGAGGACTCGGTCAAACGGGCCGGCCATCAGCGATACCTGCTTGAAGCGGTGCTGCTTAGGATGACGCATGTCAGATCGATCGCAAAGATATCCACGCTGGTCGACATGCTCAAGAAGATGGAAAGCGGAGGACCTCCGGGGGATAAGGGGATAAAAGCGGCGAAGACGCCGCCCCGCGAGGCAGCTGCGCCCAAGAAGACACCTAAGAAGAAGACCGCCGGGACCGGACAGGTCCCCCCGCCGGTCGCAGGCGTGGTCACAGGCTGGCAGGACATCGTTGAAGGTCTGCGGGAGACAAAGACCGCTCTTGCCTCCATACTCGATCTCTGTGAGCCGCCGAAGTTGTCCGAGGGGGTATACTGGCTCCACGTACCGAGCTCTTTCCATGAGAGCATGGTTCTGAAGGGCCAGAATCTCCGCATATTGACACAGGAGTTCCAGAAGCTTACCAATACTACGGCGGTCATACGGACCAGGGTAAGAGACGGCGCCGGAGAAGCAGACGCGGACCCGGTAAGGGCAGACACGGTAAGACCCAAAGAGGAACCGACGACGGAAGATCTTGTCGCGCTCGTAAACAAGGATCCGGTAGTGAAATCTTTGATCGAGAATCTGGGCGGCAAGGTCGTGGGAATAAGACAACAGAAGAAGGACAGTTCTCAGGGAGAACCGGCCTCGTGAGGAGGTGACGTCCGGTGAGTAAGAAGTTAGGGGATATCATGCGGCAGGCGCAGAAGCTGCAGACCCAGATGAAGAAGATCCAAGATGAGCTTGGAGAAAAGACCGTGGAAGCCTCGGCCGGAGGAGGCATGGTCACGGTAGTGGCAAACGGAAAACAGGATATCATCAGCATCAAAATCGATCCTGAAGTCGTCAGCAAGGACGATGTGGAGATGCTTGAGGACCTGATAGTCGCTGCGGTTAACGAATCCAGAAAACGGGCCCAGGAGCTGATGATGGGCGAGATGGCGAAGGTGACGGGTGGAATGGGGTTGCCTCCTGGGATGTTCTGATGAGGTAAACTTTGCTTGGCAGTTCCGATAGAATTGAACGACTGATTCAAGAGCTCACCAAGATGCCGACGATAGGCAGACGTACGGCGCAGCGGCTTGCGCTTTATCTGCTCAAGGCACCTCTTGAGGAGGTCACGGCGCTCGCACGGGCCATGATCGAGATGAAGAAGAGGGTCAAGTACTGCTCGGAGTGCGGTGGGATCACTGAGCAGGATCCGTGCGTGATTTGCTGCGATCCTAAACGCGACCGGTCGGTGATCTGCGTTGTCGAGGAACCCGGCAATGTGATCGGAGTGGAAAAGACAGGTGAATTCAGAGGTCTTTATCATGTTCTCCACGGCAGGCTATCGCCGCTTGACGGTGTCGGGCCCGAGGATCTGTCGGTGGACAGCCTTCTCGACCGCGTAAAGACACTTGGAATCGGTGAGATCATAATAGCGACCAATCCGAATGTCGAAGGTGAGGCGACATGCAACTATGTCGCGGGACTGGTCAAACCGCTTGGTGTCAAGGTTACGACGATAGCACGGGGCGTCCCGATGGGCAGCGACCTTGATCTTGCAGATGAGGTTACGCTTGCCAGGGCTATTGAGGGACGCGGGGAGATCAAGTAGATTCCTATGAGGAGGATGCTATGGGTGCATTGACTGAAATAAGATGGCATGGAAGAGGAGGGCAGGGTGCCAAGACCGCTTCATTCCTGCTTGCCGAGTCGCTCATAGACCAGGGCAAGTTCGCACAGGGCTTCCCTGACTACGGACCGGAGCGCATGGGTGCCCCTATAAGGGGATACAACAGGATAAGCGACGAACCCGTGAGTCTCCACTGTGACGTGGCTGCTCCCGGGATCGTGGTTGTCCTGGATCCGACCCTGATCGGTTCTGATGACATCACGGGTGGATTGCTCAAAGACGGTACGGTGCTGGTCAACTCACCGAGTGGTGCGCGGGAGATCAGGAAAGAGCTCGGTCTTGAGGGTGGCAGAGTGTTTACGGTGGATGCGACGGGGATCGCTCTTGATGAGATCGGCAGACCCATACCGAACCTCCCCATGATAGGTGCGCTCTTAAAGGTCACCGATCTGGCGGACATAGAAAGCATGACGTCAATTGTACGCAAGAAGTTTGAAGGTAAATTCACAAAGCCGATTATCGACGGCAACGTCAAAGCTATGAAAAGAGCCTATGAGGAGGTAAAAGCAGAGAAATGAAGAAGAAGGGGTGGAAGGAACTAGCGATTGGCGGACGAATAGATGAGGCGGGTTGCGCCGCACAGTATGAAACCGGTTCGTGGCGCACCTTCAGACCCGTCAGGGACGAGGAAAAATGTACCGACTGTCTCAGGTGCTGGATCTACTGCCCTGATTCTGCGATAAAGGTTGAGGACGGCAAGATAGTCGGCCTCGATCTCGATCACTGCAAGGGCTGCGGCATTTGTGCCGAGGTCTGCCCACCGAAAATACACGCGATCGAGATGATCCAGGAAGCCGAATTGAAACAGAAGGAGCATGAGTGATGAAAACCATTGCCGAGAAGACGGTGATAGCACTCACCGGTAACGATGCCGTTGCGGAGGCGATGAGGCAGGTCAATCCGGATGTCGTAGCCGCCTATCCGATAACGCCCCAGACAGAGCTCATGCACAAGTTTGCCGACTTTGTTTCTGACGGCTGGGTCAAGACCGAGTTCGTGCTCGTGGAAAGCGAGCACAGTGCGATGAGCGCCGCCGTAGGCGCCTCGGCCGCGGGCGCAAGGGTAATGACTGCCACATCGGCCAACGGGCTGGCCCTGATGTGGGAGATTCTCTACATAGCGGCTTCCACGCGTTGCCCGATAGTGATGGGGGTCGTAAACCGCGCTCTCAGCGCACCCATAAACATCCACTGCGACCACAGCGATTCGATGGGTGCGAGAGATGCGGGCTGGATACACCTGCATTCAGAGAACTCACAGGAAGCATACGATAACGCCGTGCAGGCTGTTAGAATCGCCGAGAACAGGGACATCCTGCTGCCGGTGATGGTCTGCCTCGACGGGTTCATCCTGAGCCATACGCTTGAGCCGGTTGAGCTCCTAAAAGACGCGACCGTCCAGAACTTCATCGGGGATTATAAGCCCGTACACGAGCTTTTGAATACCGACAAACCGATGACGTTCGGACCCCTGGATTTCCATGATTTCTACTTCGAACACAAGATACCCCAGATAGAAGCAATGAAGAAAGCACCGGAGGTGATCAAAAGCGTTGCCGCCGAATTCGGCGAGCTTTCCGGACGGCACTACGGCCTGATTGAGCGTTACTTCACCGATGATGCCGAGCGCATTATAGTCGCAATCGGCTCAACATGCGGGACGACTAAGGCGGTCGTCGACAAGCTCAGAGCCGGGGGCGAGAAAGTGGGGCTCTTGAAGATAAGGAGCTTCAGACCGTTTCCGTATGCTGAGGTCAGAGAGGCGCTTTCGGGTGCACGAGCGGTCGGGGTGCTCGACAGATCACATTCGTTCGGTGCGCAGGGCGGGCCGGTGCTGATCGAGATAAGGGCTGCCCTTTACCATCACGCCGATGTCCCCATCAAAGGGTATATCTATGGTCTCGGTGGACGTGATATGGGCACAGCACATATCGAGCATGCATTCGAACAATTAAAGGTACTGGTCTCCAGCGGCAAGAGCTCGGATGAGATCGGTTTTCTGGGTGTGAGGGAATAGGAGGTTTTTCAAGTGGCAAGTCTAAAAGAGCTTTCCAAGCGAGAAGATCTTCTCACCGGGGGTCACAGGGCCTGTGCGGGGTGTGCCGCGACCATCGTCGCGCGCCAGGTGTTGCTGGCTGCGGGAAAAGACGTGGTCGTTGGCTGTGCCACCGGGTGTCTCGAAGTTGTCACAACGATCTTTCCCTACACCGCGTGGAAGGTACCCTATATACACAATGCCTTCGAGAACGTGGCGTCCTCCGTCAGTGGAGTCGAGTCGGCCTACAAGTCGCTCAAGCGCCAGGGCAAGATCACCAAGGAGATGAAGTTCATCGCCTTCGCCGGTGACGGTGGTACATACGATATCGGGCTCCAGGCGCTTTCGGGGATGGCCGAGCGAGGACACCGGATACTATACATCTGCTATGACAATGAAGCGTACATGAATACCGGTATCCAGCGTTCGAGCGCTACACCCATCGGGGCGGCGACATCCACATGCCCGGCGGGTGATGAGATCCCCGGCAAGGCCCAGTATCACAAGGACATGACGAAGATCATGGCCGCCCACAGGATCCCTTACGTCGCTCAGGCTTCGCCGAGTAACTATGCGGATCTCATGCGCAAGGTTGAGAAGGCCCTTTCAAAGGACGGTCCGAGCTTCATCAACATCATGTCGCCCTGCCACAGGGGCTGGCGTTACCCGATGGAAAAGACGATCGAAATCGCAAGGCTGGCCGTGGAGACCTGTTTCTGGCCGCTCTATGAGTGTGATGAAGGCGCTTGGAAGATAACCTATACGCCCAAAGAGAAACTTCCTCTGAGCGAATTCACGGACAAGCAGGGCAGGTTCGATCATCTCAAGAAGAACCCGGAGTTACTCCAGGCCGGACAGGATGAAATCGATCGGCGCTGGCGTGAACTCCAGGCGCTTTCGGGTATCGGCAATCTCTGTGAGGTTGCATGCGACGAGCGTAAGGATAACAATTGAGAAGGAGCCCCGCCGATAGTCTGGCTGTGGCGGTCGGCACCGGCGTCTATTCCGGTTACTTCCCTTTCTTTCCGGGCACTGTAGGCAGTGCTGTCGGGATCGTGCTATACCTCGTGCTCGTCCGGTCGGGTTTGCTCACGCAGAGTTTCTCAGCGGCCTGGGTTGTCACGCTGGGCGTCGTCTTCGTAGCGGGTGTTCTCTCCGCCCACCGGTGCGAGACCATCTTTGGTCACGACAACAAACGCATCGTGATCGATGAGGTGTGGGGCATGTTGATTTCACTCTTCATGCTGCCCGTATCCTGGTGGTGGATGCTATGGGCGTTCCTGATCTTCCGGTTTCTCGACATAGTCAAACCTTTTCCGGCGCGGCGGGTTGAGCGCACGGGCGGTGGCGTCGCGATCATGCTGGATGACGGCATAGCAGCGGCGTATACCGTTCTTATCCTCCAGATTCTAAGAACCGTTCTTGGGTGACGACCGATGAGAGCGAGCATTATCACGATCGGCGATGAGCTAATCGGCGGTGAGACGGTCGACACCAATTCCGCATACCTTGCACGGCGGCTGGGCGAGCTCGGGATCGGTGTGGTCCGCATCGCGAGCGTCGCCGATGATATGGACGAGATCTCGTCTGAGTTGATGCGTGCCGTGGAGGAGACGGATCTCGTTTTTGTAACCGGGGGCCTCGGCCCGACCGTTGATGATGTCACCAAGTGGGCGATAGCCCGGGCGACGCGACGGGAGCCCACGGTCGATGAGTCCCTGCTGATCGAACTCGGGGAGCGCTTCAAGGACTATAAGGGAGTACAGCCCGATGTGCTCGAGAGTCTGGCGACGGTACCCAAGGGTTCGAGAGTACTTAACAACCCTGTCGGCGCCGCGCCCGGTCTTGCTGTGCCCCACAAGGATAGAACGATATACGTACTCCCGGGTGTGCCGCGCGAGATGGAAGCGATCTTCGAGACGGTGATTGCCGGGGAGCTCAAAACGCGTCCGCTTGACGAATTCAGGAAGACAAGACTCGTGAGGACGATAGGCCTTCGTGAATCCCGGATCGCCGAAAAGATCGAGCCGTTAATGCCACTGCCCGGTGTCATGCTGGGATACCTCCCGAGAACGACCGGTGTCGACTTAAGGCTTACAGTAACAACCAAGCACAAGGCCGATGCCGACAGTGAGCTTGATGCAGCAGTTGAGAAGATAACCGGTCCGCTCAAGCGTCATGTCTACTCTACCGCTGGGGAGGACCTGAACGTCGTCGTCGGGAAGATGCTTATTGAAAAGCAAAAGACGATCGCTGTTGCCGAGTCTTGCACAGGGGGGCTTGTGGCCCACCTTCTGACCGACGTGGCCGGTATCTCTGCGAGTCTCGAACGGGGAATAATCTCCTACAGCAACCGGGCCAAATCGGAGAACCTCCATGTCGATGAGGCGCTTATCCGCGACCATGGGGCCGTCAGTCCCGAGGTTGCCGAAGCGATGGCTCGTGGTGTCAGACAACTGGCGGGAGCCGATATCGGAGTGTCCACGACCGGAATCGCAGGACCGGCGGGTGGGACCCGGGATAAACCCGTGGGGCTGGTATACACCGCACTTGCGTGCGAGGAGACATGCACGGTGAACGAGAACGTCTTCAGAGGCACGAGGACCATCGTCAAGCGGCGGGCCGCGGCCCATGTTCTCAACATGGTAAGATGTCACCTGCTTGATGCGGGAGCGTGAGCAATGGATAAGATAAGAGCCTTTATAGCCGTTTCGATACCCGATGAGGTGAAGAAGGTCGTGGGCGAGGTTGAAGACGATCTAAGACAAGCCGGCGCAGACGTTAAGTGGGTAACTCCCGGAAACGTTCACATCACGCTCAAGTTTCTGGGTGACATTCTCGTCGACAGTGTCGACGGGCTTGTGCGAGCTCTCGCCGACGGTCTGCGGGACGCCCGCTCTTTTGAGGTCATGCTTGCCGGAACGGGGACCTTTCCCCACGGGCGGCGGGCCCCGCGGGTGGTGTGGATCGGCATGGAAGAGGGGAAAGAACGCCTCGCCGAGATTGCCGGTAGTGTTGAAGAGACCTGCTTCCGGCTGGGCTATGAGAAGGAGGACAGGCCGTTCCGGCCCCACCTTACGATCGGCAGGGTGCGACGTGGTTCCGGCAACCTCGAGCGTCTCAGAGAGCATGTGGAAAAGGTCGAATTTAAACCCTTGAAACTGGAGATCAATCGCGTTAATCTCGTAAGAAGCAAGCTCAGCCCCCGAGGGCCTGCCTATACGGTTCTAGAGAGTTTTACTCTCGAGCAGTCATGAGAAGGGAGGTTGGGGTATGGTTCCGAAGCAGAAATCTGCACGGGTGGAAAAGACAGTCGATCGGTCCGGTAATAAGACCAAGGCACTTGAGGTCGCGATTACCCAGATAGAGCGGCAGTACGGTAAAGGATCCATAATGCGGCTCGGTGAGGGTGCGACATGCGAAGAGGTGGGTATTATCCCGACAGGTTCGATCGGGCTTGATACTGCACTCGGAATAGGGGGGATCCCCCGCGGAAGAGTGGTCGAGGTGTTCGGTCCGGAGTCCTCGGGTAAGACCACGCTCGTCCTTCACATCATTGCCCAGGCACAGAAGAGTGGCGGGCTCGCGGCATTCGTTGACGCCGAGCACGCGCTCGATCCGGCCTATGCGCGGAAGCTGGGTGTGGATGTCGATAATCTGCTCGTCTCCCAGCCCGATACGGGTGAGCAGGCACTTGAGATCACCGACATGCTCGTGAGGAGTGGGGCACTGGATCTCGTTGCCATCGACTCGGTGGCCGCACTGGTACCGCGGGCCGAGATCGACGGCGAGATGGGTGAGTCCCAGATGGGACTCCAGGCGAGGCTGATGTCACAGGCACTGCGGAAGCTCACGGGAAGTATAAGTAAATCAAGAACTTGTGTGATTTTCGTAAACCAGATTCGAATGAACATCGGTGTGATGTTCGGTAACCCCGAGACCACCTCGGGAGGCCGGGCTCTTAAGTTCTACTCATCTGTGCGGATCGACATAAGAAGGATCGGCTCGATCAAGGACCGCGACCAGATGGTCGGCAACAGGACACGGGCCAAGGTGGTCAAGAACAAGGTTGCGCCCCCGTTTAAGGATGCCGAATTCGATATCATCTATGGTGAGGGTATCTCCCGGGAAGGCGAACTCATAGACCTGGGTATCATCCACAATCTGATCGAAAAGAGTGGAACGTGGTACTCATTCGGTAAGGAACGGCTGGGCCAGGGCAGAGACAACGCAAGGAAGTACCTCATAGAGAATGCAGAACTTGCGAACAGTATCGAAACGAGAATCAGGGAGATACTGGAGCTGCCGGCGATACCAACGCCAAGTACGTGACATGACCCGGTGTCAGGCTACACCCACGGTGTCCGCGGTGGAGAAAGTCCCTCGCAAGAAGGAGTATCTTCTCAGGCTTTCGGACGGCTCCACGATAAGGGTTCTTGAAGAGCACCTGACGCGTTCTGGACTTGAAGAAGGATGTCCGGTAGATGAGGATACGAGACGGGAGGTCGCCGACTCGTATGAGTACGCCACTGCGAGGGGGATCGCGCTCCGGCTCTTGAAGACGCGGCCGCGAACAGAGGAGGAATTGAAGCGACGTTTCCGAAAGGCTGATCTGAGGGTGAAAATCTGTGAACGGGTGCTGGATGATCTCAAGGCCGATGGGCATGTGGACGATCGAGTGTTCGCGCAACTCTGGGTCAAGGAGAAGATCGGTAGGGGCGGCTCAGGCAGGCGGCGTATCTCAAGCGAATTGAGATCGAAGGGGATCGACAGGACAATAGTTGAAGAAGAGATCGCCAGGAATTACGATGACAGGCAGGAGGTCGAAATAGCGACGCGGCTTGCGCTCAGGCGACTGGGCAGGCTGAAATCTCTGCCCGCTGGTGTGGCAAGACGGCGGCTCTACGGTCTTCTCCTGAGGCGCGGTTTCCAGGCCGATGTTGCATCAGCCGCACTCGAGGCAGCTCTTGAATCGGTAAGCAGGGAAGAGACGACATGAAATCGGATGAGCTTCGCAGATTGTTTTTGGAGTTCTTCAAGGAACGGGGTCATACCGTTGTGCCGAGCGCCTCGCTCGTGCCTGAGGGCGATCCCACGCTTCTGTTCAATATTGCGGGCATGGTCCAGTTCAAACAGTTCTATGCGTCCAAGGGGGAGATCCCGTTTACAAGAACCGCTTCGGTCCAGAAGTGCTTGAGGGCTACGGATCTTGAAGAGGTCGGCCGCACGATCAAGCACCATACCTTTTTTGAGATGCTCGGGAATTTCTCCTTCGGCGACTACTTCAAGGAAGAGGCGATCGACTGGGCATGGGAATTCCTCACGGTGGTACTCGGGATAGATCCGGAGCGGCTTCATGTCTCGGTCTTCCGGGATGATGACGAGAGCGAGAAGTTGTGGGCAGGGCGGATCGGTGTACCGATGAATCGCATCTACCGTCTGGATGAGTGTGATAACTTCTGGGGTCCCGCGGGTCTTACGGGTGCATGCGGACCCTGTTCGGAGATCCACTACGATCTTGGCGAAGACATGGGCTGCGGGAAACCGGACTGCACGCCCGCATGTGACTGCGACCGCTTCGTAGAAGTCTGGAACCTCGTGTTCCCACAGTTCTACCAGGCAGAAGACGGCAGCCGCGGGCCGCTAGAGCGGAGGGGTGTCGATACCGGCATGGGGCTTGAGCGCCTGGCCATGGTTTGCCAGGGGGTTAAGTCTACCTATGAGACCGATCTCCTCAAGCCCATACGCGACTTTGTGCTGGAGGAAGCCGGTCTTGAGAGTGTGGATGCGATCCAGGAGGTCGGTGCCCGTGTGATCTCCGATCATGCGAGGGCGCTCTGCTTCGCCATATGCGAGGGAGTGCTCCCGTCCAATGAGGGCCGTGGATATGTCATCAGGCGCATCCTGCGCCGGGCCGTCGTAAAGGCGCTGGAGCTCGGTATCGAGGAAGCTTTCCTCTTTAAGGTGGTCGGCAGGGTGATTGACGCGATGCTCAACGCCTACCCCGAGATCGCCGAGAACCGCGAGAAAATCGCACTCATTGTCAAGAGGGATGAGCAGCGCTTCCAGAGGACGTTGGCGCGCGGGATGGCGATCTTTAAGGATACCCTGGGTGATATGGCAGCCAGGGGAGAAAAGACGATTTCGGGGGAGACGGTTTTTAAGCTCTACGATACGTATGGCTTCCCGGTTGAGATCACGCAGGAGCTCGCGGAGAATCACGGGCTTGCCGTCGATCTCGATGCTTTTGAAAGCGAGATGCAAAAACAGCGCGACCGTGCGAGGCAGGCGAGCCGGATCGGGGTGGAGGACGGGATCGCCGAAGAGGTGATACGGGCGCCCGATAACTTCGTCGGCTACGACAACCTCGAAGTCCCGACCGTTGTATCATCGGTAACCGGTGAGGGTGAGGAGTTCGTAGTCGAGCTCGAGCAGACACCGTTCTACCCCGAGGGTGGGGGGCAGGTCGGGGACGTCGGGACCCTGGTCGGAAACACCGGCAGAGGTACGGTCAAGGAAGTCAGATGGCTGGGTGGAAGCAAGATCGCGCACCGCGTCGTCGTGACCAAAGGAAGTCTCAAAGCCGGTGAGGGTGTTGTTGCGAGAGTGGATATCGGAAGGAGAAAATCAAGCCAGCGGAACCACACGGCGACCCACCTTCTACATTCAGCACTTCGCTCCGTCCTCGGCGGGCACGTGCGGCAGTCGGGTTCGCTGGTTGCCCCGGATAGACTACGTTTCGATTTCACGCACTACGAACCGCTGTCCGAGGAGGATGTCTCTGCTATAGAGGATATCGTGAACAGCCGGGTTCTTGACAACATCCCCGTCAGGGCTTCCATGGAAGCATTTGAAGATGCAAAAGCAAGGGGCGCCATAGCGCTGTTCGGTGAGAAATACGGACAGCAGGTCAGGATGATAGATATCGAGCAGACGAGTTGCGAGCTCTGTGGCGGGACCCATGTCAGGTCAACGGGTGAGATAGGTGGATTCAGGATACTGTCCGAATCCGGAATCGCGGCCGGTGTGCGGAGGATCGAGGCCGCAACAGGTGAGGCTGCGATCTCAATCGGCAGGGATGCAACAAGAGAGCTTGAACACATAGCGTCGATTCTCAAAGTACCGGTCCATGATCTTGGTGACGGGGCACGCAAGACCATAGAAAAGGTCAAAGCACTCGAGAAGGAGATCTCGGAGCTCAGGCAACGGCTGGCCGGAAGTGAGGTCGACGACATACTCGCTGGTGTCAAGGATATCGATGGCATCAAGGTTGTGGGTGCAAGGGTCGATGCTCCAAGCGTCGAGATCCTCAAGCACCTGACCGATAAGATAAAGGAACGGCTGCCGGATGGTGTCGTCTGCGTTGGCAGTGCGGTGGGGGACAGGGCGATCATCGTCGTGGGAGTCGACCCTGCAATTGCCAGGGAGAAGGGCGTCAAGGCGTCGCTCATAGCCAAGAAGCTCGGGGAGATGGTGGGTGGAAAGGGTGGAGGCAAGGATACGTTCGCCCAAGCGGGCGGCAAGAACGTGGACAAGCTGAATGCCACGCTTGAGCAGTGTGCGGAGGTGGTAGCAGGTCTTGTCAAATAGCGAGCCGCGAGACCGGGATATCAACATCAAGTGCGTCTGGACCTGCGGACTCTGCAGTGCCGTATGCCGCGACAGGGCGATTTCTTACATGCCGGAATCCGTAGAAGTGGATAGATCCATCTGCTCGGGTTGTCTTGTTTGTGTCAAGGTATGCCCGGCCGGCATCCTGGAGGACGAGACCTTTGCGTGATTTCGATGTCGTCGTAGTCGGTGGTGGCTGTTCGGGTCTGTGGGCGGCGAGGGCGGCAGCCATGAGTGGTGTAAGCACGCTGCTCATTGAGAGAACCGCACGCATCGGCGAGCATATCGTATGTGCGGAGGGTGTGGGAACCGACGGTATGACGGATCTGCTGGAACTTGAACCCGAATGGATAGCCACAACCATACACGGGGGGAAACTGTCTGCTCCCGGGGAGAAAATCGTAGAGTTCACGGAGCGGGGATGCGGTTACGTGCTCAACAAGAGGAACTTCCTTCACGGGCTTTCACGTATGGCTGGAGAGGCCGGTGTCGAGATGTGGCTGGGGACCCGGGCGACCACTGTGAGGCCGCTCGACTCCGGTGGTGTCCGGATTGAGGTCGAAGCACCGGGCCGAACCCGGACCATCACGGCCGGAGCGGTGGTTGCTGCCGACGGTGTTGAATCTTTGATAGCAAGGCAGGTCGGGATACGTGACTGCCTCCGGCCTGAAGAACTCTTCTCTTGCGCACAATACACGGTAACCCGGATCGACGTTGACCCGCATACGGTAGAATTCCACTTTGGAAGGGAGATTTCTCCCGGTGGATATGCCTGGGTCTTCCCAAAGGGTGATTCAGTTGCCAACGTCGGTGTCGGTGTCATCCCGGGTGTGGCCGGTGACCGTAAGCCCATCGAATATCTTGAGACGTTCAAGCAGTGTCGCTGTCCCTCTTCGAATATAATCAGTCACGTGGTGGGAGGCGTACCGACGGTCAAGGACCCGTCCAGGGCGTCAAAGTCAGGAGTCTTCCTGGCCGGCGACGCCGCCGGGATCACCGATCCGGTCTCGGGTGCGGGAATCGTGCCGGGTATGGAGTCGGGAGCCGTGGCCGGTGAGTATGCGGCCAGGTATGCGGCGAAGGAGAGCGATGGGCGTGCCCTGGAAAAGGAGTTCGCCGGGAGTCTCAAATCGCTTCTCAAGGACCGGCGTATCAGGTACGCTGTCAGAAAGGTGCTATCCAAAATGGATGATAAGGAACTCGCAAGGATGATCGATGCGACCGGTGAGTACCTTGCCGGTGGCAAAACGATAAGGGGCGATCCGTTCCGGCTTGTGAGATTCCTGGTCAAGGTCATGCCGAACACATTTGGGCTTATCAAACACATTGTGAGGGTCTGAGGTGAACAGAGTATACGAGAGCATGCTGAAGATGGCTGACGCCAAGGGGGCCGGATACGTGGTCCTTCTCGATCCGGACAAGTACTCTGCTTCGGAGCTGGCCGATCAGGCAGAGATGATAAGCACGTATGCAGATCTCATCTTTGTCGGCGGAAGTCTGTGCGTGAGACACGATTTCGGGGAAGCCGTCAGAAGTATCAAGGCCGCCTCGAGTGTGCCCGTCGTCATTTTCCCCGGCGATGCGACCCAGGTGTCCTCACATGCGGACGCACTACTCTTCCTTTCCCTGGTGAGCTCACGGAATCCCGATCTCCTGATAGGCGAACACGTGAAGGCAGCTCCGGTGATCCACCGTCACGGTCTCGAGGTAATCCCGGTAGCCTATATGCTGGTCGAATCCGGACAGACAACATCGGTCCAGTTCATGAGCCAGTCCCTTGCGATTCCGAGGGGCAAACCCGAGATAGCGATGGCCCATGCCCTGGCCGGTCAGTATCTGGGAATGAAGCTCGTGTTTCTTGAAGCGGGAAGCGGTGCGGACCGGCATGTACCTGTCGAGATGGTTCAGGCCGTAAGCGACTATGTCTCCATCCCGGTGATCGTAGGAGGGGGAATAAAGACTCCCGACGATGCCAATCGGATTGCCCGGGCCGGTGCGTCCTTCGTTGTAACAGGTGATGTCATAGAGAAGAGCGGTAACGCTGAGACACTTAAAGGATTCACTGCTGCGGTTCATTCAGCATGAACGTGGAAAGGAGTTGGTCGATACGAAAGCCCTAATCCTGAGCGGCGGCAAAGGTACCAGATTACGTCCCATAACTCACACGAGTGCCAAGCAGCTCGTGCCGGTTGCCAACAAACCCATTCTCTTCTACGGGATCGAGGCCATACGTGAGGCAGGCATAACCGACATCGGTATTATCGTCGGGGACACTGCAGGCGAGATCAAGACTGCCGTCGGTGATGGCAGCAAGTTCGGGGTGACGACTACCTACATCCAGCAGGAAGCCCCGCTGGGACTTGCTCATGCGGTGAAGATAGCGCAGGATTTTGTTGGGAAGGACCGTTTCATAGTCTATCTCGGAGATAACCTCATAATCGACGGAATCAAGGACTTTGTTCACAGGTTCGAGGCCAATTCGCCCGACTGCCAGATACTGCTTGCGCATGTACCGAATCCCGAGAACTTCGGTGTGGCCGAGCTGTCGGGCGACAGGGTCGTGAAGCTTGTTGAGAAACCCAAACAACCCAAGACCGATCTCGCCCTGGTCGGAGTCTACATGTTCGATGAGAGCGTTTTCGAGGCGACCGATAATATAAAGCCGTCATGGCGTGATGAGCTTGAGATAACCGACGCCATCCAGTATCTGATCGAGAAAGGTTCCGATGTGCAGTTTCAGATAATAGGCGGTTGGTGGAAAGACACCGGAAAGCTCGAGGACATGCTTGAGGCGAACCGGATGCTGCTTGAGCGGCTTACGACCAGGATCGACGGCGAGGTCGACGACAAATGCAAGATGGATGGGGTCGTGATCGTGGAGAAGGGAGCTAAGATCACGAACTGCACGCTCCGGGGACCGCTCGTTATAGGTGAGGGTGCGACGATAACCGATTCATACATTGGTCCGTTTACATCGATCAACTACGGCGTCGAGATCCGCGGTAGCGAGATCGAGCACAGCATAGTGCTTGAGAACAGCCGGATCGTCAACGTTGGTGGAAGAATCGAGAGCAGTCTTGTCGGCAAGAACGTTCTGATCGAGAAACGTGCGAAGCCACCCAGGGCATACAGGTTTATGGTGGGCGACTACGGTCAGATCGAGCTTCAATAGGGAGGTTTGATGCTGAGAATACTCGTCACCGGCGCCAGGGGCATGCTTGGGTCCGACATGTGCGAAGTGCTTGGATCCGACTACGAAGTCACACCATACGACATTGAGGACTTCGACATTGTCGATCTGGAGCCCACACAAAAAGCAGTACGAGAGGTGTCCCCGCAGGTGATAATCCACCTCGCAGCTTTTACGGATGTGGAAGCGTGCGAAGACGAACTTGAAAGAGCTCTGGGTGTCAATTCCGTGGGTGCGATGAACATTGCGATGGCCGCGTCCGAGGCCGAAGCCTATCTTGTCTACCTCAGCACCGACTACGTGTTCGACGGCGCAAAGGGTGAGCCCTACATCGAGACCGATGTGCCCAGTCCCATCAATCATTACGGTCTTTCAAAGCTTCGGGGTGAGCGCCACGTCCAGGAGCTTGTCAGCAAACACCTCATCATAAGAACCTCGTGGCTTTTCGGTCCCAACGGCAAGAATTTCATCGATACCATAGTTGCACGAGCGTCCGGTGGTGCCGTGCTCAAGGTCGTAAATGATCAACGCGGCTCGCCCACCTATTCACTGGATCTGGCGCGGGGCATACGGCAGGCATTCGAGCGCAAGGTCGAGGGTGTGCTCCACATGACGAATACGGGTGTTGCCACGTGGTTTGACGTGGCGTCTTATGCCATCGGGCTCGCAGGTATCGAGACGGATATAACTGCCATACCCGGTTCGGAGTATCCGACCAGGGCGAAACGACCGCCATACTCGGTGCTCGGAAGCGCCGTGGCTGAGGCGGCCGGCATTGACGCTCTGCCTCATTGGCGGGAGGGTGTTAAGCATCATCTCCGGAGAAAGAACCTGCTTAAGGAAGGGGCGGCCAGGTGACAGACAGAGACTGGATCAGTGATTCACTGAAAGCTGCAAGTGAGGTCTTCGCCGAAACCGCGGGGTCATGCCGGGATGAGATTGCGGCGGCGAGTGCCGCTGCGGCTGATTGCATAAAGGCCGGGGGGAAGCTCATGCTCTGCGGCAACGGGGGGAGCGCGGCCGATGCCCAGCACATCGCTGCTGAGATGACGGTCAAGATGAAGCGGGTGAGATCGCCGCTGGCGGCAATTGCTCTAACCACCAACACATCCCTTCTTACGGCGCAGGCGAATGATCTTGGCTTCGATACAGTCTTTTCTCGGCAGATTGAATCTCTCGGCCGTGAAGGCGACGTGCTTATCGCCATCAGCACAAGCGGGAACTCACCAAACATCCTGCGGGGGGCTCAAACAGCTAGAGGTATGGGAATCAAGGTTGTTGGTCTTACCGGCCGTGACGGAGGCAAACTGGCTCCTATGTCCGATATCGCAATCTCAGTTCCTTCAGACGACGTCCCCCGGATACAGGAGGCCCACATCGCAATCGGCCACCTCATCTGCGAATTCACCGAATCCCAGTGTGCCCGGTAGCGTTGGGACTCAGCTGACCCATGTCACTCCGTAACCCGCTCCTCGGCACCGAATGGGGCGACTACTTCATGACCGCAGGTTCGAGGGTGGGCGTCCTCGTCTTCAGCTTCGCCGCCAATGTCATCATAACGCGCACCATCGGCGCCGAAGGTAGAGGGCTCTATGCTCTCGTCAATAACTCGATCCTCCTTGCAGCACTGCTGGCCAGTATCGGTGCTGCTGAGGCCGTGGCTTATTTTGTTGCGAGGGAAGAGGGTTCCAGACGGAAGACTGTCGGAAACGGACTCGTGATCGTCGCCGTGGGGACAGTAGTGGTCGTCACGGCCGGTGCTGCTTTACGTACCAGGCTCCCCGGATTGCTCGGCGGTATCTCACCCTCTACACTTGCCCTTATTCTCGCGTGTGTTCTGCCCGCGGGGCTTGCACGCGTCTTTAGAGCTACGCTACAGGGTCTTAAGGACTTCACCTCCTATAACGTGTGTATCGTCGCCCGACCCGTCACGACACTTGTATACAGTTGTGTCTTTCTGCTCCTGCTCAACAGGGGTATGGCTGTGGTACCCTACATGCTCCTCCTTGTGACGCTGACTGAGTGCGTGATCAACGGGGGACTCGCCCTCAGACACATACATCCTGATGTCATAGCCTCCACCGAGCGGATCCGTAAACTCATGTCATACGGACTCAGGGCGAACGTGACCATGTTGCTTAACTTCGTTCATCTGAGAATCGGTATCTTCCTGCTCGGCTATCTCATGACCAAGGAAGCCGTCGGCATCTATAGCGTCTCTGCCGCACTTGCTGAAATCCAGATGTACATACCTCTGGCCGTGGGATGGGTGTGGATGCCGAGGGTTGCCACACGCTCGCTTGACCGTTCGGTCAGCGGTACAAAGAAGCTCATGCTGCGGGTGCTGCCCGTGCTGCTTCTCATATCGGCGTTGCTTGTGATCCTCGGACCGCGCTTCATCCCTGCTGTCTTCGGTCCTGAATTCACGGCTTCCTACATGCCGATGCTTCTGCTCCTTCCGGGTGGAGTTCTTCTCGGTATGGTGCTCATCATATCGGGTTTCTTCGACGGACGGGGAAAGCCGCATCTCTCGGCGATCTTAAGCCTCTGCGCCGTCGTTGTTATAGTCGTCAGCGATATCTTCCTGATACCTGTGTTGGGCATCCGGGGAGCAGCCCTTGGGTCGAGCCTGGGGTACCTGTGTGCGTTTGTGGTAGCGGTGGCGCTCTTCTGGAGAGCATCTCACCACCGTGAGTAGTCTTCGCCTCGCATGAAATCCCAGAGGGCAAGGAGCGATGCCAGGTTGACGGTGACAAAAAACGTGGAGGCGGCTCCCAGCTTCCCGGCCCGTCCCGGTTTCGCCGCCGGCCCGGCGAGCAGCATCGCGACACCGACTACCAGGATAAATGCCGCCACAGCGCGGAGCACCCATCCCCCGAGAATCATCGCGAGTATGAGTATCACAAGGGAGAGGGTACCGATGAAGCTTCTCGGAACCTTGTCCGAGACTAGATGAAACAGGAGCCCCGGTCTGCTTAAGAAACGCGCAACGTACCCTCCGGTGAGGAGCGTGATCATCGCGCGGCAGAAAATCCGTCTTCTCGTTGCCAGATTCTGGCGGAAGTCACCCCGCTCTGATATTTCATGGACGCTTGCCCGTGGCTCGAAGCCAACCTGGCGACCCTTAAGCAGAATCTCAAGCGGGAGTGCAAGATCGGACAGCACCGAGCTTTCGAGCTCGACAAAGTCTTCTCGTCTAACAGCATAACATGCGCCGTGCACACCGATCAGCACGCCGAGCTTGCCCTGCAGGGTTTTGAGTTTTGCCTCCAGCCTGTTATAGACAGAATCGGGCGCATCCTCTTGCCCGTACTGCACGTTCGCACCGACGCAGGCATAACCTGTCTCAAGGGACTGGAGGAGTAACTCAACGGTATTATTGCCGAGGACGGTGTCGGCGTCGCTGAAGACGAGGACATCTCCGGTGGTCTCCTTGACCGCCCGGTTCTGTGCCGCGCTCTTTCCCATTCGCGGCACGTCCATGACCGTCAATTGAGGGTGCTTCTCAGCAATGGCCCGTGCGATCTCGACGGTCCCGTCGGTGCAACCGTCACAGACGAGTACGATCTCCTGTTTTGGGCCTGCGCTCGCCTTGATGGCGTTCTCAAGTTTCCCTTCGACATGTTTCTCTTCGTTGTGCGCACAGATAATGTGGGTCACCCGCTCAACCTGCGGAGACTCACCTCTGGACCCGTCCGGTCTCTGCCTGCAGAGGATGTGAAGCACCAGCGGGTAAATCAGATACGGATACACATATATCAGGCAGGTGACAACGAACAGAACTGCGACAGTTCTCATATCGTGTCCGGTTCCGGCTCCCGTCGAGGTTGTTTTTCTTCGAACACCAGACTGCAACATGTTACCCCGGCCTCGGCCTTGGCGAGCTCGGAGAGTTTGATGGGTAACACTCTGATGCCGGCGCACTTCAATCTTGCACGAGTATTAGCGAAGCGTGCCGGGTAGACCACGGTTTCTCCTATGAGCAATGCACCTGCCGCGCGCGGTTCCGTGGGATCGACATCCATCATATCGACATCCCGGAAGAGCTCCGCCTGAACCCAGTCCCGGTTGACAAGAAGAGCACGCGGTCCAATCAGGCCTACTGCCGACTTAAGATGGAGACATGCCTCCACGGGCACAGGAGTCACAGTATAGCCGAGGGGCTCAACAAGCGTCGTCATCTGTTCCAGGCCTGACTTATTGGTGCGCTGCGAAAGGCCAACATAGATGTCGTTGTCGACGATCAGAACATCGCCGCCGTCCAGCGTACCCGGTGCCACAATCCGGGCCAGAGGGCGATACGGGACCAGGGCGTCGGCCACGGTCGAAATCTCAGGCCGGCGGGATTCCGCACCAGGCCGGGTCACAATCGCGAGCTCGTCAAGCACCACTGCACAATCTTCGACGAAGACCGAATCGGGTAGCCTCGGTTCGGCAAGCAGACTGTGTACCTCGCAGCCGACACCTGCCAGACACTCCTCGTAATTCTGGTGCTGCGACTCTGCGATCTCGAGGTCGATATGCTCCCGCTTAAGATGCGTCAGCTCACCCTGTCCAATTTTCGGTCCGACCTGTCTTGTGATTGCGATTTTCATTCTTGAAGCGGTTCCTCCAGTGTTTCCCTCACCTTTTCAAGCGTCATGGAGTAGCAGATGTCCGCGACCGTCTTCGTGTGTTCAGCATCCGGGCTGATCAAAGCGTCTGCCACCATGAGTGTCGTGAATTCGCGTTCCATCGCCCCAAAGTACGTGGCGAGCACACACCCGGTTGCACTCAGCCCACACAGAAAAACGACATTCCGATCGTTCTCTCTAAGCATCTCTTCAAGATCGGTCTTAACGAAAGAGCTCGGGTAGTTCTTGATGACTTTCTGATCCACATCGGTTATCGCGATCGAATCATCAAACTCGAAGGGTTCGGTACCCGGCTCGGGGCCGCGCTCGGGATCGGTATGATAAACCGCGATAATGGGATATCCCAGTTCCCGAAACAAGGCGATCGACTCGTTGATCTTCTGTGGGGCAGAGGCTACGTCTTCCTCAGCCATCATCGGCATCCAGATGTTCTGGACATCAATCACCAGGAGAACCGGCTTGATCTCCTCGCTTTCACTCTCTTCCGCAACACAAGCAAGTGCCCAGATCACTAACAACATAGCCGACACAGCAACAAGCAATACATTCCTGACTTTCATTCTATCCTCCTTGCAGGCTACCTACCCTGATCCGGCGGTCCTAGCCCAGCGGTAGCGGCCAGCCAGTCCGCAATCCTGTCCGCGGCAGCCCCGACATCGCCGCTCGAGACGTCCAGTTCCATAGACGGGATGCTTGACCCGGTGATGAGTTCCCGCATGAGTTCCTGTTCCTCGATGAACTCCGAGATGTCTTTATACTGGCTGGGCTTACCGGAGACTCTGAGCCGCTCGGCAAGCGCGGCTTCGAATGTGTCCCGCTGCCGGACGCAGAATACCAACCGGAAGCCCAGGGGGACGATCCGCTCCTCCAGCCAGGTGAAGTCGATGTCGCGCATGTGGACTCTCTTCTGGTAGAGGCGCGTCGATAGGTGGAAGCGGTCTACGATCCACGAGTAATACCTTAAGAGCTCAAACAGGCGAACCCAGGTCCGGTAGGTCTCCAGCGCCAGATCGTCTTCCTCGGGCAGGAAATTGATGAGTCCACGGCCCCAGGGCGTATCGGTGAACCCGCACCATTCAGCGGAGATGATGGGGGAGTGGTACCTGTACGACCGCCTCCCAACGATTCGAGAGTGCTCGTTGAGTGCAAATGCGATCTCGGTCTTGAGAGTCAGACGTGTGCCCTCGAGTATGATCTTTGGACAGAGCTTCATAACGGATCACCTACTTAAGATATCTATCAAACCAACGCAGCATATGTTTGAGCCGCTCGATGCGGCGATCGGTCCGGCCTCCCCGGGACAGGCCATGGGGCTCGTCGGGAAAACGCACCATCTCGGTATCGACACCGAGCCTCTTGAGCGCTACGAACACCTGCTCACCCTGTTCGATCGGGCACCGGAGATCCTGCTCGCTGTGGATTATGAGCGTCGGTGTTTTCACATTTCCGAAGTACTTCATGGGCGATTGCTTCCAGTAGTCTTCAAAGGCTTCCCAGGGGGTTTTCCCCTTAAACCTGTATTCCAGTGCCCAGTTATAGTCTCCCGAACCGTACTTGCTTGTCATGTTGCTTATGGAGCGTTGCGTAACCGCGGCGCGGAACCGGTCGGTATGTCCGATGATCCAGTTGGTCATGAACCCACCGTAGCTCCCCCCGGTTACACCCATGCGCTTACGGTTGATGTAAGACTTGCCGGCAACGTAATCCGTCCAGGCCATGAGATCTGCGTAATCGGCCGTGCCCCACTTGCCCCAGATCGCTTTGCAGTGCTTCTCACCGTAGCCCTGGCCGCCACGCGGGTTCGAGAAAAAGACGACATAGCCGCTCGCGGCGAGGTAGTAAAACTCATGCATGAAGAGATTCCCGTATTGCACCGCGGGTCCGCCGTGAATCTCAAGGATGGACGGGTACTTGCGTCTGGGATTGAAACCCGGTGGTTTTAATATCCACCCATGGAGATCGTTGCCATCGGGCCCTTTTACCCAGACCTCTTCGGTGGTGCCGAGATCACAGCCTTTAAGAACAGGCCGGTTGACTTCAGTAAGCCGCCGGGTCTTGCCCGAGCTGAGGTCTTGTACATAAAGATCGACAGGATGGTGCATATCACCGTAGAGATAGGCAACTTTCGTCCGGGAACTATCCATACTGAACTGAAGGACAGCGCCCTTTTCATCCACGACATGGTCAAGCTCGCGGGCCTTCCCGTTCACCCCAACTGACAAAAGAACACCGCGTCCGTGACGTCCGACGGTGAAACAGACCGTGGCGCTGTCTTCAGACCACGCCGGTGGCCGGCGGGGTGGTTCCACCGTGAGGTCGTTAATCGTGGACCTGATGGCATCGACATCGAAGTGTCCGGTGAGATCCCGGGCGTCACTCTTACCGTTTGCGGGAACGACCCAGACCGTGACGTTTCGCCACCACTCACCCTTGCCCCTGGTGCCATAGTAGGCAATCAGTCTACCGTCGGGTGAGAAGCCGGGTGCGAACTTATCTCCATACGGCGTCTTGATCTTGCGGAAGCGGCCGCCATTTACCGGGATGGTGAACAGGTCCACGTTATCAAACTCAAGATCGGGATCCTGACTGCGGTTCGAGGCGAAGACTATCCGGCTGCTGTCAGGTGACCATGAGGGGAAAATCTCGTCGTACCTGTTGCCATCGGTGAGTTGGTTTGCCTTGCCTGTACGCGCATCAACCGTCCAGATGTGCCAGTGCTCCTTTGGGAGGAAACCGGCGCCATCGAACTTGAAGAACACCCGGTCCATGTGTCGCGCAACGACGCCGAGTTTCTTCTTCATCTCATCCTTTTCCCGCTCAATGGTCTCGTTGTCCGGCTTTCTGAAATTCATGACCAGATGCCGTCGGTCGGGGGCCCATTCGAAACTGCCGAACTGCCCTTTGAGGTTGGTGAGTCGGCGTGCTTCACCCCCATCGAACGGGATTAGATAAATCTGGGATTGCTTTCCGTCCTTCCGGTTCGAGATGAAGGCGATGGAGCGTCCATCAGGCGACCAGCGCGGCAGTCTGTCCGTCCAGTCTCCATGGGTGAATTGGCGAGGCCTGCCGCCGCTTGTCGGCGCGATCCACAGATTCGAATGCTTCTTCTCAGTCTGCCTGTCCACCCGCTCGACTGCATAAACCACCCACTTACCGGCAGGTGAGATGTGACTATCAGTTATCAGCCGGAATCTGTAGAGACCCTCAGCCGTGATGCGACGTCTCGGCCTCTGTTTTCTGGTCGCCATATCCCGTCTTCTCCATGCCCGAGCTTATCCGTAAGATTGCATTTGCATCTGAGAGCATATCAGGTAGGGGTCTCGATTGCAAAGGTGTCTCGTAGGTGGTTTCAGGGTGCTGTCATTCGTGCTCAAGCAGGGCTTCAAGAGCCAGAACGTAACTCCGCCATCCAAAACCGGCTATCTGGCCCAGGCAGGCCGGGGCAATCACCGAACGGTGGCGGAACTCTTCTCTGGCATGTATGTTGGTCAGGTGGACTTCTATCACCCGAAGTCCGCACGCGTTGATGGCGTCGTATATTGCCCAGCTATAGTGAGTGTAGGCACCGGGGTTGAGGATAACCCCGTCTGCCCAGGAGGCGGCCTTGTGAAGGAGATCGATTATGGATCCCTCGGAGTTGGTCTGGGCTATCTTCAGGCTCACATTCCGCTTCCCTGCGAGTGTCCTCAGGCGGGAGTTGATCTCCCTGAGCGACATCTTTCCATAGATTTCCGGTTCCCTTGTTCCCAGGAGATTGAGATTAGGGCCGTGGATGATCATGATCTTCTTTTTCATTTTCTTTGTCATAGCTCCCTCATCGCTTTCAAGAAACTCCGCTTGCCGACCTCTCTGATAATCGGCTTCCCAATGTCCTTTAGCAGGACAAACCGGACCCTTCCGTCCTTGCCTTTCTTGTCCAGGGTCATCGTCTCCCAGATACCGTCCGGGTCCACCTTTCTCAAGTCATCCGGTTTTATCAAACCCACGAGATGTTCGGAGATCTCCGAGGCCCTGGTCTTGGCCAGATACCCCAGGCTGCTCGAGAGCCGGACTGCAAGGAGCATCCCCAACCCGACTGCCTCGCCGTGACTGATGGATCTGTATGCCCGATTGGTCTCGAGGGCATGTCCCACGGTGTGGCCGAAATTCAGGATCATTCTCAGATCGTGGTCAAAAGGATCCTTTTCGACGATTCTCACCTTCTCCCTGACACATCGGACAATCAGCTGCCTCAGCAGACTCTCATCGCGGGCCAGAATTCTATCAAGGTTCCCCGCAATCAGGGTGAACAGATCCCGTCGGCAGACCAGGCCTGTTTTGACAGCCTCAAGAAGACCGTTGAGGAAATCCTTTCCGGACAGGGTGCTCAAGATCTCTGGATCGGTCAAGACCAGAGATGGATTGTAGAACGATCCCATCAGGTTCTTGGCCCTCCGATGGTCTATCGCGACTTTCCCGCCTATGCTTGAGTCTATCTGGGCCACGAGGGTCGTGGGAATGTGAACGACGGCGATTCCCCGCATGTAGGTCGCAGCCGCAAAACCACCCAGGTCGCCGATCACACCACCTCCCAGTGCCACGAGGAACGTGTGCCGATCTGCCCTCGCAGCGACCAGACTGTCAATGACGTGATCATAGGTCCTGACGTTCTTGTAACGTTCCCCATCTCGTACAAGTATCAGCGTACTGTCAAGGCCGGCCTTCTTAAGTGAGCCCGTCAGGCTGTCACCGTAAAGCGAATGGACCTTATCATTGGTTAGTAGAGCCACCTTTTCCGCCGACAAGCGACTCTTTAGAACACTTCCCACCTCGCCTATGATTCCCGCCCGTATCTCAACCGTATAGGAGTCGGCGTCTCGATTCGTTCTGACTTTGATCTTCATGATGTATCCTACGTCCGGTTATATGGCCTCCATGTAGATTCTGATCAGCTCGCTGGCGGCCTGCTCAGGGGACAGGTCCGAGGTGTCGATTTGATGAGAAAACCTCTTGTACTGGTTTTCTCTTCTTTTGAGCAGGGCCCTTATATTGACTCCTGCTTCCCTGGCTTGAAGAAGCGGCCGCGACATGGAGGTACACATTCTTTGCTCCAGTACTTCGACTCCTGCGGACAGGCAGAAGACGATACCCGAGTCCATGAGGCGCTTGTCAAGAGGGGAGAGCAACGTTCCCCCACCTGTGGAAATCACCACCCCGCTCTTGCCGGCCAGAAGGCCCTCAATAACACCCCTCTCAATCTCTCTGAAGTGCGCTTCCCCATACCGATCAAAGATCTCGGCGATGGTCATTCCTGCCTGTGCTTCCACGATCTGGTCGGTGTCATAGAACTCCCGGTTAAGTCTGCGTGCTACCTCACGTCCCACTGTGGTCTTTCCCGTGCCCATGAAACCGGTGATTACTATGTTCGGCTTTCTCGCCTGCATCTTCTGTAGCTCTCCTTCATCTGCTTCAGCGTATCGCCACCGAATCTCTCCACAAGACTCTCGGCAATCTCCCAGGCAACCAGGGCTTCGGCGATCACGCTTATCGCCGGCACTACGCAGGCATCTGACCTGACCAGGGGAGCCTTTGTCTTACGCCTGGTGCGCAGGTCAACGGAGTCCAGGGGACTCCCAAGCGTAGGTATCGGCTTCACGAATCCCCTCACCACAATGTTCTCCCCATTGGAGACTCCACCCTCGATGCCTCCGGCCCGGTTTGTCTTTCTCCGAACCTTCCCGCTTCTGACGACGATCTGGTCATGGGTCTCAGATCCACGTTTACTTGCGCTATCCGTACCCTCTCCGATCTCCATCCCCTTTACGCTGGGGATGCTTACAATGGCACGGGCCAGTTTGGCGTCCAGTCTCCGATCCCAGTGAACATAGCTTCCCAACCCGGGCGGGACCTTTGTAACAACAACCTCAAAGACACCGCCGAGGGTTTCTCCATCTGTACGGGCGCGGTCGATCTCGGCTGACATCAGTGTGGAAGCTGTGGGATCGCAGCAGTACACTGGAGATGTCTTGATCCCTTTCTTAAGCCTTACGCCTGAGAGTCCTTGCTTCGAAGAGACCTCGCCGATTCTCACGACGTGGCCGATTGCCGCAATCCCAAACTCGGACAGAAGCAGTCCCGCAACCGCTCCGATCGCTGTCCGCATTGCGGTCTCCCTGGCACTGGCCCTCTCGATCACGCGCTGGATGTCGTCAAAACCGTACTTGAGTGATCCCGCCAGGTCGGCATGACCGGGCCGGGGGATTCTTACCCTGGGACCTCGTCTATCTTTCCAGTTCGCCCAGTCCTTGTTCTCAATATACAAAGCCAGGGGGCTCCCGATGGTCTCCCCCTCGTAAAGCCCACTCATTATTCGTACCCTGTCCGTCTCTATCTTCATTCGACTGCCACGGCCGTAACCACCCTGCCTTCGTTTGAGCATGGAGTTGATCTTCTGCTCCCTGATCGCAAGCCCCGCCGGTAACCCTTCGATTATCCCCACCAGTCCCATTCCGTGCGATTCCCCTGCGGTAAGAAATCTCAGCATTGATTCACCTCTCATCCGGTATTCCGGAGATGTAATCGAAAACGTCTGTGGGATCAATCTCTATACCGGTCCAGATGCGAAAGCTCTCGGCAGCCTGCACGGCGAGCATGTATAGCCCATCCACATACTCTACACGGTCGCCCATACTCCTCTCTCCCAGTGCACGCTCACCGTAATTGAGATCGAAGATCTTCACACCTTGAGCCAGGTTCTTCGGGGCAAGAGATCTCATGATTCGCTCCACCGAGGAGGTTCCGGCAGAGGTTGCGTTTATGACAAGATCGGCTTTGTCCGTGAAACTAGAATCCGAAATGTCGCGAAGGGATCTTACCTCGATTTCCGTCGTCGCGTCGGGGCAGCTCAAGGCCGACACCATGGACTTGATATTCTCCAGGGACCTGTTCAGAACCACTACTTTTCCTGCCCGCTCCGTCAGCAGCTCCCATAGACACGATCTCGCTGCTCCGCCGGCTCCGATCAGGAACACGGTCTTCCCCCTGGTATCGATCTTCAGTCTATGCTCAAGCGTTGACCTGATCCCAGGAAGGTCTGTGTTGTAGCCGACCAGCTGCCCGGCAGCGTTGCTTATGGTGTTGACGGCACCGGTCGCATGAGCATCAGGATCCACCTCATCCATGTACTGAAGGACTTCTCCCTTGTATGGGAAAGTCACGTTGATGCCGGCTATTCCCAGCACCCTGATTGCCCTGAGTGCTTTCCCCAGGACCTCGCTCCGGATCTCGAAGGCATGATAGTGGTGGGGCAATCCCAGCTTTTCAAACAGGTGATTATGGATGTGAGGTGAGCGTGTATGGGACAGGGATGCTCCGATGATTCCGAATAGGCTTGACGCTTCCCTGTCAAACATGTTGTCCCCCTGTCAAAGTGGACAACCGGTCAAGAAAGCCGGGGAAGGAGATGTCGACCGCTTCTGCGTCCTCGACCACAGTCGGACCCCGGGCGATGAGCGCCGCCACTGCCAGAGTCATGACCATGCGATGATCCCCATGCGCCTGGCATGTTGTACCGGTCAACCTGGTGGGGCCCTCAATTTCCAGACCATCTTCGGTCTCCACCACGCGGGCGCCTAGATTCTTAAGCTCGACCGCGATGCTTCTCAAACGATCGGATTCTTTGAATCTCAATTCGCCCGCACCCCGGATCACAGTCCGTCCGTCGGCCTGTGTGGCAGCAAGTGCCAGGGCCGGTATTTCGTCAATGATCGAGGGCACCATCTCAGGACCGATCTCGATGGCCTTGAGGCCCGACGATCGTGCCCGGATTTCGCCAAAGGGCTCGTGATTTCTGGTGCCGGTGCCGGCGATCACGATGTCTGCTCCCATCTGCTTAAGAGCCTCTATCCAGCCTGTCCTACCCGGATTCAGCCCCACATTGACTATCCGCAGACAAGAGTCCTTCAGGAGTATTGCAGCAAGAACGAAGTAGATGGCGGATGAAACGTCTCCCGGTACGAAGATGTCCCTGGCCGTAAGACCCGTTCCTCCCTTTATGGCAATCGCGCCTGAAGAGATGCTGATATCGGCACCAAGGTATTCGAGCAGTCGTTCCGTGTGGTCGCGTGTGGGAACCGGCTCTCTGACTACGGTTTCCCCACGGCAGAAGAGACCCGCGATCAGGATCGCCGACTTGACCTGGGCACTTGCCACGGGCACGCTGTAGTCCATGGGTGACAGGCGTCTACCCACAATCATGATGGGGGCCTGGGTATCACCCGCGCTGGCAGAGATCTCGGCTCCCATTCGTCGCAGAGGTTCCACGATTCTCTCCATGGGCCTCCTCCTGAGGGATCTGTCTCCTGTTATCACCGAGCGGAAGCTCTGGCCGGCGAGGGCACCACACAGAAGTCTCATTGTAGTACCGGAGTTCTGAGCATCGAGAACCTGGGAAGGCTGCCGGAATCCGGAAATCCCCCTGCCGTGTACCGATACTTCGGACCCGTCCCGCTCGTCTATTTCGATTCCCAGCGATCTCAGGCAATCGATTGAAGAGGCACAGTCGCGTCCGGTCGAGAGATTGGAGATCACGCTCTCTCCCTCGGTCATTGCCCCGAGTATCAGTCCCCGGTGGGAGATCGACTTGTCCCCCGGAACCTCGATCGCCCCTTCAATCTTTGCTACCGGGTTGAACTTGCTATCCATTTTGGATCACTTCCATCTCACTCTTTGCTTTCTCTATCAGAGCCCTCAGTGAAGCCTCGTCTCCTTCGTCTATAAATCGCGACAAACGTGACAACTCGTTGATCATCTCACTTGCCGCACGCACTATGTTCGTCCGGTTGGTCAGAAACATGTCCAGGGTCATGTCGGGTGAAGATGTTGCAACTCTCGTGGCACTTCTGAAACTGCCGCCGACCAGGTCCCAGAGCTCTGCGTGTTCCCTGGCATATGTGCTCGCCAACTGCGCCAGAGCAATTGCAAGAAGGTAGGGAAGACTGCTGGTGACGGCTATCAGTTGATCGTGTTGTTCCGATGCCATGGTCAGCGGTCGAGCCTCCAGGCTTGTCACGAGCTCCTCGATGAGTTCGATCCATCGAGGTTCGGTTCCGGGCAAAGGGATGAGCACAAAAGTAGTGCCGGCAAACTTACCCTTCCCGGCAGCATCGGGTCCGCACCCTTCAGAACCCGCCAGAGGATGGCCGCCTATGTAGTTCACAGGTCTTCGCAGTTGCGACACTGTCTCGAGGATTTCGGCTTTGGTGCTTCCGACATCAAGAATCGCAGCATCGCTTCTGATATGAGGACCGACAACCGGAACCAGTTTCTTGATCTCCCGGACGGGAACCGCCACGACCACCAGGTCTGCCGTCCCTATCACCCCGTCCAACGAATCAGCCACCGTGTCCACGGCCCCTAATCCGGCCGCCTTCCCGGCAACGGTCCTATCCGCATCGAATCCCATCACCTCGCCCACAATTCTCCCTCGTACGAGATCCATGCCGAGTGACGCGCCGATCTGCCCGAGACCCACGATCAGCACTCTCATGTCGTTCAATCCCTTCACAACGATCTCCCTACGGCATGAGCGATCTGCCTCAATTCGGTCATGAGCTCGGCGAACTCGGCAGGGCGGAGGCTCTGCGCCCCATCAGACATTGCATGCTCGGGGTCGGGATGAACCTCGATCATCAGGCCGTCGGCACCGGCCGCAACTGCACTCTTGGCGACGGGCCCGACGAGATCGGCCTGGCCCGTGGCATGGCTGGGGTCCACGATCACCGGCAGGTGACACAGCTTCTTTATGACGGGAACGGCTGAGATGTCCAGCGTGTTTCGCGTATACTTCTCAAAACTCCTTATACCGCGTTCGCACAGAATCACTTTGCCGTTTCCATTGGAGAGAATGTACTCCGCCGACATCAGGAGCTCCTCAACAGTTGACATCATTCCCCGCTTCAGAAACACCGGAGTCGTGGTTTTGCCGGCCGCCTCGAGCAGGGCAAAGTTCTGCATGTTTCTTGCGCCGATCTGCAGGATATCGGTGTAGGATGCCACGAGATCCACGTCCCGGGGTGATATGACCTCCGTGACGATCGCGAGTCCTGTGTGCTCCCTGGCTGTCTTTAGAATCTCGAGCCCGGCTTTTCCCAGGCCCTGAAAGCTGTAGGGAGAGGTACGTGGCTTGAAAGCCCCGCCGCGCAGAATCTTGGCTCCCGCCTTCTTTACGGCTTCCGCAACAGTCAGCATCTGTTCTTCGCTCTCGACGGCGCACGGTCCGGCCATAACCACGATCTCTTTAGCTCCGATCCTGATTCCGTTGAGAGCTACCACTGTGGACTCTTTCTTGAAGTCCCGACTTGCAAGCTTGAACGGTTTGAGAATGGGTAAAACATCCTCCACGCCCGGCAGGACCATAAAGACCTGGGGATCGACTCTTCTTTCATTGCCGACTACACCGATTGTGGTCCTCTCCTCGCCCTGGGAAAGATGCGGCACGAATCCCAGCTCCTCGACCTTCTTGATAACTGCGCTCACCTGTTTGATGGTCGCATCACTCTTCATTACGACAATCATCATCTTAGCCCCCGTCTTCTGCCCCGCATAGATCGGGTCTGAGGTCCCGGGCCTCACCCAGGTATTGATGTCTGATCTCTTTCTGAGATCTGGATGTGTTCACATGCAGTAGCGCCCTGATCAGACGAGTCATGCGGTGCGGCACGTCGATCTCCTGGGCACACAGTACCGGCACCATCGTCCAGCCCAGGTCTCTCACCGCGTATGCCGGGAAGTCCGCGTTGAGATCTGTGGTGGCAGTAAGGAGG
Source organism: bacterium (assembly GCA_025774845.1). Lineage (GTDB taxonomy): Bacteria > Arandabacterota > Arandabacteria > Arandabacterales > Arandabacteraceae > Arandabacterum. The sequence goes on from JALGZP010000001.1 coordinate 97,674, forward strand.
ATACTGGCGATGTCCGTTACCTTGACATCATTTGCCTCGACCATCTTGAGCAGGAGCTCCTTCGTGGCCGAGTGTATCTCCGCTCTCGTGTTGTCTTTGGCTCTCACGGCTCCCCGGATACCTCTAAACATGTTCACCGTCCATCCCCTCTCGCATACTGCGTATGAATTCACCAACTCGCTTGACTATCTGTCCGGAGCTGCCTCCCCGTCTGATCACATCGATTATCGCGCTTCCCACAATCACCCCATCAGCGACCTTCGAGACAGACCGGGCCTGCTCGGGACTGGATATCCCGAAGCCCACGCAGACCGGCAGAGCACTCTCTCGCTTGACCAGACGAACCCAGGAATTCAGAGACCTGGGTAACGTTGTCCTTTCCCCGGTGACCCCTGTTACGGATACCAGATAAACAAAGCCACGCGATCTGTTCACTATTGTGTGTCTCCGGCTGTGGCCGGAGGTCGGAGCCACCAGATAGACCAGATCTATTTCGTTTTCCCTGCAGGCCATCTCAACCACTTCACCTTCCTCGGGTATCATATCCGGAATGATGAGGCCCCTTACTCCAACCTCCCTTGCCTTTCTGACAAATCTGCGGACACCGAATGAGAGGATCGGATTGAAATAGCTCATGACGATAGGGGGGACCTGCCCCGCGCCCTTAACCGCCGTAATGAGGCCAAAGGCCTTTTCTATGTTCATGCCGCCTTCCAGCGCTCGCTGGGATGAATACTGAATCGACTTTCCGTCCGCGACCGGATCGGAGAAGGGGATACCTATCTCGAAGAGGTCCGCTCCGGCCTTGATGAACTCCCTCAGGAGTCTGAGAGAGAGTCCTTCTTCAGGAAAGCCGGCCGTGAGAAACGGTATCAGGGCCTTTCGTTTCCGGGTACGGCATCGCTCAAATGCTTCGGAAATAGAGATCATCTTTTCTCCGCTCCATGCCGGCCGAAAGGCCGGAACTTCTCGACCGTTTCCAGGTCCTTATCACCGCGGCCGGACAGGTTGACAAGCACAATGCCCTTGCGATCAACCTTCCTTGCGAGTCTCCTGGCATATGCGAGTGCGAAGGACGATTCGAGAGCAGGGATAATCCCCTCGGTTTCTGAGAGTTCAATGAAGGCCGAGATAGCATCCCTGTCGGTGACTGTCACATACGTGACCCTGGTAAGGTCCTTCAGGAAGCTGTGCTCCGGTCCGACGCCTGGGTAGTCCAGGCCGGCTGCGATCGAGTGCGTGGTCAGGACCTGCCCGAAGCCGTCTTGCAGGAGATAGCTGTAGCTACCATGGAGGACCCCAGGTTTTCCTTTCTTAAGAGTAGCCGCATGCCTTAAGGTGCCCAGGCCGTCTCCGGATGATTCCACGCCGATCAGTTTGACCCGCGGGTTCTTGAGGAAGCTGTTGAATATCCCGATCGCGTTGCTTCCACCACCCACACAGGCGACTATGAAGTCAGGCAATCGTGTTTCCAGCTTCCTGATCTGCCTTTTTGCTTCCCTTCCGATAACCGATTGGAAGTCCCTGACGATCATGGGGTAGGGGTGAGGTCCAACGGTCGAGCCAATGATATAGTGCGTGGCGTCAACATTGGTTACCCAGTCTCTCATGGCTTCATTCGTGGCATCCTTGAGAGTGCGGCTTCCCGAGTCCACGGGGATGACCTCGGCCTTTAAGAGACGCATGCGCGAGACATTGGGAGCCTGCCGTTCCATGTCTTCAGTACCCATGTAGATCGTACACTTCTGGCCGAAGAGACATGCCACGGTCGCCACCGCGACTCCATGCTGCCCCGCCCCGGTCTCGGCCACGACTCGCTTCTTCCCCATCCTACGCGTCAAGAGAGCCTGGCCGAGGCAGTTATTGATCTTGTGTGCACCGGTATGGGCCAGATCTTCACGCTTGAGGTAGATCTTCGGGCCTTTCCACTTCTCTGTCAGTCTCCTGGCAAGGTATAGAGGTGTGGGTCTGCCCGCGTAGCCTGAGAGAAGCTGGTTCAGTTCTTTCCTGAAGGCACTATCTCTTCGGGCTTTCTCATAAGCCTGCTCAAGTTCCAGAAGCGCAGCCATCAAGGTTTCCGGAACAAAGCGCCCCCCATATTCCCCGAAGTACCCTAGTTGGTTCGGCTGTCCCACTCTCTCACCTCTTGAATGAATTCCCTTAGCTTGGCCGGGTCCTTCTTGCCCGGACGGCCTTCGACCCCACTGGAAACATCCACACCGTAGGGACCTGCCGTTTCAAGAGCCTCGCGGACGTTTGAGGCACGAAGTCCCCCCGCCAGTATGACATTGCCCAACCTCGCCGCCCTCGCTCCGATATCCCAATCGAACCGCTTTCCCGTGCCCCCGAGGCTTGTCTCATCATAGGTCTCGAGGAGGAAGTAAGCCGGTTTGTCGTTTCTTATTCGGTCGAGAACGGTGTCATCCCTAACCCTGTACGTTCTTATAAGAGGAAGGGGAAGCGACGAAACATAGGCTTCCGACTCGTTTCCGTGCAGCTGAACAACATTGAGTCCGCAGAAGTGATATATCCGCTTTACTATGTCTGCCCGCTCATCGGCAAAAACGCCCACCTTGGTTATGAACGGGGGCAGGGATTCGATCATTTTCTGTACGACCTCGGGGCTGACCTTTCTGGGGCTTTCGGCAAAGACAAATCCTACGGCATCTGCACCCAGCTCGGATGCCAGGCGGGCATCTCTGAGGTTGGTGAGTCCGCAGATCTTGATCTTCGTCATTTTACCCTCCCGAGGAGATCCTGTATCCGGAGGCCTGGATCGGGGCTACTGATTATCTCCTCTCCGACGAGAACCGCATCAATCCCCAGGTCCTGCATTCCGAGCACATGATCCCGGCTCTTTATCCCGCTCTCGCTGACGCAGACCACGTCGCGGGGAACCAGGGGTCTTAACCGCTTCGTCACTTCGAGGTCCGTCTCGAAGCTTGTAAGATCCCGGTTGTTGATTCCCACGATCTCGGGACCTGTTTTGAGCGCTTCTTCAAGCTCCTGCTCGGTGTGAACCTCGAGTAGAACCTCCAGACCAACCTGGCCGGCCAGAGTATGAAGTCTGTGTAACGTTTCCGGGTCCAGTATGGCAGCAATCAGGAGAATGGCATCCGCGCCTAGGGCCTTTGCCTCCCAGACCTGGAACTCCTCGAGCACGAAGTCCTTTCTCAAGATTGGCAGCTCCGTGCAGTTGCGGACGGTCTTGAGATCGTCGACCGATCCGCCGAAGAAAACGGTCTCCGTCAGAACAGATACGGCCTTTGCCCCTGCCTCCTCGTATGACCGCGTGACCTTCTCGACATCCAGGTTCTCGGCCAAGAGACCTCGTGAGGGTGAACGGCGCTTTATCTCTCCGATCAATGAGACTTCCCTTTCCTCGGTCAGATTTTGCCTCAGGCTTCTTACCGGACCGGATTGAGAGGCCAGGTTTCTCATCCTCTCGGTCTCGGATACAAGATCAATGCTCTCCAGGTCCCTGCGTTTCTGCGATAGGATTTCAGCTAACATCTCTAAACCCGTTGGTGAAATCTATGAACGTCTCAAGTTTGGCGAGTGCCCTCCCCGAATCTATGGCCCCGGCGGCAAGTTCTATCCCCTCGTCGATGGTCTCGACACTTTCACCTGCCATGAGACCCAGGGCTGCATTGAGGATCACAGTGTCACGGCCCGGACCTTCTTTTCCCTTGAGGATGGCACGGGTTATCCGTGCGTTCTCCTCAGCACCCGCCCCTTTTAAGTCATCCACCCGGCTCTTACTGAATCCGAGTTCCTCCGGTTCGATGAAGAATGTCTCTACCCGGCCGTTACGGACGGTTGATACCCTGTTTGTCCCTACGGTAGCGAGCTCATCCAGACCCTCCATGTTGAAGACTACGAAGATCCTCTTCAGCCCCAGCTCGTTACCCACCGATGCGATCGTTTCAGTATAGGCGGCGTCGAAGACCCCGATCATTTGATGCGTGGCAAACGCCGGATTGGTCAGGGGGCCAAGGACGTTAAAGACCGTGCGGAAACCCAGTTCCTTCCTGACCGGGGCAACCTGCTTCATGGCCGGGTGAAGAAGCGGTGCGAACAGGAATCCGATTCCCACCTCGTCGATGCATCTTCCCACTTGATCCGGGCTCAGTAAGATGTGGGCTCCCAGTTCCTGGAGCAGATCCGCACTCCCACAGCGGCTCGATACGGAGCGATTTCCGTGTTTTCCGAGCCTGAGTCCACAGGCGGCCAGCACAAAAGCAGCCGTGGTAGAGATGTTGAAAGTCCCCGCGCCGTCGCCACCCGTTCCGCAGTTGTCAAACAGATTCTCCTGATGATGCGCGACCCTGGACACCTTCTCCCTCATGGCCTGAGCGCTACCGAGGATCTCATCTCTCGTCTCGCCCTTGAGGCGCAGCGCGGTAAGATAGGCGGCCATTTGAACCGGAGTGGCCTGCCCGGACATGATAAACCTCATGACCTCCTTGCTCTCCCCGGCTGAGAGATCTTGCTTCTCGATCAGCTTCTTTGCCGCCTGTGTGATCATCTATCCCTCCGAATTCAGGAAGTTGGAGAGCAGGATCTTGCCATGCTTGGATAGAATCGACTCCGGGTGAAACTGCACTCCATGCACGGGCAGCCCCTGTAGTCTTATCCCCATAATCTCTCCCTCTGATGTGTATGCGACTACCTTCAAACATTCCGGCAGCGTGGTTTCTTCCACGATCAGGGAATGATACCGGGTGGCTTCAAAGGTATTAGGCAGCCCCTCAAAGATGCCATTGCTCGTATGGTAGATGGGAGACGTCTTACCGTGTAGGAGTCTCTCAGCTCTCGAGATTCCGCCTTTGAACGCGGCCGCTATGCATTGATGCCCCAAACACACCCCAAGGATAGGCGTCGTGGGAGCAAACGCGGAGATCAGGTCATTGGAGACTCCTGCATCTTTCGGCTCACCCGGTCCGGGGGAGATGACGATGTGTGACGGATTGATCTCACCCGCCTCTTCCACGCTTATCTCGTCATTCCTGCAGACCCTTACTTGCCGGCCGAGCTCCCCGATGTACTGGACCAGGTTGTAGGTGAAGGAATCGTAATTGTCTATGACCAGGATCATCTCAATCCCCCCTCCGCAATTTCCACCGCTCGCCTGAGAGCAGCTGCTTTGCTCATGGTCTCCTCAAACTCTCGTTCGGGGATCGAGTCGGCCACGATCCCCGCACCCGCCTGAAGGAAGTATCTGTTGCCCTTCATGACTATGGTTCTGATCGTGATGCACCAGTCCATGTCCCCGGACAAACTGAAGTAGCCTGCCGCACCTGCATAGGGACCCCGCTTCAGATCTTCGAAGCCCTCTATCAGCTGCATAGCCCTTATCTTGGGAGCCCCGGTGACGGTGCCGGCAGGAAACGTGGCCCGGAAGAGGTCAAATTGGTCCAGGTCGCCCCTGAGCTCACCGACTACATTTGAAGTCAGATGCATAACATGGGAATACCGTTCGACTTTCATGAAGTCTGTGACCCGCACACTTCCATACTCACAACATCTACCCAGGTCATTTCGGCCCAAGTCGACCAGCATGACGTGTTCAGCCCTTTCCTTCTCATCCGCCAGAAGTTCCCGCGCAAGCGCCTCGCTTTCCTCGTCATCTTTCCCTCGCGGTCTTGTCCCTGCTATGGGTCTTACGGTTGCCTGGCTCCCGTCCAGTCTCACCAGAGCCTCGGGGGATGAGCCGATCAGCTTGATGTCATCAAAATCCAGGTAGAACATGTAGGGAGAGGGGTTCAACATTCTCAATGCCCGGTAGATCGTGAACGGATGCACCTCCGTCTGCCCCTCAAGCCGTTGGGCTAGAACCAGCTGATAGATGTCTCCAGCCTCGATGTGTTCCTTGACCTTGAGGACCGTCCGGCAGAATCTCTCCTCCGTGAAATTCGAGTGCAGCTCCTTTTCTGTATGCGGTGTGACACTCCTGGATGGCAGGTGGAGTGGTGAATTCAATAGATCGATCAGCCCGCGCAGTTTTGCTCTGGCCGCTTTGTCGGAAGAGTCCGAGGCCAGGCACATGATCTGGAGCTTTCTCTGCAGATGGTCAAAGACCAGCAAGGTGTCTGTTAAGTAGAAAAGTGCGAGGGGGAAGTCAGGCGAACTGCGTGAGAGATCTGGAATCGTCTCAAAGAAGCGGACGAAGTCGTAGCTTATGAATCCCACGGCACCCCCCAGAAGGCGAGGGTAGGAGGCAGGCTTCTCGATTCTGAACCTGCTGAGAATCTGTTTGAGCATGGCCAGGGGGGATTCTCCATCCCGGCAGGGAAGTGAGAGACTCTCGCTCGGGTCGCTCAGCACCATGGTTTCTTTGCCGGTGGTGATCCTGATCTCGGGGCTTATTCCGATGAATGAATACCTTCCCAGAATAGTGCCGCTCTCCACGCTCTCCAGGAGGAACTTTGCCCCGAAATCCCTGAGCTTGAGGAAGGCAGATACCGGCGTTTCGAGATCTGCGGGCATCTCCTCCACTACTACCTTAAGAGGCTTGATCCTCTCTTGTTTGATCGATCTCAGAAGAGATTCGCGTTCCATGTCGATCCTTTCCGGCCAAATACAAAAAACCCACTATCAGATCTCTGATAGTGGGCTGTGTCTCTGCGCTATCTCTAACCTGGAGACAAGATAGTGACGAGCCCACTATCAAACCAGGGCCAATAATAATACCGGCACCAGCGATAGCAGGCACTCTCTGAAGCTTTGTATGAACTCAGACTGTCGGTTGTTCGTATCACAATCTTCTCTCTCCAGTTGGTTCCATTATACTGCAGGCCGTGCGGTATGTCAAGTGCCCAGGTGTCATCCGGGCAGTGCAACGCCTTTTAAAGGGAAGTGGAAGGAGGCGGAGGATGTGGTTGATATGGACAAGAGCGACGGTGAAGGCTTAAACTCAGGTTGCGGAGTGAACATGCATCACGCATCGGAATGTGTCAACCGTCTGGAGGCACGCTATGAGAAGCCTGCGGAAGATGCTCTTGTACATCCTGCCTGTGTTTCTATTGGCTGTTGTACTACTGAGTCAGACGTTGTGCGGATCCGGGAAGAGGTCGGATGAGGATCGCAGCATCGGTGAACGCTTCCATCATGAGACGTCGCTCACGTGGCTGGGAGCGTTGGGAGATGCGTTTCGTGGCAAGCCGGAAGAACCACCCCAGTACAAGACATATCCCGGTGCGGAGATAATAGAGCTGCCTGAACCGGTATATCGTGGGTTGGTGCTTGAGGAAGCGATTGCGGGACGACGGTCCGTGCGTAACTACTCCACAAATGCAATGACCAGCCTCCAGCTATCACAGTTGCTGTTCGCTGCCCAGGGGATAACGGGGAAGACCTATGATCAGTACCTGCGCACTGCGCCATCAGCAGGCGCCACGTATCCATTTGAGATCTATGTCGTGGTTCATAATGTCGAGAACTTGCCTCAGGGTATCTATCATTATGCTGTCCTCGAACACGGGTTAGCTCTTGTGAGATCCGGGGACTTCCGAGACGAGATCACGGGTGCCGGGCTGGATCAAGAAATGCTGGGTGATGCGGATGTGGTTCTGGTTATGTCGGCCATCTTCAACCGGACCCGACACACATATCTCGAGCGCGGTTTTCGATATGTGTATATTGAAGCCGGACACATCAGTCAGAATCTCTATCTCGAGGCTGTGTCGTTGGGCCTGGGCTCTGTGGCTGTCGGCGCTTTTCTTGACGAGAAGATAAACGAACTCATCGGGGTGGATGGGCACAACGAAGCCGCTGTTTACCTCCAGGCCGTGGGAACGCTGTGAAGCGCGAAGACCTAAACTACCCGGTCGGTATCATCCTACTGATCTTCATCATTATCACAGGCGTCCTGGGCTATATTCAGTCCCAGTTGGAACTGCGGAAGTTCGTCCCTCATCGTTACTTCGCATACATCACACTGGGTCTCGTGGCACTGCACGTGTATCTGAATGGAGGTAGAGTCGTCCGCTACATCCGCAGGAAACTCAGGCGGAACTCTAAATCATCGATCAACCACACTGGAGGATGAGACGGAGAAGCTAACGCTGGACAAACTCCCTCGCAAGGTTCTTAAGAAGCTAAGCCTGGACACCGTATTCATGGCCTCACGAGTGGTCATCGCAGCTGAAAGACTGCAGGTCTTCCGGAAGCTCCATGGCAGAAAGCTCAGTGTGACTGCCATCGGAAAGATGCTCGGAGTGCACCGGAGATACCTGGCCCAATTCCTTGACGCTCTGGTTTCGTTGGGTTTGCTGCGGAAGGATGACACACTGTACTGGAATTCAGCCCTGGCTGAGAAGCATTTCATAACTGAGAGGACGATCTTCTGGACCAGGCAGTTCTCAAGCGAGTGCGTGGAAGACTTTGAGGGGCTGACTGTCCTTGAGGCAGTACTGAGATCAGGCAAGGACTGCTGGTCAATTATGGGGAAGAAGAAGCAGAGCTACATCGAATCGATGAAGCGCGATCCGCAGCACGCGAGAGACTTCACGCAGATGCTCTACCATATACACAAGGAGGACGCGAAGGCCCTGGCCGATCATCTGGATCTCAGCGGATTTCACGCAGTCCTGGATGTCGCCGGAGGCTCGGGGGTGATGTCGATGGCCCTCGCAAGGGAGAACCCCCACATCCAGGCCTGTGTCCTGGACATAGGGCCCGTCTGCCGGGTTGCCAGGGAGCTGATAAAAAAGGAAGGGCTCTCCCGCAGGGTCCGCACGCTCGCCGGGAATATGTATGACCGGCTTCCAGCTGGCTACGATGTGGTCATGTATTGTGACATAGGCACGGTCGGAATGCGTCCCCTGAGGTTGGCGCATAAGAGCCTGCCGACCGATGGCATGGTGGTGCTGGTCGATCGCTTCATGTCAGTGGACGGGACCGAACCGCTCGACAGACTTCTGCGTCAGTTCACCGGTTCCTGGTTTGGACTGGAGACCCGAGGGGAACTGGTGAGCAATATGAGACGATGCGGTTTCAAATCGATCAAACGCCGCAACATAGGCGAGGACGTCTGGATGATCACCGGGCGAAAGAAGTAAGGAATCGACTCTAGGACTCCTCCGCCGGCCTGAACCCCAGGCGCTTGTAGAGACGCAGTGCACCGGTGTTTTCCGACAGCACTCGAAGTGCAGCAGTTGCTTTTCCTTTGCGAGCCAGTTCGCGGGCTGCGGCGGCAATCAGGTAGTGCGCAAGTCCCCGCCGTCTGGTATCCGGATGAATGAACAGATCGATGATGAACGGGCCGGGTGGGGTATCCGGCCAGGGTGCCTCCTCGACCGTCAGGATCGAACCGAGGAGCCTCTCGCCATCCGTGACAACCAGTGATGCCTCCGTGTCCAGTACCCCGAATTCCCCCCGAAAAGCCTGCTCCATCTCTTTATTCGCGTCATCCATGCCAGCAACGAGATCGCGCGAAAATGATGCGTGATAGAGCTCCGCCAGCGCCGGTTTGTCCCCCGGGACAATGGACCGCACTGCATATTCTCCGATCTTTGGGACTTCACTCTCGAGGATTCGTGACACATCTGAAATCAGCGTGAGTTGCCTTCTTCCATTTCCCATCATGCTCCTCGTGACGCCGAGCTGCCACTCTCCAACTCATGCCGGAATGTCAAACTCGAGATGGATGTCCTGTGGCTCCAGTTCGAAGAGTTCCTCATCGACCTCTTCCGTCACCTGACACCCCAGGTGAAGGTAGAACTGCACCGTGTTCTCGGATGGCGTAGATGATATGTACAGGCGACGGGCGCCAAGCTCTCTGGCCTTTGCCACGGCCTTCTCGAAGAGTGTACGCCCCAGACGCGCTTTGCGATAGCTTCTGCTCACATGAAGGAACTTGAGCTGAAGCTGGTCTCCCGCGCGCCCTATCAGTTTGCTCTCGAGCACGACCGCCCCCACCAGCGTCTGACCATCAAACGCTCCGTAGAAAGTGCCGCCGCGATCGAAGCAACCGAGCAGGATGGGACCGTATTGCTCCGGCTCCCCCGGTGGCCAGCCGTCCATATCGTAGTGTTCTGGTTTGAGCACCAACCGGCCACCCTCATGGTAGTAGACGTTGTCGATCACCTCGGCGCGATCCAGCGACCAGACTCCCCGGATCTCATGCCGTTCCAGCTCTCTGATTATCACTTCTCATCTCGATTCCACCCGATTCTGTGAGTGCCTCGTTAGAGCCTCCGACGCCAATTCGACTTCGTCCGTGGCCAGAATATCCGCCCCGTTTCGGAGAAGATCTAGATAGGTCTCGTTGCCTTTACGCCTCGCCTTGCGGTCCAGGTTCCCCATCGTCCCGAGTATTGCACAGATCTCATTCTCGTGCAGCAATGCATAGACTTCTCCGGGCGGTTCATATGAACCAACAAATGCGATGATATTCGCCGCGGGAATGCTGCTCGCAAGCAGACGTGATACTCCCTCGATGCCTCTCGCAGAACAGGACATTACGAGCCTGTCATCAAGCCTGTGATAGAGCTCCGCCGTACGCAGGTCATAGGCAATGGGAACGGCGTAACTTTGTGCGTCTTCCGTCTCGATCGCCTGGACAACTTCCTGTGGAGTCAGGGGGTACTTGATGTCAAGTTCAAGTATCGCTCTGCCCTTGGCCCAGCGTAGCGCTTCTGACAGGGTTGGTATCTTGTATTCTGTAATCGCTCGATTGAAGTCAAGCAGGTTCACCTGGCTCAGTTGGGTAAGTGTCAGGCTATCCACCAGGCCTTTCCCGGTAGTCGTGCGTTCAAGGCTCCGATCGTGCATGAGAACCATGATGCCGTCCTTTGACTTCCGCACGTCACACTCGATCAGGCAAGGGGCAAAACGCAGGGATCTTTCAAATGTCGCGATGCAGTTCTCCGGGAATCCTGGACTCGGTCCGCCTCGATGCGCAGCAAGAAGCGGCGCTCTATCGGGACGCCATCGTAAGTACTCATGCAGCTCGGTGGGGTTGTCAAAAGAAACGTAGTGCCCTTGAGGAATAGGGGTTGAAACACATGTTGCACTGAGCGAGACAAGGACAACTATAAGCAATTTCTTGATCATTAGCATCGCTACTCCTCAGAACTACTGTTTATGCTGATCCCGTTATGTACGTATAGTACTCAACTTGATACTTCCTCTAGTTACTCCCAGAATCAGGCGATTGTCAACCCCATTGCTCCCGGAAGGAGGTTGACAATCCCCTGATATTGAGATAGTCAGAGAATATGAACTTCAAGACTCTACTGGAACTCGATAAACTGAAGAGCATTTATCGTAGAGCCTATATTTCGGATGGATCGCGGAATGAGAATTCGGCGGAGCATAGCTGGCACCTGGCTTTGGCGCTCCTTGCACTTGAGGAATACATGCCGGAAAACCTCAATGTTGATCACGCAATCCGAATAGCACTGGTTCACGATATCTGTGAAATAGGTGCAGGCGACATATCGGTCTATGATCCAGATCGCTCTAAACAGACGGCAGACGAAACCGCCTACATATCTGAGTTCTCAGAGAAACATGGCAGTCTCGGTCATGAAGTCGCGACACTCTGGCGCGAATACGAAGACCAACAGACTCAAGAAAGCAGGTGGGTGAAGGTTGCTGATCGTCTGCTGCCCTTTCTTCTGAATCTTGCCTCCAAAGGAAGAACCTGGAAAGAACAGGGTGTCCGCCGGAGCCAAGTCCTCGAGGTTATCAAGAACATCCAGGCCGATTGCCCTGCGATCTATGAATGGATGGTAGGTGAGATCGCTGCGATCTATGAATGGATGGTAGGTGAGATCGCTAAAGCCGTCCAGTTAGGATGGCTTAAAGACGCATGAGAAGGTAGACTTAATCCAAGTAAAAGTGGGGGTCTATCGTATGACAGCGGTTGCAGTACACCACTTGTACAAATCCTACGCGGGCAAACCTGCGGTGAAGGATCTGACCTTTTCCGTCGATCCTGGAGAGATCCTGGGTCTTATC
>JALGZP010000152.1 GCA_025774845.1 bacterium
CGCAGGAGCGGAAGGCCTCCTCGTATTCATTGCACTCACACCTCCGACTTTCGAAGAGGACCGAGATCCGGCTCCCGTCAACGAAAAGATCGACCAACTCAATGATCTGATAGGGACCAGCTTTGCGGAAGGGAACATCATTGATTTCAACTCGTCCATGGTGTTCCCCGATGACTATATGCCTGATGGTCTTCACATGAACGTACCAGGTCACGAGAAACGCGCAGAAGCGGCGTACGAGAAGCTTCCGTAAACCACCGATCCCGGCGGCAGCAATCCGGCTAATAATCAACTATCCAAGATCACCGACGCATCCACCGCCACAGGCTTGCCCTCGCTGAGGATCAGGGGATTGATGTCGATCTCGCGAATCCGTGGATAGGCGCACCCCAACTCCCCGATTCGAACCAGGATCCGGGACAAAGCCTCCCTGTCCACCGCAGGTGCCCCTCGAAAACCGTCCAGAAGCTCCTGGGCCTTCAAGCGATTGATCAGATCGAGAGCGTCGGACCTGGTCAGGGGCGCGACGGCAAATGCCGAGTCCTTCAGCACCTCGGCCATCACGCCTCCCAGCCCGAACATGACACAGGGACCGAATTGGGGATCACGCACCAACCCGACGATCAGCTCCAGCTCCCCCCGGATCTGTTTCTGGACCAGGACCACCCCGTTGCCGTCCATCGTCCGCTTCAGGCGCTCGAATTCCTCGGCAGCCTCCTCAGCCGCGCCGATTCCCAGGCGCACCAGCCCCAGCTCGGTCTTGTGGATCTTCCCCGGAGAAAGACCCTTCATCACCACGGGAAAGCCCAGGTTCGAAGCAACCTCTCCCGCTTCATCTTCGGAGGAAACGATCTTCTCTTCTACGACCGGAATCTCACCAGCGGCGAGGACCTGCTTCGACAGATGCTCGTCGAGGGTTCCCCTTTCATCCCCCAGAAGCTGACCCAACCTCTCCGGGAGTGCGATAGCTCCTTGCAGAGATACCTCAGGGACTTCGAGTTCGACGACCTTCTTTCGCTTCAGCACCGCCGCCATGCATTCGGCAGCTCTGTACTGCTCCCTGAACGCGGGAATACCTTGCTCACGAGCAGATTTCCAGGCCTTATTCACCAGCTCACGCATCCCCATGATCCAGCAGAACACCGGCTTTCCGCTGGAACGCACCGCATCTCCCAGGGGAGAAATATTGTCCCTGACGAAGCCCACTGCGAAAAGGTGCAAGAACACCGCATCCACGTTGGGATCTGCACAAAGAGCTTCGAAGGCTGTAACGTAAGCCTCGGCTCCATTGAGCTCTATCGCGGGCCAGATGTCGATGGGATTGGAAACCGGCATCCATTCCGGATAGACAGTCCTCAGAGTATCCCGCGTCGTCTGAGAAAGGTCGGCCAGCTCGAGCCCGACCTGATCGACGAAATCCGAAGAAACAATCCCGGCACCCCCACTGGGAGTCAAAATGGCGACCCGCCTCCGGCTCTCTTCCGACACCTCGGGGAACCTGGCCAGAGCACGACAAATGTCCATCATCTGATTAAAATCGTCAGCCTCCACCACCCGGGCCTGTGCCAGGGCACCGCTCACCACAGCTCTATTCCCGGCAAGACTGGCCGTATGACTCATCGCAGCTTCCGCCCCTACAGTGCTCTTGCCCCCCTTCAGAACCACGATCGGTTTTGTGGAAGATCGGCACAAATCCATGAACCGCCTCCCGTCGGGAATCGATTCCAGATAAAGGCCGATCGCCGCCGTGTCGGAATCGTCAAGCAGGTATTCCAGAAGATCGCACTCGTCCACATCCACCTTATTGCCGATGGAACAGGCCTTGCTTATTCCCATGGTTCCATGGCTCATCATGTCAACCAGGAATCCAGCGGACAGAAACCCGCTCTGCACGATCAGCGAAACATCTCCACCCACAAACCCCTGATCGCGGATATTTTGGACGACAAACGAGAAAACGTGATCATGAACCGCATCCACCAACCCCATGCAGTTCGGTCCCCAGAGGCGTATTCCCGTCTCCAGGTTGATCTGTCTTAATTCCTCCTGAAGCGCTTTCCCCTCCTCTCCGGTCTCGGCAAACCCTGCGGACTCGATCATCACGCCCGGGATTTTTCGTTCTGCACACTCCCGAATCACCTGAGGCACCCTCAGCGCCGGGACCAAGACTATGGCGAGATCCACCGGATCGGGAACCGCCAGAACAGATGAATAGCAGGCCAACCCTTCTATCTCTTCATAATTCGGATTCACCGGGTAGATTCCGCCTTTGAATCCGTTTATCAGGTTCTTGAGCACTCGATACCCGCTCTTGATCGGGCTACCCGTAGCTCCGACCAGGGCAATTCCTTTCGGATCGAAGAACATTTCCATCAACTGCATTCCTCTCGCACTCTTCAAGAACGTCTACGCTGACTCAAGAATTCCGGTGGCCCGGGGGAATGTATCATCTAATTCGCCGAGGTAAATCCTGATCAGGCTGGCTGCCGTCCTTAGCAGGGGCGCACGACGATGCGTTAACTCGCCAGCAGGGCGTCCAGCTCCTCCGGGCGAAGCGGCAGGTCGTGCAACGAGTTGCGAAGCGAGGGCTCGAGCCGAACCGCTCTTGCCAGGAGCTCGAGGCCTTCGCTGCGAAGGAAGACGTTCAGACTCTCGACACCCGCGCAAAACACCAGGTCAGGATCATCCGGCTCCTGCTCCACGGAGAGACGGAACGTGCCGTGCGCCAATACGCTGGCGCCACTCAGCGAGTAGCACTTGCCGAGAGCTCGAAGACTCTCCGCCCCGCCACCTGTAAGGTACGCAAGCACGAAGTACTCGTCCGCGAAGAAGGGGAAAAGGCTCCGCTCCAACGGCGAGGCGTTGCGCTCCGTATCGCGGCCGAGGGCCTGTAGCAGATGTCCC
>JALGZP010000083.1 GCA_025774845.1 bacterium
GGTGAAGGACGAATACATCTCGAAGGAGAAATACACGGGTACGCTCCCGGGCTATTCCATTCGCTGGGCACGACATCATGATACACGTATCTACCATCTTGATATGACCTACCGGAACTCGGATGAAATAGAGAACTACAATGTCTCCACCGACATCACCCATTTCAGTCTCAATCAGGGATTTCTTTATCCCCTGAGAGCTGTTTCCTTATTCCACAGGGATTTACATTTGTGGCTTGGTCCCTCGACGGAAATCTTCTTTTTCTATAATGATCAGAACATCGCGGTTTCAGGGTTTGACTATGCTCAATCAGCTCTTGGATTGTTCTCTGTAGGAATCAACGTAAACGGCATCTATCCGGTGAGGAATAATCTGCAGCTGGAATCGTCCATAAACCTGACGATCTTGTCCCTGGGTTTCCGCCTTGTTGATACCGAGGAAAATGATGATTCTGCAACTAAGTTCCTGAACACGTCTTCAGGTTTGAACTCTGCATTCGAACTCAGGGTGCGGTACTCAATAGCGAGGCGACTTTCTGTAACGCTTGCTTATGAGTTTGAGATGACGCGTGTGAGTGCCTGGGATTCGCTTCTATCCGCAAGTGACAACCTGGTCATTGGATTGACCTATGGCTTCTGAATAGGTACATAGCATGGCGAGACGAGATTACATTTCACTCTTTGTACTGGCGAGCCTGATCGTCGGTTGTGGAGACATGATCGTCAAGGCGCCGGACGCGAACAAGAATACGGAAGACTTCGAGGCTGTTTGGAGCAGGGTGAACGATGTATATCCGTTTCTTGAATTCAAAACGATCGACTGGGATTCGATCTACACTGTATATCTTGAAAGGGTTGGGGCTGCAAGGGGTGATGAATTCTATCTCGTCTTGAATGATCTGCTGGCGGAACTGAAAGACGGACATGTGTACTATCATACCGACGGCGGTGGTGAGGTGTATCCGTTCTATCCGCAGAGGCATTTCAAGGACCGGCACGCCTACAGTCCATTTGTAGTGAGGAAGTACTTCGATAAAAAACTACGTGTGACAGGGAGCGAGAGTGCGGAATACGAAATCCTGCCGGGCAATATCGGTTACGTGTTTCTTTCTGATTTTCATGAAGACTATTTGATCAATGAGTTCCCTGCGGTTATGGAGCATCTCAGATATACCAAAGGACTGATCATTGACATCCGCCAGAAGAGAGGCGGGGAGTTGCAGAATGTCGAGGCTGTTGTCACCTGGTTCGTGAGTTCATCGATCGATTGGCCGCGACTGTACTATCTGGGAGAGCTGGTCACTCCGGGCCAGATTCAACCGCGAGGATCCTTTACTTACACAAATCCAGTGGTGGTCTTGATAAACGGCTCAACATTCAGTGCAGGAGAAGTATGCACTGAAGTTCTGAAGCAGCTGCCAAATGTAACGGCGGTTGGCGATACCACCGGAGGTGGCGGCGGCGCCGGAGCGAGTTATCCGCCGGCGCTTGTCAGCGATTACGAATTACCGAGCGGCAAACTAATCAGCACGCCCACTGGATACTTCGAGCGCTATGACGGGCAGATGATTGAATGGCTGGGAGTTCCTCCAGACATTCGGGTCATCCAGACAGAATCTGACATCACGGCAAGAAGAGACAGGCAACTCGAATACGCGATTGATATACTGAAGTGACTGCGTGCTCGTCCTATGGCTCCGGCCGCCCGATCCGACGGTGTGGATTCGGAATCAGCGCGTAACTCACGCCTGGAGTTTCAAGAGCTGTTTCATGTTCCCACCGAGAATCATCCCCTCGTCCTCATCCGAAAGTTTGAGCGCTCTGACCCTTAGCAGATTCAGCTTCAGATTGTCCCTCCCATAGGGTGTATCCGATCCGAGGATGATTCTCCTCGCACCGAAATGGTCTATCGCTTTTCTCAGCCGTAGAGTTGAGACCAATAGTGGTGCCGAAATATCAAAGTACACATTGACGAGATTCGCTCGAGACCTTATGTAGTGCTCGAGACCATAGAGATGACCGATTATGAATTTCGTGCTTGGATGCTTCGTACTGTACTGGATCAGTTTCAGGGTTTCATTCTTCGAACAGAGATGCAAGAAGATTGGCAAGTCCTTATCGGTTGCCCATGCTGCAACCCTATCGAACCCATCGGAGTCAACAGCGAACGAGTCCCAACACTGGTGAAGCTTGATAATCCTGAACCGCCATGCCTCTAGCCTGGCCTCCAACAGGTCCATAAGGCCGGGGTTGGACAGCTGGACCCAGTAGCACTGGATAATCCGGTCAGGGCACTCGTCGACCAGCGACCTAACATACTGATTTCCTCTTTCGATATGTCGTGCGGCGCGGGTGACTGAAACCGTGACCTTTGTCACTAGATTGAAGAGAGTCACTAAGTCCCACGTAGAAAACACTTTTGCCATATTCGGGAAGGTGTAGGTTCTATCGCTGTTGAGCTCCCCCGGAGTCAACACAACCCTGCCAACCCCCGTCGCCTCCAACACCCTAAGGATGCTGGCCGTAGACAGGTACTCGCCGCATGCGTGCGCATGGCCATCGATGATCATTGATCTCTCCCGCCCTGAGTGTCTCCTCCTCGCTTGTAGTGCACATAAGGGTCTCAAAAGTTTAGCACTTTAGCAACCATCTCTGCCATTTCGGCACACTCCTCACTAATTAGAAAGTTGCGAAGATCGTTCTGTTTGGGGACCTGTGCGGAACATGTCAGTGAAAGCCCGATGGCCTCGAGGTGAAATCACTTGGCGCGGAGTTGGGCGGAAACAGCCTAACAGGCATCATGCGAGCAGTTGTGTTGACAACTGCTTGGGATTCAGGTGATTATAAGAAACCGAGTACTGAGTGTTATACTGATGCAGCAGTCGTCCATAATGCAGTTGACAGGATCAGTATAAGAGGTAGTTGGGTGGGCTATCAGGCACAACATTTGTGAGATTATCTTCCAATGAGTAAACCTATAACACCCTCAACCACTGCTGATAAGCAGCCCTGGCAAAGACGCCCTATAACCCAAATTCTGGCTGTAATCGTTGTCTATGTCCCGCTTTATGTTTTCGCTTTATGGTCTCATTTGACTCTGCAAACAATCACGCTCAAGGAGCTGTTTCTATATCCCATGCTCCTCGGGGGTGGCAACGTCGTCCTGATTTTACTCGTTTACCGATTCATATGTGGAGAGCGCATTACCAGCCTGAACTTAAAATCCGGCAAATGGTATGTAGATGTGCTTTCAGGAATTCTCCTTGCAATTGTCTTCCTCACCTTAAGGTTACTCCAGCAAGTTCTCCAGTCAGTTTGGTTACCTCGTACATCCAGTCCGCCTGCGGAAGAACTCATAACCCTTTTTAGCGGTATCGTGAACAACCCATTATTGCTTGCAATATGGCTTGGTCCTGTCGCTTGGTTAGGTGTAGCGGCGTTTGAAGAACTGACGCGCGTATTTATGCTAAATCGCTTATGGACGATTTGGTCTCAGCCAACCGTGCGCCGGCTTATTATGCTTATTTCCGCCGCCTTATTCGGGCTTGTTCACATATATCAAGGCCCAGCAAATGCTGTCGCAATTGCCCTGCAGGGCTTGCTTTACGCTTGGTACTACCATCGATTCGGACGCGTTTGGCCGATGATAATTGGCCACGCTCTTTACGACTCATTTCAAGTTGTTCAGGTGGTTATAGCCTTCCACGGTGGTTGATGAGATGATATGGGTGCCCAACACCCGCTGGAGCCGACAGCGCCTTCGGCGCTCAGTGTATCGCGGCTTTTTGACTTTGTTGGTGAATTTGTCCAGAATAGTGGTTCCGTAAACCCGGCGTCGCGGCTCAGCTTTTCCGTTAGTCTCAGCAAGACCGCAAGTTCAGATCTGTATTCTCATGCCAGATTGGCGATCAGCTCCCCCATTTCGACACATTCCTCGCTCATCAGAAAGTTGCGAAAGTCGTCCCGTTTGGGGAGCCATTCTGTATCAAAGGTAGAACTTCCTTGGTAGGAGATTGCATGTTAGCCCCATGGTTAGGGATCGTGTAGTCTATGGCGGCCTCTCTCCGTTTAACAGTGACCTTCTCGATGAAGGAGCTAAGGAAGGATTCTTGCGCTATGATAGATCCCTTGCGGAGGATGGCCTTTCGATCCTGCACCCAGGACTTGATCTCTGGAGCATCGACGGCAATAGACGGACTCTAAGGCATCGTATTGCCTCTCAAGCCTACGCCTCAGCTTCTCCACTCTCCGGTCGATTTCTGTCAACTCCTGGATATGTCTTTCGTTAGATCTGCTGAAAGGAGCCAACCAGGCATTATCGCCGTGGCAAAGGCGCCCATAATGAGTTGCAGTATTAATGGGCCGGCACACCATGTCGATCTAGGGTGCACTCCCGTCCTGCCTGTTATTGGGATAAAGGCCGGCTCTGTTCTCCATCCACTTACCTAGAGTAAGATACAGTGTCGGAAGCACGAACAGCGTCAGAAGAGTGCAGGTAGTAATACCGCCGATGACCACCGTGGCGAGAGGGCGCTGTACTTCGGCTCCCACCCCTGTCGAAATGGCCATTGGGATGAAACCTGCCGCATCGGTGATCGATGTTGCCAGTACCGGCCGAAGACGCTGCTTTGCCGCGCCTATCACCGCCTCACCCAATGGAAGCCCCTGCTTTCGCAAAGTACGGATGGTGGAGACCAGCACCTGTCCGTCCAACACGGCAATGCCGCTGAGAGCGATGAACCCAATCGCAGCGCTCACGCTAAAGGGCATCCCCCGACCCCACAGGGCAAACACACCTCCTATAGCTGCGAAGGGAATGCCAGTATAGATGATGAGCACGTCGCTCAAGCTTTTCAGACTGAAGTACAGCACAAAGAAGATGAGCGCCAGCGTGAGGGGCACGACAATCGTGAATCGGAGCTTGGAACGTTCCAGGTGTTCGAACTGACCTCCCCATTCGATCACGTACCCTTCGGGCAATGTCACTTCTTGCTGAATGCGAGATCGCGCCTCTTTCACAAACGAGGAAACATCCCGGTCTCTGACATTGCACTGTACTTTGATTAGACGACGGCCCCACTCGCGGTTGATGGTCGATGGTCCTTCCACTTCCGTCACTTGGGCCAACCGGCGGAGCGGCAAAAGCGGGCCAGCTTCCGTCGGGATCAAGGTGTTAGCCAGGGCTCCAACATCTGTGCGTTGCTCGTCGGGCAGCCGCACCACCAAAGGGAATCGCCTTTGTCCCTCGAAAATGTCACCCACCCGATGCCCACCGACAGTCTCGATCAAGTCAAGGACATTGCGCGCCGGGATGCCATGCCGGGCGAGCTGGTCTTGGTTCACCACGATCTGAAGGGTTGGCTGGCCCGTAACCTGCTCCCCGGCCACATCAGAGGCACCTTCGGTGGTCAGGAGTATTCCCTGAATCTGATCGCTCAGACCAGCCAGCGTGTCGAAGTCATCCCCGAAAACCTTGATACCTACATCCGAGCGTATGCCGGAAACCATCTCGTTGAGGCGCATCTCGATGGGCTGGGTGAAGATCATGTTCAGCCCTGGTAAGTCGTCAACCACTTCCTCCATCTGTCTAACCAGCTCGGCCTGGGTCCGGGCACGCGTCCATCGGTCCCTGGCATTAAGGGCGATGAAAAAATCGGTTAGCTCGATGCCCATGGGATCTGTGGCCACTTCGGCTGTCCCTATTCGGCTCCAGACATGTCTGATCTCATCCGGAAAGTTCTCCAGTAGGAGGGCTTCGATCCGCGTGTTGTAGTCGACCGACTCATCGATTGAGACTCCCGCAAGACGTATCGTATTGATGACGATCGCTCCTTCGCTGAGTTTGGGGACGAACTCGCCTCCGAGTCTAGCGCCAACAAAGGCCGTCAGGCCGAGTAAGATCAGAACCGAAGCGAAGAGAATTCGTTTCCTGCGCAACACTCTGGAGATGAGGAAGGTGTATCCTGTTTTCAGCACTCGCTCCAAGAAGCCTTCCTTCTCCTTGGCCCTTCGAGGAAGGAAGTAGTAGGACAAGATAGGAGAAAGGGTCACAGCAATCACAGCGGCCCCGACCATGGCGAACATGAAGGTCCACGCCATGGGCTTGAACATCTTTCCCTCAATGCCTTCCAGAGTAAGAATAGGAAAGAATACAATGAGGATGATGGTCATGCCGAACACGATGGGACGCACGACCTCTTTGCTCGAAGCGAGGATGATTTGGAGCCGTTCAGCCCTTTTCAAAGGCCTTCCCAGGCGCTTCTGTTCGTCGACTAACCTCCGCATGTTGTTGTCTGTCATCACCACAGAGCCATCGACGATGATACCGAAGTCCATAGCACCGAGACTCAAGAGACTTGCGGCGATGGCAAGTGCGTACATTCCCAAAAAGGCATAGATCAGGGCGAGTGGGATAGCGAGGGCAACTATCAGACCGGCGCGGAGGTTCCCCAGGAACAGAAACAGCACGACAATTACCAATATGGCTCCGGCTATCAGGTTGTGCTTTACCGTACCGATAACCGATTGCACCAATTCAGTGCGGTCGTAAACCGTGTCCAGGACGACGTCGTCAGGAAGGGATTTCCGGACGGATTCCAGCCGCGCCTTCAGTTCTTCTGTAACCTCCTTGCTGTTTTCTCCCATCAGCATGAAGCCAAGCCCCAACACGGCCTCTCCTTGCCCATCGGCTGTGACCGCGCCCCGGCGAATCTCGTGTCCCAGTGCGACTTCGGCAACATCCTTAATGCGGACAGGGGCGCCGGCGTGCGCCCTAATGACAACATTCTCGATCTGTTCAATGGTTGTGACGCGACCCACTCCGTGAACAAGCAGGGTCTGGCCGGAGGTTACGATCTGCCCGCCACCGACATTCTGATTGTTCTTCTCCAGGGCCTCAAACACACTGTCCAGGGTCAGATCATAGCTGATGAGAGCCTGAGGCGTGGTAATCACGTGATACTGCCGTTCGAAACCACCCCATGAATTGACCTCTGCCACCCCTGCCACCTTGCGTAGCTCCGGTTTGACCACCCAATCATGGAGAGTCCGGAGCTCGTCAAGCGAGCGTTCGGGATTGGTGGAGCGGACAATATAATGGAAAACCTCTCCCAGACCGGTTGACATGGGTCCCAGCTGAGGGCGCTCTATGCCGTCGGGGAGGTTGACGCTTCCGAGCCGCTCAAGAATGAACTGGCGGGCATCGTAGACATGGGTCTGGTCGTCAAACGTGGCGACAACTTGGGAAAAGCCAGACTTCGAGATTGAGCGGACGTTTGTGAGACCGGGCAAACCGGCGATGGAAACCTCCACCGGCAGCGTGATCTGTTGCTCGATTTCCGCGGGGCTGAGGGCCGGCGCGGTGGTATTGATCTGAACCTGCACGGGTGTGGTGTCAGGAAACGCATCCACAGGAGTGCGCGACATTGCTCGGATGCCCAGCCCGACGCTCACGGCGAAGAGCAGGACCACGACCAGCCGGTTCTTCAGCGACACCTCGATGATCTTGCCTAGCATTAGAGTGCCCTCCGGCGTCTATTCGTGCACGCACCCCGCACCCAGGCGGGATTTGAGAAATTCTGACTTCATCGTGAAACTGTGGGCTATGACCACCTCTTCTTGCGGCAGAATCCCCTCCAGAATCTCGACAGTCTCTCCGGTATTACCTCCCAGGCCGACCCTACGAATCTCGTAGAGATCACCCTCCATCTTGACAAAAACCAAAGGGATCCCATCGACACGATGAAGGGCATGAACAGGAACATGAAGTCCTTTGAGATTCCGTTTCGGTAAGATCCGTACCTGCCCAAACATTCCGTGCCTTAGCGAGAAACCCCGGTTCGGTATAACGGCTCGGGCCTTGATCATCCGGCTCTGTTCGTCAATGCTGGAGGCCAGCCAGATCAACCGTCCGTTCACGCTTGCTCCAGGGAGAGCATCAAAAGTCGCTTCGACCGAGTCGCCAACTTCAAGTGAGGATACCTTGTCTTCCGGAATGGAAAGCTCCAACCACATCGACGAGAGATCGGCCAGAGTAAACAGCATGTCCCCAACCTTTACCACCTCGCCAAGGACAGCATCTCTCTCAATGAGGGTTCCGGAGAATGGCGAGAGGATCGGGAGGCGAGAGGAGCTGGAACTTGTCTCCGCCACTTTCCGGACTTGTTCATCGGTCAATCCGTAGTTCAGGAGCTGCTGCCGCGTGGTCTTCGTGGTATTCATGGCCATCTGGTACTCCGCTGAAGCTTCCTCGTACTCCTGTTGCGATGAGATACCTTTTTCTACCAGGCCCTTTTCCCGCTTGAAGACAAGTTCCTTCAACGCTTCGTCCGCGAGCGCGCTCAAGTAGTCGCTCTTCGCCCGGGCGATCTCCGGAGAGTCAATCTCGACAAGAACCTGATCTTTCGAGACCGAATCTCCCACATCCGTTAACACTCTCTGAACGACTCCAGCCGCGAGAGGGGTGATGCGGGCGAGACGATTCTGGTCGTAAGACACACGACTCAGAACCACAAGTCCCCCAAGAGAGCTACCTGCGGCTGCGACCGATGTCTCGACCCCTGCCTTCACGGCGGATTCAGGCGACGCGAGACGTATCTTCAGACCTTGGCCAGGCTCTAGATTGGCAATCAACTCGGGATGGCAGATCCCGCACTCACTTTCCCACACGTCGTGCTCTACGCATAGGAGTTCGTTGGGCAAACAAGTCCCGGCTTCGCATTCTCCGGAACAAGAAGCTTCTCCTTCCTCAGAGCCGGTCTGTACCTCACGAAGCTCCGGATGACAGAAAAAGCACTCATCCTCATAGAGACTATGCTCCTCGCACCATAGGCGATCCGCATCTCTTAACTCCGGATGACAAATGAAACAGCGGTCTTCATAACGATCGTGTTCATTGCACCACAATCGGCCCGGCTCTCTCAAGGCAGGGTCACAAAAGAAACATTCCACGGCCGGAAGCAGATGCTTAGCGCATTGCTCTTCCGCTTGCGCTGCAGTCACCGTGGCCTCTCCCGGCGACGGCGATTCTCTACCCTTAACTAACACCAGAACGATAGCCACGGCGACTACGGTGACGGCAAGTGCTATTATTGGTTTCCTGCTTTTCATAAAGCCTCCCTCAGATTCTATTCAGGGGTGTTCTTGACGGTATCAAGCCGCTCCCCGATCAACTGCTCAACGTCGGCAACCGCTTTGTGGTAAGCCGCCAGCGCCTCTATGTATTGTCCGCGAGCTCCAAATAGGGTTCGCTGAGCATCCAAGACGTCCAGGTAGTCGAATTTCCCCAAGCGATAGCCCTCGTTGTAGGCGTCGAAAGCGGTCCTGGCAGCCGGGAGCACATCATCTCTCAGGGCTACTGCTTGCGCGAACGCAGCGGAGAGTGTCAGATACGCTTCCGCGAGCGCGGTACGAGCCCGCACTTCTGAGGCTTTGCGTTCCTCGCCGGCCTTGGCCAGTCCATGTCGTGCTTCGAGGGCCCCTCCCTGGTTACGATCAAAGAGGGGGAGGGGGACAGATAGGTCCACCACAAAGGTGTGGTAGTCCGTCTCCCTGAAGTGCTTGACACCCCCACTCAATGTCAGGTCAGGAATCCTTCTGGCATTCTCAAGCTTCACGGCGGCTTCTCGTTGCTCCATCTCGGCGGTCCAGCGGACAATATCCGGGTTCTGCGAAATCCGGCCGGCCAGCTCCCCTGCAGGTGGGATGGGTTCGACAACGTCAAGCCGGCCATCGACTCTTTCAAAGGCAGGTGATGAACTGCCCCAAGTTGCTGCCAGCCGCTTGCGCGCCGCCTCGAGCCCACGTTCCGCTTTCTCCAGCTCTATTCGACTGGTCGCCGAAACAACACCGGCTTTTGCCTCCTCCACAGGAGACACCTTTCCATACCGGACCCGCTCTCGGACGGCATTGAAGACCTCATCAGCCAGGCGCACCAATTCCTCGGTCAAAGCCAGCCGCTCTTGCGCGGCAAGAACATCCACAAAAGCCTTGGTCACTCCAGTCACAACGTCCAGGCGCTTGGACTCGTAATCCCATCCGGCCAGGCTCTGCTCCAATGCCGCGACCCGCGCCCGCCCGGAACGCTTCCCTCCAAGTTCGATTAGCTGGCTGAGTCGGAATGTGGTCTCACTTCCCTCAAGCCCCTCGGATGCCCCCGAACCACCGAAGTTCTCCAGCTCAACGCCGATCTCAGGATTGGGAATAAGTCCGGCCTGGAGGGTGGCCGCCTCTCTTGCTCGAACCTCCCAGGAAAAGGCCGCAAGCTCAGGGCTTTCCAGCAATGCTTGAGACAGAGCCCGGTGCAGATTGATAACGCCAGTAGGCTCTTCCGACTCCGACGGCGTTGAAGCCGCAGGTGGCTGTTGAGGTGCTTGGAACGTTCCAAGATTGCTACCCAGGGAGCGTGCCTCGGGCCGGCCCGCATCTACATGATGGGTGGCGCAACCACTGAACACAACCGCCAACACAAGAACGAGAAGGACAGGATAATTAAGGCGCATCAAAAAAACCTCCATTGTGACTCTATCTTTTCCCTCATTCATGACGAATGCTGCCCTCATTCATGACGAATGCTGAGCCTCCCATGCCATGTTCATTAGAGTTACCAGTACAGACAGGTCTACCAATGACTGCTAGGGTGATCTTCAGCAGAGGATAATGATGGTTCGTAGAGAGACGAGCGAAGTCTTATCTGGAGGCGGCCGGTTTAAAGCAAACGCCTCAGAAGAAATACCCACTGCTACATCTGCGGATATCGTCGTTGAGACGGCAAACGCTTGAGACCTCAGCGATTTGACGCCTGGCGTTAAACCTCGGCCCGCACCTATGGGTACCTCCATACTAATCGGGGATTGAAGGTTGAAACAGCGACTGCACCGATCGTTGGCGTTCCCAGGTTTCGACACTGAATTCGATGATGAGGACGGGGCAACTCCGTGCGAAACGCGATCATCATGGCAGGTGCAAGCGGCTTCCACCTCGACCTGACCATCTGTCCTCATGCACAAAACAGGGGCCACAGCCGAAGTCTGTGCCACGAGAGCAAGAACCCAGAGCCAGATGAAAACATCGGCCCCTCTGCTAAACCTATGAAGTCCCACGCCCACGTCTATACACATTCCTTTCGCATGCCAAGCTTCCCTATAACAGAATACAGGGTTAAGCCTCGGTTGAATACATATATATACCTACATTTCGGCCTCTCTATTTAGACCCTTAAGAATATCAAAAAGTTCCGCCTGCGTTCCCCTGATCCCAATGATGGGGACCTGGGAGCGAACCGGGGCACTGATCAGGTTGGAGTGGCCATTTCAGGGTCTGAAGCCCGGGTGCCTATTGTCCTCGCGCTCCTTGATGAGTGTCACCTCAACTCCCGGGTCAGTCACGATCACCACAATGTAGCGGTTAAGCAGACACAGTGATCTTTGCCCGGCCCCTCGCGATTCGCTGGATCCCGAGGGCAAGACGGTCCCACAGAAGCGCGCTTTGGGATGGCAGCCCGGGGAGCCAGATCACAGTTCGAACTCAACCCTGAAAGTTCTGCCTATGGTCCAATTTGGGGACCCATGCGGAACATGTCAGTGAGTGCGATTGCCAACCTCTATGGCATGTTTGCAACAATCTGTCCCAATCTGAGGCACTGCTCACTCACCAAAGAATCTGCGAAGATCGTTCTGTATAGGGAGACATGGGGAGAACTGAGAGAACCACATGGATCTTCCATTTGCTGAAACATTTCCCTGTACCTGTCGGTCTGATCATAATGGGGGGGGTGACGAGTGCGCGATAATGCGGGTTGCTCAACTATTGAAGGAGGGAATAGGCATGGCTAATCACAACTCCAAACACGCTTTGCTCTTGTTGCTAGCGTTCATGGGCGGTATTTTCTCCTTGGTGACACCGCTCACTGCCCAACCAACGATGTATGAGAGACTCGATGAGATTGTGCAGGCTGAAGCGAGATACGACCTGTTCTCAGGGACGGTACTCGTTGCCGAAGATGGCAAGATCATCTATTCAGGCGGATTCGGTGAGGCCAATAAGGAATACCATATCCCGAATAGCCCCGAAACCAGGTTCAATATCAGCTCCATTCAAAAGACCTTTATCGCAACTTTGATCATGCAGCTCTATCAGGAGAACTTACTCGATCTTAACGACCCTCTGACGAAGTATTACCCGGAATGTCCGTGGGGCACTGCTGAGCGGATGCAAGTCAGGCATCTGCTTAACCACACTTCTGGACTCGGGGATTATCGGGATAACGAGGAATACCGGATGAATTCGGAACGGTATCGCAATATCGACGATGTTCTTCCCTTGGTATTCAAACAACAGCCAGCATTCGATCCAGGCGAGCGTTTCAGGTATTCCAATGCGGGCGTGCTTCTGCTCAAAGGTATTATAGAGAAGACCACCGCTAAGAAACTGGAGCAGGCACTTGAAGAGAGAATTTGGCATCCGCTGGGAATGGACAATACCACGCTTTTTGTTGGCGGCGAGATTCTCGAACACCGTGCAACTGCGTACATGCTTGCTGATGACGGTGAGAGTTATGTGCGCGTCCAGGGGGAGCCATCAGCCTATGCTGGTGGAGGTGTCTATACAACCGTTTTCGATTTGCTGAAATTCGACCAAGCACTTTATGGCGAAGAGCTGCTAAGTGAAGAGACTAAGAAGATCATGTTCACACCAGTTGAAGCGAGCCCGAACTACGCCTACGGCTGGATTGTCGTTGATTTTGGAGGCACAAAGGTCATCTACCACAGCGGTGGCTCCGGCGGGTTCAATTCCGAATTCAGGCGTTATCCCGAAAGAGGCTACACGCTGGTGGTTCAATCAAACTACCCGGGGGCAGCATTTGAGTTGGCCAATAAGATCGATTGCATGCTTCTTGGCTTGCCATATTCCTTGGCGACAGAGGCGGATCTCCACTATAAGCTCGGCATGCACTTTCAAGACCAAGAATTGTACACCAATGCAGCGGAGGCATTCGAGAAGAACCTTACCGCTGAGTCCCCTCATATGCCTTCGCTCTATCAGGCAGCGCGAACAAGGATTATGGGAGAATTCGATCAGGAAACAGTAGTCAATCTGCTTGATCGGTACATCTCTCTCGCCGACGAATCAACTCGTCCTTCTATCGCTGCGGCATGGTGGCGCAAGGGGGTTGTCTACGAACAACTCGGGGATATTCAGAAGGCAGTAACGTGCTACGAGAGATGCCTCGAACTAGACGGGGGCTGGACAGAAGCAATAGAAGCTGTTGAGAGGTTAAGGCTGAAGAAGTAGCCGCCAACGACGGCATTGATCTAGGCTCTTGGCCCTTGTCGGCCCTTCTTCATGTGAACATCTCGACCATCTGTGCCATTTCAGCACACTCCTCACTCCTGATAAAGTTGCGAAGATCGTTCTGTTTGGGGAGGCAAGCGGAACGTCTCAGAGACGGGCCGACCCAGTCTCAGGCATACGCCCATCGCCGAGATGCCGGAAGCATCACAATGCCCCATCTCTTTTTGCTCTTGACTCCGATGCACCAGGACGATATATTGTCAGATGTTGGCTGACACATGTCAGGCTATATCTGACATACAAGAGAATAACTCGGACAAACCTGTCTATGGACGAGGAGATGCGCTATGTTGGAGCCACTACTGGGGTCAAGGAATGGCGAGCGGGTGTTGATCTTCCTTCTGGCTAGACAAGAAGGTTACATCAGAGAGATCGCTAGATTCTTCGGTTCAGACCCCGATTCCATCCAAAAGCAGCTGGTGAAGTTTGAGTCCGGTGGCGTCCTTGTAGGAAGGGCGGTTGGCAGGACCCGGGTCTACTCCTTCAACCCCAGATACCCGTTTCTCAAGCAGCTGAAGGGACTCCTCGAGAAGGCCTTGACCTTCTACAGTGATGAAGAGCGTGATCGACTGCTTCTGAACAGGCGAAGACCGCGGCGACGGGGTAAGCCGCTATGAAGCCAATCGGGCAGATGACATGCGCTGAGCTAGCCGCCTTCATCGAATCTTGCCTACGCGAAAAGGGGATCGATGTGGTTCTCACAGGCGGAGCATGTGTGTCCATATACAGCGACGGCAAGTACGTATCGATGGATCTGGATCTAGTGAACACCCTCTTTGCGAAGAAGCGCGAGATCCGTGAGGTAATGCAGGCGATCGGGTTCTGGGAAGAGGGCCGTCACTTCACGCACCCAGACACCGACCTCTTCGTTGAGTTTCTAGCAGGGCCCCTCGCAGTCGGCGAAGAACCGGTCAGGGAGGTCCATGAGATCAGTCTTGAAACCGGAATCCTCAGGATTATTTCACCAACTGACTGCGTCAAAGACAGGTTGGCAGCATACTATCATTGGAATGACGCACAGTGTTTGGAGCAGGCAGCTCTCGTAGCTCAGACCAGAGTTATCGATCTTGAGGAGGTTGAGCGCTGGTCGAAGGTTGAAGGAAAGATCGACGACTTCAGTCGCATCAAGCACCGCCTCGCCGGACGGGAAACATAGCAAGACCCTGCTGCTGGACCCGACGGGTGCTATCGCGGACAGCGTGAGCTATGGTATCGAGGACCTGTTCTATGTTGTTGCCTTCGCCCTAATCGGATACGAGATCCCCGATACTGCAACCGCCGCAGGCCGCCGGATCGCTATGCTTGCTGATCGCTGGTGTGAGCCGGGGATTCACCATGTTGTCTGGGACGGAGAGGATAGCCTCGACCATCCCATGCCTCCGGGGGTCTATTGCTGCCAGATCAGTCACCAT
>JALGZP010000153.1 GCA_025774845.1 bacterium
GTCCGAGTCCCAGCCCCACGTCGGGCCCCCATACGACCAGCATACAGGCGCGCCTACGAATGGCGGAATCCCCGGCGGTGCGGGATTGCCCGTTGGATTCCCATGGGCCGCTAGTGTGTGAGGCAGCTGCGTGTACTTCGTTTCATCCACGTTGATACCGATGATAAGATGCGAAATCCCGGTTGTTCTCGTGGACGCGGCTCCGAGGAACAGGTACCTTGTTTCACCAAATGCCGAACACGACAGATCCCAGTTACTCCAG
This sequence comes from bacterium, assembly GCA_025774845.1. GTDB lineage: Bacteria > Arandabacterota > Arandabacteria > Arandabacterales > Arandabacteraceae > Arandabacterum. The sequence continues at coordinate 263 of JALGZP010000153.1, forward strand.
TGGTACTTGCCGGTCCCGCCGACATATCCCAGGGGCGAACTCCCGCTCCAGGTGAGAGGCTGCGCACCGGCCTCAACAACTTCCCAGGGGCGAACTCCCGCTCCAGGTGAGAGGCTGCGCACCGGCCTCAACAACTATACAACTCAGAAGCATAATGCAGACAACACACAGCGTGCCAAGGCGCATGGTCATGATGCCCCCTCCTCTAAACGTGTGTTCTTTGTTAGCTCTGACGTTGTGCTGTCAGACATGACGAAACTGCAAACTCTCTTCACGAAGCAAGAGAATCGTACCACACCTGCGGGTAGAATTCAAGATGAAAACAAGATGGGTGGGCCACACATCGGCCGGGTGAGAATACGGCACTCATCCCTGTGGACGAGGCCGCCGGGGCCCGTCGGTACGACGTACCGGATCCCCCCGGTAGCCTCGATACTATCTCAGGGCAATGTTCCGTCTACTGTCCCGATCCTTCAGTCGGCGCGCAGCAAGACTCTGTCTCCTTGCTTTTCCGACAGCAGCACACGTTGTAGAAGAGACTCATCAGCGTCAGGATAGCCGACGCAACGATGATGACGGTCTTCGCCCACGTCGCAGGCCACCAGACTATGGCCAGCACAAGGATCGCGGCAGCAAGCAGAAAACGGCAGAAACACATCTTCAAGGGAATCACCTCCTACTGAACGAGTCCGGCATCATTGTCTGCGAGCGAGTTCAGCCGGTCAAGCAAAAAACCTCTCCCGGTGAAGTATCATCCAGCCGATGGACTCTTGCCCAAAGGCCACGGAAATGGTAGAAGTGAAGTACGCGAGGAGCAGGTATGCAGGATATGACCGAGGAGTTGGGGAGAGATTTGGTGGAGGCCGGATTCACGAGTACCGTTGTTTCCACGCGGCACTTGCCCGACCTCAAGGCCGGGCTTGAGTGCCTTCTTGAGCAAGGTCAACTGGGCAGAGTCTTCTACGATGACATAGTGTCCCGCTATGGCCTTGAGTTTCAGTTCGAAGGTCCCCCCGATTTTCCGGAAGCTCAGTCGATAATCATCACCGCCGCACCCCAACCCAAGATCGCGGCGAAATTCAAGCTGGGAGATACGGTATGTACTGCTGTTGTCCCTCCGACTTATGTCCACGATACCGATATGGTGGCCCTGGACGTCATCACGAAGCATCTGCAACCCGGCGGGTTTCGGGCTGTCACGGCACTGCTGCCCTCTAAGCTCCTCTCCGTCTACGCGGGCCTTGCGACCTATGGCAGGAACAACATAGCGTACATCGAGGGTATGGGTAGCTACTTCAGGCTGAGGGCTTTCTTCTCCGACACGCCCTGCCCCTCAGATCAGTGGCAGGAATTGAAGATGATGGATCGCTGCGCGGACTGCATCGTATGCCGGAAGAAATGCCCCGCAGACGTCATCACGGAGGACAGGTTCCTCATCGATGCGTCAAGATGCATTACGTACCACAACGAGGGCGATGACGAGTTCCCGGAATGGATAAGACCCGAATGGCATAACTGTGTGATCGGCTGTATGATCTGTCAGGATGTTTGTCCGGCGAACCGGGAATTCAAGGATTGGATCGTAAAGGGTCCGGAGTTTTCAGAAGAAGAAACGAGGATGGTGCTCGACGCCGACTCGTTAGAGAACCTCCCCCCCGGTATCATCAAGCAGCTGAAGGCCTACGGCCTCTTTCATGATGGACAGCTTCCGAGGAACCTCAGAGCGCTGATGGATAAGGCTGGCAATCACCTGTAAAGGGCTTTCACACGTCCCCAGGTTTCGGCGTCATGGATCGGGACAACGCCGGAGTAGTCGCAGAGCTCCGTCTGATACCCCCATGCGGTCATGCCACCGAGCATGTCGAACACGTTGGTGAAACCCTCACCATCGAGGAAGTTGGCTGCGGAGTTGCTTCTGTTGCCGCTCCGGCAGACTACGATTGTAGTGTCATCCGGGGCGAGCTCAGTGTAGTGCGCGTGCAAGTAGCCTGAGTTCCAGGGCATGTTGATCGCATCGATGATGTGGCCGGGGGTCGCGGCGGTCGAATCGCAGTACTCGAACTCCTCGCGCACGTCCACCACAACGACATTGCCTCCAGCATCAAGCATCGCCTTGACCTGAGTCGTTGTAAGATCGGTGTGGGAGTAGGCCAGGGCGTAGGTAAGCAATATGGTTACCAATACGGCAGTTGCTGTTCTCATCTATTCCCCCATTCACTATACACTCTATTCTACTCTATTCTGAGCGATCCCTCAATCTCTTTGACGCGCCGATCGGCGATTGGTTCCGGGAGGTTGTATCCGGGTTACTTGTAGAGGGCTTTGACGGCACTCCAGGACCCGGGTTCGACCGCGGAATCGCAGCCTTCCGTATCCCATTCCCAGTGATTCATGCCCCCAAGCATGTCATATACGGTCGTGTAACCTGCCAGCTCCAGGAAATCGGCTGCCAGATTACTCCTGTAACCGCTCCCGCAGACTATGATTACATCCTGATCCATGGAGAGTTCGCCATAATGAGCCTGGAAATAGCCTGAATTCCAGGGCATATTGATCGAACCGATGATATGACCCGGAGGATCACCCGTGGTGTTACAGAACTCCGACTCTTCCCGTACATCAACAACAACGCCATCGAGACCCACATCCAACATCGCCTTGACCTCGGTCGGTGTCTTGTCCGCGTGAGGGTAAGCGGGGAAACATGCGAGCAGGACGAGCAGGAATACTATGCAGGACAGTTTCATCTGTGGCCCTCTTGTCCCGCAAAAACATACTCCCGCAGCAATCCTGTGTGGATGCGTTTCTACCTATATTATACACCATCCGGGGTATGGACTCAACCAAATAAGAATTCGGTGCCAGCTACCTAAATTCCGTCCAAGTCCGATGAGGAATCTGTAACAAGAATTTGTAATTATGTCATCGCAGCCTTACGATCTTACGCGTTACGATGTTCTCACCGTCCGCCAGTGTGAAGAAGTAGATCCCGGGACCTATCTCACGGCCGCTCGCATCCAGTCCGTTCCAGGTGACCTCGTGGAGTCCGGGCTCTACTGCCTGGTTTATGAGAGTCTTTACGGCTCTCCCGTGGACGTCGTAGATCGCAAGGCGCACCTTCTCCCGGGACGCTACTGAGAAGGAGATTCTCGTAGCAGGCCCAAAGGGGTTGGGAGATACTGATCTAAGTGTTACGCCGGCACGCGCAACCGGTACGCTCTCGACACCCGAGAGATCGTCCGTAAGATACGTGACTGCGTTTTCAAGCAGGTTCCTTGCCACTCCCCTGTCGCTCACTGCCGAGTACGAGAACGCAAAGAACACTGTACCCCCACTCCCACCTACCCCGCCATCGTCATAGACCAGGACACCCGCATCCGCGGGGTATGAGGCTGTGCCGTAGATGATGTAGGCACCTCCCGAAGGATGAGCGGCATCCTCATCACCATACCCGGAGTATGTGAGCGCAATCGACCCCGGAAGTGAATTGGGACTGGTCGCGATCTGATGCCCGGTCTGGCCGCTGTCGAGTCCGAGCGTGCCCACGTTATCTCCGTGCCAGGTGTCGATGTGAAGCACAGAGTCGGCGAAATTCGGGTAGCCCGGACTGCTGGCCGCGTCGTAAGCCGTCTCACCGCCCTCTATAAGAAGGCGTCCGTCGGCTTGAACAAAGTCAATGAGGTTATCCCGGTAGGCGGATGAACTCACGGGTGATGTATTGTTGGCGCTCGACCACACGACGAGATCATACGAACCCCAGGTCTTGGTGTCGGTCGTGGCGGCCGGTTCCTCGACGGCAGCATAGCCCAGCATCTCAAGATCGGCTACAATGTCAGACGCGGCAAGGGTTGCGTCCTTCTCAACGTACTCGATTTCCGTCTCTCCGGACTTGGAAAGCAACCGCTTACCCGAATCGTCATTGATGACCAGTATCGTGCCGGACACGGGCACCAAGGCGAAGTCGAATGTCGTGTCGCTCATGATCTGTGCATACATGAACTCGGGAGCGTAGCCATCTGACCGGACTTCAAGATCGTACTCGCCCTGTGTGAGATCCAGGCTGTACGAGCCGTCCCCGGGATCGGTCGTTGTGCTGTCCGCAAGCCCCCCGCTCGGGTGATAGTAGGCATCGACGCTCGCAAGAAGCGGCGACATCGTATCAGAGGTCACGATCCCTGTTACCATCACCTGTTGGGCCATAGCCAGCTGAGCGTCCTGAACCGTGGCGAACCCGGAAGTCACCACAACACCGGGGATCTCCTTGGACACGTAGCCCGGGCTTGAGAATGTGAGCGTGTACGTACCCGGGTCAAGAATCCGGTGATAGTCACCCACGTCGGGATCGGTTCGATCAACCCAGGTGTTCCCGTCCACGGAAACGGTCGCAAGAAGCGGCACACCCGTCACGGAGTCCGTCACAACACCACGCACACCACGCAGGCAGTACTCGAGATAGGCAATCATGGATTCCCGGTTGTCGTCCCAGAACCCGGGCAGCTGAGAGGCCGGCGGCCACTTGGTGTCACTGACCTCGATCGTCACTTCCTTGTTATACATGTAGTCGTAGTTCCAGTCCTGCATGTTGCCGTGGGTCTCATACCAGTCCCAGCCGTTGGTGATACCGCTATCGAAGGAGGCGCTGTTGTACATCGGCGCGTTAGGTCTCGAGTAGGCAAGGGACATATTGATGAAGAGACTGTCATCCGGCGCTCGCTCGGGGCGGTTGTCCGAGGGGTAGTTGACCACCAGGGCGCCTCCGTGAAAGTTGGCGGAAAGATCGAAAGACATCGAGTCCGAGAATATCATGACCGCCCCGGTCTCGGGTTCCCGCCCGGCGGGGGTGTTGACCGGATCATCGATCGAATCCGGGAAGTTCCGGTTGAGATCTTCCCCGTTGGCATTGTAGCGGCCCCCCGCGTTGTTGCCGTCGGGGTTCATCATGGGCATGATCCAGATCTCCACTTCGTCCACGAGGTGAGCCAGGGCCGAATCGGGCGTACCGGAATCGTAATTATCAGTCAAGAGATCGATGAGTTTGAGGCAATTCTCAACCCCTACCACTTCGTCCCCGTGCATGGTCGAGATGTATTTAAACTCCGGCTCA
>JALGZP010000154.1 GCA_025774845.1 bacterium
GCAGCACTCCGGATGAGAGATCAAACTGCGTCACGGCAACATTGTCCTCACCGATGTCCGAAAGCATCGAGATGAACACATCCGAGGAACCGGCAAGTTGTTGCAGTGCCGACAGCGCCTCGTGGGAAAGCTGGGCAAACGTCGTGGACTGTCCATCCGTGACCAGATGCACTTCCCGGTGCGGCGCTTTGAGTTCGTCGGCGAGTTGGTTAAGTTCCCGCAAACCGGTTTCGAGATTCAGTCTTTCATGCGTTGGCCTCAGTTGTTTGAGCAGCGATTGGGCCTGCCCCGGTTCGAACGCTGTCGTTCGCAGGATAGACTGTATCTCGGACGCAAGCGTGGCAAGGGTAACCGGACGTCCCGGTTCGACCGTGCGCAAGATTTCCCGAACGCGCTCGACGCCCTTGTCAAAGCGCGACGCCACCCCGGGTCGATGAGACATGCTCATCGAACCGTCCAGGGCGATCAGCACCCCGGTGTCCGGCTTGCCAAGAATGGACAGCATTTTCGTTGTGGGACGCGCCAGCGCCAGCAGGAATAGGAAGATGATCAGGCATCGAAGCAGCATCAGCAGGATGTCTTCCAGACGAAGCTGTCGTGCGCGAACGATGATCACCTTTCGCAGCAGATACATGGCGCCCCACGCGATGGGCTGGACGCGATGCCGGTTCAGCAGGTGAATAAGGACCGGTATCCCCGCGGCCGGCAGTGCGAATAGCATCCAAGGATTGAGAAATGGTAATTCCATGTTTATTTACGCAGGTTCGTGGCTAGCTTCCGCCATACCCATATAGCGATTCCCGAGGGGCATCGCGGTTACCGAGAGCACGTCTATCCATCGAGAGAGGACCTGCATCGGGTTCAGATATCAAACCCGGTCTGCCACTCAGCGCGTGCCCCTCGGACCTGCGCCGGAGAGCTGTTTGCGCCGCAACAGGTATTCGGTGAGCACAATTTCTAACGGCCGGCTGGTATCCACAAGTGTGTAGTCCGCATGCCGGTGTTCGCAGGCGCGGCGAAGTTTGCGGGTGAATGCTTCCACTTCGCGCTTATACGCCTGAGCAATTCGCTTGGGCTGTGTCGTGATTTCCGGTTCGCCTTCCAAACCGACAAAGCGGCAGGTACCCGTGAATGACAGTTCCAGTTCCTGCGGATCCATTGTGTGGAAGACGCTGAGGTTATGACGGCCAAAGGCCAGATGATCGAGACCTTTGATCACCTCGTCTTCCGGAACGAACAAGTCGGAAAAAATCATGATGAAGCTGCGCCGGCGTGTGCGCCGGGCAAACTCGTGCAGGATCGCGCCGACATCGGTGCGCGGTTCGTCCTGCGCTTCTTCCAGTTTCTGACCGATCGTATTGATGACGCCCTGTGCACTGGAGGGCGGAACGAACGACCGCAACTCGCTGTCAAAAACGCCCAACCCCACTGAGTCGCGCTGCCGGATGGTCAGATAGGCCAGGCTCGCCGCCATCATCTTGGCGTAGTCCAGTTTGGTGACCTTACCGGAACCGTAGCGCATCGACGAGCTGGCATCCAGCAGCAGGTAAACATCGAAATTCGTCTCGGCGTCGTATAGCTTGACGTAGTAGCGTTCGGTCCTGCCGTAGACGCGCCAATCGACGTGCCGCACGGCGTCTCCCGCTGCATAGGGGCGATGGTGGGCAAACTCGGTCGAAAAGCCCCGCAACGGGCTGGAATGGGCGCCCACACGCAGTCCCTCGACGACTTGCCGCGCCACCAGCGCCAACGGACCGATTTGTTGCAGCACCTGTGGATCGAGGTACTTGTGGTTATTGGCCCGTGTCTGCATGAGTGTGCCGCTCCTGTGGATCAATCGATTCGAGAAGTTTGTCTACGATACCGTCCGGCGTGAGGCCTTCGGACTGGGCGGCGAAATTGGGAATGATGCGATGGCGCAGTACCGGCTTGGCGACGGCCTGAATATCTTCCAGTGAGACAAAGAACCGGCCTCGCAGTGCCGCGCGCGCCTTGCCGGCCACCACCATGTACAAGCTCGCGCGGGGTCCCGCTCCCCATGACAACCATTCCTGGATGAAGCCGGGTGCGCCGGCCTCGTTGGGCCGGGTGGCTCGGGCGATGCGCGTTGCGTATTCGCTCTACAATATCGATTTCTTCATCCCAGCTCGGATAGTCCACCAGGATGTTGAACAGGAAGCGGTCCAATTGCGCTTCGGGCAGCGGGTAGGTGCCTTCCTGCTCGATGGGGTTCTGAGTGGCCAATACAAAGAACGGCTCTTCCAGTTCGAAGTCCTCGCCCCCGGCGGAGATCTTGCGCTCCTGCATGGCTTCCAGAAGCGCCGCCTGTGTCTTGGGCGGCGTGCGGTTGATCTCGTCTGCAAGAATCAGGTGCGCAAAGATCGGACCGCGGGTGAACTTGAAGACGCGCTGTTTGGTGACCGGATCGTCTTGCAGCAGTTCGGTGCCCGTGATGTCTGAAGGCATCAGGTCGGGGGTGAACTGAATGCGTTTGAAATCGAGCGACAGTGTCTGCGCCAGTGAACTGACCAGGAGCGTCTTGGCAAGACCCGGAACGCCGACCAGCAGGGCGTGCCCGCGGGCAATGATCGTGATCATCATCTCATCGATCACGGGTTCCATGCCCACAATGGCCTTGGAGATTTCCGCTGTGACCTTATCACGCGCGTCGCCGAGACGCGCCACCGCCTGCTCATCATCCGCCGATATGGCCTGCGTATTATTATCCGATCCCTTCACGCTCATTTCTCCTTTTCTTCTGCTTCACCTTCCTGGTCATCGGGCTCAATGAAGGTCTCTTCTACTTGTTTCCATTACCGAGATTTCCGCTACTTTTGCAGCATCTTGTGATACTTCTCCAGTTTCTCGGGGAACGGTTTGATGAAGGTCTTTTCAATATAGACCTCGATGCTCAGGGCGAACCACTTGTGCATCTTTTCGGATTTGTTGAATTCCGTCGCCATTTCCAGTTGCTTTTTGATGGTGGGATCGCCTTTTCCAACGCCAAATTCCCCGTACATGGTTGTAATCGTCTCGGCGGCTTTCTCTATGGAGGTCTTTCCTTTCGCAACATCCGTCACGATCTTCAGAAGGTCCTTATTCGCCGGTTCTGCACTGTGTTTGGCAGCGTCCTGGGCCTGCTCGGGAGTCGGCCCATCGGCGGGCCTCTGAACCTGGTCAGCACGTTCGCTACCACGCTGAGAGCCACCCTGGCTATCGCGGTTCTGAGCAGCGGCTCTGTATTGTAAGTACCCCTCGATCCGGGTGGAGATCAGTCCGCGAACAGATGGATCGGCCTTCCAATACATATCTAGCATTCTTTTGAGATCGGGATCTTCTTGATCACTGTTCTTGTTTAGGGCCTTGACCATTTCAGCAGCCTTCTCTTTGGATATCCTGCCTTCATCTACTCCGGCCAGAATTCGCGCCACTGCCCCCTTTTCGGCGCCATCCTGCGCCGAACGCTGCCGGGACTCTGTCGCATCGCCACGACGCTGACCAGTACGTTCACTAGTTCGGCCCTGATTCGCGGCCTCGCGCTGCAGGTGCTGCAGGTACCCCTCGATCCTGGTGGAGAGCAATCCGCGAACGGATGGATCGGCTTTCCAGTACTCATCTAACATCTTTTTCAAATTAGCATGACCTTCCTGATTGATGTTCTTGCTCAAAGCCTTGACCATCTCGGCAGCCCTCTCCTTGGATATCTTGCCCTCCTCTACGCCGGCCAGAATTCTTGCGACCGCGCCCTGTTGGCCTTCGCCCTGAGCGGGACGCTTACTGACACGGCCAGGGTCTTCCCCCTCAGGTGAGATCTCCTGGGCGTGAGCCGCGCCCAGAGGCAGAAGAACAAGGGCGCAGCCAAGAATGAAAAGTCGCAATGCGCGCGACGCTGCGAGATTTGCGTTTTCGGAGACGATGATCTTCATTGGACTCCTCCTTTCAGCTAGATGCGGCAGGATTGCATCCGGCCTTTTCTGGTTAACCGATTTGTGCGTCCAGCATCCCAAACCGCCTTAACATCGCCCTTGCGGCGTCGAGCCGCGCGTTCCCGGGACTGACCCATGCAAAAGCCACCGATCAGGAGCACAGCCGCTGCAGCAGCGGCTATCCATATCAACGATAGCCTGATCTATTGCACGAATGTCTTCGTCAAGTCAAGTGAAAAATGACGAAACTTGTCGTGCCCCTTACTACGGTTTTTCTCTGCTCTTCTGAGCGTAGGAGCCTGCCGTTTCATTGAAAACCGGGATTGACATTCCCAGTTTTCGGTGATTGCCAGACTTCAGTACGAAGAACGGCTCGCCACAGCCATCCGCCGCCCGTGACAGCGTTGCTGGGACTCCGCCCATGCGGGAAGACCACTTTGGCGTGTATGTTTGGCGAGGCCAAAGGTGCTACCTATTGCGATCTTGAGTTCCGGCCGGGTATTGGAGGGCTGCGGAACCCTGAACTGGCATTGGGCGACCTGAAGGGATTGGTGATTCTCGACGAGATCCAGGAACTGCCGGGATTGTTCAGGGCGTTGCGTGTCTTGCTCGACAGGCAGGGCCTAGCCTGCCGTTTGTTGGTCCAGGGAAGCGCCATGGGTCTGAGGCCAGATTCAATGAAGCTCCTCGGGTTCGCAGATCCACGAGGGTCGCTCTGGAGGACCTTAGACTTGATCACTCGTGGGTAGTCTATCCTGGGCCGCACAAGTATGCCATGGACGACAGGATCACCGCCCTGCCGCTGGGAAGTATTGTTGACGCGTTCTCAACCTGAAAGCTGCAGGCAGGAGGCCCAGGACCAAAGAAGCTGGCTCTGCGCCAAAGCACCCTTTTTGAGCGATCTTTGGTGGAATTCCACACCTTGAAAGGTGGGGCATCATGATAAGGAGTCAAGCCATTG
>JALGZP010000155.1 GCA_025774845.1 bacterium
CGATAAGGCGCTTGGGCCGTGGATCGTGCCTCCGTGGCCGGGGTCAAGGCGAGCTTTATGCCACCGCTTCGTGCGTAGCCCCGGCGCGGAAGAGGTCAGTGATGAGCTGAGGGAACCGGGGCTTAGCGATGATCTGCTGGATGGTGACGGGGATCTTTTCCAGAGACTTCCGCGAGTCGTTCAACTGCTTTCGTACTGATTCGATATCGATTTCGGCTAACCGCGCTTCCAAGCTGGGCTTCCCGTCGAGCAGGATCTTCACGTACGACTCGTTCTGCAGATTCTTCACCAGGGGCGTGTCGGCCAGCATGGCCTGGAGCGTCTTGCTCATGCCGTTGTGCCCGCTTTTCCTGCGGTATCCGGTTTTCAAATCCCGAAAGAACCGCTCCATGATGTTGTTGGTCCGCTGCGGTTGAATGGCGACCTTGCCCTCCGGCGTGTCCACTTGGATCGGATCGGCGAAGAGTTTCTCCCAGTACTTGTCGATCTGCTGGAGCATCTTCTGGTAATCCTTGTCGGCGGCGCGTTTCGGGTCATCGACAAGTCGCTGCCGGAAGGCACGCACGTTGGCTTCAATCGTTCGCATATCCGTGTCCATCCCGTCCGCATTCAGTCCCTGCGAGCCCGACTTCGGGGCAATTCGCATGGCCTCCCGCAGTTCGTCAAAGGTCTGGAGCTTCGGTTCGATCTCCGTCAACGTTCGCCGCAGAACCTGATCGTCGAAGACCGCCTCCAATTCGCTCGACAGTTTGTACAGCGGCCGGTTGTCGCGCCATTGGCCCCGTAACTGCAGCTTCTTGACTTTTTGGAGGTGCTGGTACACCAAGAGAAGTCTCTGGGCGAAAACGACATGAGGCCGATCAAACGGGAAGCCGTAGCCACCGCCCTGGTTCTTGCCGTCCAGGGCCCACAACACCAGACCGTAGGCGCTGATCACGGGCATCCATTCGACGGACGAATCCGAAGCGGATTCGCGCTCAACGCGGCGGCGAAAGTCATCGATCAGTTGTGGATGGTCATCGATGATCTGCCTGAGTCTCCGTGCATGCCTCCGCACATGGCCGGCAATGCCGTGCTTGCGCAGGCGCTTTCGGATCGTGTCATAATCGCGCCCCAGAAGGTCCTTGCCGATATCGCTCAGGAAGTGGTAGTGACAGATGAAATCCGGCCGGCCCGGAAAGACTTTCGCGACGGCGTTGAGAATACCCGCGCCCATGTCATGGACCGAGGCGATCGGCTCGCCGAACAGCCGTTTGATTTGCTCCAGGAACGGGATGATCATTTCGGCCTTCTCGGAGGGCAATTTGACGTTGCCCAGGACGATCTGGCTGATGGAATCCAGGCTGCTCATGAGGAACGGCTCTTTCCCATCGCAGGTGGCATCCAGGTGCAGAATGTACCCGCCCCTGGCGTGCATCGCCTGCTTGATGGCCGGGGCGGCTTGTCGGTGGGCGATGGCCAGATAGACGACAAACTTCCTGGCCAGATACTCCACTTCACTGGGGCTGATGCAGACGTTTTGAGCCGCCAGTTCATCGCAGATCTCCTGGCTGCGACGGTAACGTAGAAAAAGGGCTTGCCCGACGTAGACCAAAATGTCATAGCCGAAGTTGCAGGTAGCGGGCACCAGGCGGGCGAGTTCCTGGGAACCATAGCTGCGTTGGCAGCCGGTACAGATCCCGATGGTCTCTGCGGCAACGAACTTCCCGATGTGCAACGTGACCACGCTGCGCCGCTTGGTCTTGAGCACCTTGAGCGGCTTGGAGCAACGAGGACAGTCCTCCCGTTCCAGGCCGAAAGACACCGTAGGCGGCTCAGCAAACAGAAACGCGGGAGACCAGTGGGCGACGAAACGGCTCAGTTCATCGGCCAGGCAGCGGATCAACGCGAACGTGCCGTTTTTTTTGGGTCCAACCCGTGATAGGCGAAAAGATTCACCACCGCCTGCTCGGTCACCGCGACGCCCTGCTTCTTGAGGTTCCGGCACAGTTGCTCAATACTCGACCCCGGGTGCTTGATGGTCTCAACGAGGATCGCGATGACCTCACTGTCCGAAGGACGCCGAGCGCCGGCGTCCATGATCACCCGGCCTTCTCTCTGTCGCGGGTAGTGAGCCGATTCCGCGGCGAAATAGACAAAACGCCCCTGATGCTTCTCGCGAGTCAGCGCCGGATGATTCCGGAACAACCACAGAAACGAATGGGGCTCCATGCCCAACAACTCGCCCAACTCAGCCGCACTGAGGCCGGCCTGCGAGTGGTACACCAGACCGATCAGCGTATCGGTCAGATTGCCGTATCGGGAGAACCCGATGTCACGGTACCGCCATAACCCATAGGAATCGAATGCAGGCACCGAGGGCAATGCATAATAGCGCCCGTTCTTGTTGTAGCTGTGGATTGCCTGCCACGCCTGGAGTCGGCGGTGCACGGTTCGCGGCGAACACCGCATCTGCAACGCCAGCTCTGCCACCGTCATCACCTTCCGCGCCCGAAAGCGCGCCTGCACCTTTTGGAGGATCGTCTCGGCCGCCATGCCAGAGGCTCCTTCGTCATAGTATAGGTAATCCTTCACCGATCGTCACTATACTATGACACACATAAGCCGAGATGACAAGCCCAGGCGGCCGAAACCACAGCAAAAACGCGGCCGAGCCCGCCACAAAGACAGCCAGCGGAGGGCCATATACCCTGCCAGCTCACAAGTCCCGATCTATAAACGCTTTAACGACAATGCCTTAGAAATGCCCAACCGGATTTTGTGGCCATGGAGAAAAAGAGCAGGCAAGGTTTCCTAAGCCCTTACCTGCTCTTGAGTTACACCCCCAACGGGACTCGAACCCGTGTCTTCAGGATGAGA
>JALGZP010000084.1 GCA_025774845.1 bacterium
GAACCAGGGATCCTCCTTGCCGAACGCATGAGGTTCATCCACCAGCCGTCTGGCCAGGCCCAGCGAAAGCCCGAAGTGCGCTTCCTGGGCACTGAACAACGCTCCAACCCGGTCCAGGAAACGGGTGGCGTCCGGGATTATGACCACGTTGTATTCCACGGTTTGAAGTGCTCCCTATTTGACCTTCTTGACGGGGATCTTCATACCTTCGTATGTGATGATCAGGCCGGTCACCGCACCATCAGAATCCCGGATGAAGTCAAAGACCCACGGCTTCCCGTCTATGAAGAACTCCGTCCCGGACACGGCCAATACCTCGTCCCAGTACTTCCCGTCACCCGATCCAACCAGTTTGCCATCCTTGATCTCCAGCAAGATGAAATCATCGGAGCCCACTTCATACCGTCCGGTGACGGCATCATGTATCGCGCTGTCTATCGGTACCGTTGCCGTCTCGGGCTCAGGCGGCGGGGGCCGGAAGTCTGGACCGAACGGCTCAAAGCCAAGCCACTTGAAGGGTGAATAGCGGTCTCCGATCGCGTACTGGACGATTCGCTGGGCTATGCTTTCGAAATTGGAGCTGTTGCTTAAGAGGACGATCCCGATCTTCTTGTCGATGTATGTGACGGTATAGTTCTCCCATCCAACATCGTGTCCCGTGTGGAAAAATGCCGGCCCGGCTTCGCTTTCGAACCTGCCCCAACCAAGTGCCCATGAGAGACCCGCAGGTCTGTTGGCTTCCGTCGTGTCGTGCGCCAGGGGGCCGAACATTCGCCTCGACACCACCGGGACCTGTGCCCCCAGCATTTGATCGATCGAACTCTGACTCAAGCCTTCTGCGTTTAAGATCGCCGCAACAAATCTGGCGAAGTCTGTTGCCGTGGTAGTGAGCGACCCTCCCGCCCCCGGTTCCAGACGCCGGTTGAACTTGATACGCCGCTGTTCCTCCGTATGTCCGTCCGCATGATTGGCCTCGAAGTCTTCACTCCAGACATAATCCGTCCTGAACATTTCGAGCGGGGCAAAGATCTCTTCTCGAGCCAGTACATCAAGGGAGCGACCCGCCATCTCTTCGACAACCAGCTGGAGGAACCGGAAACCCTCGCCGCAGTAACTGAAGCGTGCTCCCGGCGGATAGACGAACCCGAGCACGCCACCCTCCATCTGAAACCGCAGGTTCGGCCAGCCGGTCGTATGCGTGAGCACCCTGCGTGCGGTGATCTCCGGCATCCGGCCATCACCCTTCAGGTCACTCCAGTCGGTGTAGTCTTCAAATGGTTTGTCCAGGTACTCGATCAGGGGGCGGTCGAGATCCAGCCGTCCCTCCTCCACGAGCTGCATCACCAGGTATGCGAACACCGGCTTGCTGAAGGAGCAACCCGCGAAGACCGTCTCCGAGTCCGGAGCAAGCCCCGATCTCCTGCTCTTAAGACCAAACTCATGCGTGTAAACCACCCTGCCGTCGTTTATGATCGCCATCTGAAGACCCGTCACGCCGGCGCTATCCATCACGGCCGTTATGTATCTTTCCATCTCAACGGCCGAGACAGATGTTCCGTCGATTCGTTTGACTTGCAGCTCGTGGCCGTCGCCCGACTTGATGTCACCGCTGCAGGATATCGTCGCGATAACAACCACCAGGCATAAGAACGTGGCTCTCATACGCTTCCCCTTTGATCCACTATTCCGCATCATACGCCTTCATGGCAGGGGGCAAAGCCTGCGTGACGATATGGCCGGCTGCCGGTACCATCCCTTTACCCTCAGTACTTGAACGGTTTTCCGAAAATCTCCAGACCGTCCTTCCAAGTATCCCGGTCTGATTCCCCGAACCACATGAAGAGCTGAATATGACCAACAGTCTTAAAGCCGCAATCGTGGAAAAAGGAGAGCGCCTCCTTGTTCCTTGCTACAGGTCTTACGTAAAGACACAGGACATTCTGTTTCTTTGCCTCTCCCACCGCGTGTTCAACCAGCAGTTTTCCTGCTCCTTTTCCCCGCTGCTTGCTAGACACAACAATCGGCTCGATTTCTGCCTCCTCACCCTTCTTTATCAATGAAGTAAAGCCGACCACTTCGCCCTCGGATTCGGCAAGCCATATGTTGTCCGGGCCGACTGATTCCAGGTGTTTGTCGAATCCCAAACCGGGATCGTCACCTCCGATAGTCTGGTCTCCGTAGATATCACGATGCCGTTGAACCATTTCAGCCCAGAGTGACCTGCAAACCTCCAGATCATCACCATTGTAATTCCGAATCTGCATTTTCAACCTCATCGACAAGTCTCCTGGCATCTGACTGCTGCTTCCCAATGGCGCTCAGGACCATACATCTTCTAGCTATCCCAGGATCAGGCAGCTGTCAATACAATTGGTCGCGTAGCGGGTCATGGACTGAATGCGGTTGCTATGCATCCGGCTTGAGATCCTCCTGGATCGAATCCCACAATTGCTGGTCAAAAGGAGCAGATCTTGAAGGACAAGCTTCGCGATGACAGAGCTGACAGCTTTCAAAATCGATTTCGGTGGGAAAGCGAATCCCCGATACGCTCTTGATCGGCACCATAAGGCAGCTGTCTGTCAGCTCGACTCCAATCAGCCCTTTGACATCTCCAAGCAGGGAAAAGAGCTCTCGCTGTTGTTCGATCGGCCAGACCGTGACATCACCGGATCCCGGGCTCATGCTTGCCGTTTTACCGAGCCGGTACTTTCTGGTCAGATAGGTATTCAGGTGGCTGGTGCTGAATGATAGCAGCGTTTCCTGGATTGTGTCGAGCCAGAACCGCTTGATGATGTCGTCGGCCTGTATATCGAGCCTGCCGATTTCGTCGCCACAGGTCGCCACATATGGGAATACACGCTCGACTCTCTCAAGATTCGCAAGGAGCGCCCGGCTGGTGAATGTGATCCCGTCTATGGTGACGGTATCGTCCCCCCTTCCCTCGACATAACACTCCTTGTAGAGGGCCTTCGGTCGGCCCGCGGCCCGTGCCTTGTCGAGGAAATCGGCGAATTCCCGGGCATCGTCCGTTTCGGGTTTGATCCGCAGGTATTCCCCAAGTGCATCAGCATCGAATTCGAATGGGATATCGGCCAGGACGCCCATGTTAAGCTCCTGGCGAGTTAAGGCCGGAAATGATTCGTTTGATCACGGCATCCCAGGTGAAGCGGGCTTCGACACGCGTGCGGCCCTGCCGGCCGAGTCTGGCTGCAAGCTCGGGATCGGTGAGAATGCGGGTGATACCCTCCGCGACATCTCCGGGGTCCTCGGGATCGACGAGAAGTCCTGAGACACCATCCTCGACGGCATCGGGAATGCCTCCCGCTCTTCCCCCCACGACCGGTTTGGAAAGAGCCCCGGCTTCAAGAAACACGATACCAAAACCCTCCGCACTGCTTCCCTCGATTCGGCTTGCCATCACAAACACATCACATTCCCTGAGCAGAGTCAGGACATCGGTTCGAGGAAGAAGCCCGGTGAACACGACTTCATCACGCACATTGGAGTTGCATGCGAGTTCATGAAGACTGAGCGACATCTCACCCTCACCGGCTATGACATAGACGGCGTCCGGGACTCGCTCAAGTATCGAGGGCATAGCCCTTATTACGACATTGTGACCCTTGTGGGTGTCGAGCCTTGCTACTGTGAGGATGATACGCTTACCCGCAAGACCGAGCGTTTCAACGATTTCCGAATCCTGCCCGGCTTCCTCGAAGTCCTCGATATCGACACCGTTATAGATCGTGGTTATCTTCCCCTCCGCAACACCGGCATCGATCAACCCCCGGCGCGTGAACTCGCTCACGGCGAGCACCCTGCGGGCACCTGCGATGGCACGTATCTGGAAAGGCTTGAGAATCGCCTTCGCCCTCTGGCGTAACCCTGCCTTCGAGTAGACGACCTCATGGGCGTGAATGGTCACGGTGAAGTCGAAACGCACCAGAAGCTTCAGCAACCTGCATAGAAGAGCACCCGGGTGCGCGGTCGCTACGTAGACTATGCCCACGCGGTGTTTGAGAATTATGCCGAGAGCAGTAAAGAAGTGGAACAGCCAGCCGAGACCGGGCACCCGTGCCACGCGGTAGGTCGGAAAGGTCTGCTCCCGGTCGAACTCGCGGTAATCACCCCACTTCGGGGCAAGGACCGCAACAGATGCGCCTGCCCTCTCAAGGTGGCATGCCACCTTGTGGGCATGCTCGGCGATCCCGCCCGGCTTGGGTTTGTAATCCACGCTGTAGATCAGCATATTGGGCATACCGCTCCCTGCGTGCGAGAGCGAGTCACGTCTTCCCTTCCTACCCCTGACGAAGTCCAGAATACCCAGGACTGACAAGGCAAGTGCGGACCACCTTCGCCTCAGGATGTTATCCAGAATGCCGTGCCTCAAGCTCCAGACAAGTGCCAGGGGAAGATACCGGGGATAGTTCTTACGTGTGAAAAGCAACCGGTTCCGTGCGAAGTAGTAGGGATTGTAAGTGAGTTTTGCCAGCTCGCCCATATAGGTGTCCTTGTGCCATACCCTGGATGCCGGGACCAGTACGACCTTCCAACCAAGAGCACGCACGCGTGTCATCCAGTCGGAGTCTTCAAGGTACAGAAAGTAGTCAACGTCCAATGGCCCGACGGCCCCTATCACAGCTGTGTCGATGAGGACTGCACAGCCCGGCAGTGATGATACCTCGAAAGACGCGTCGCCGAGATCGGCGAGCGGCCTGCCCTTAAAGGCGGACCTGACCCACCCCCGTGCAGGATATACCCTGCTACCCGCCTGCCAGATGACATCCTGGCTCGAATAATCGAGCACCACCGGCCCTACAGCGCCTACACCCGGGTTGTGGATTCTTTCGACAAGGTGGGTGAGGAGGTCCCTGTCTACGACCATGTCGGAGTTGAGTAGCAAAACATAGCGGGCCGACCCCCTGAGAGCCACGCCGATCCCGAGATTGTGCCCGCCGGCAAAACCCAGGTTGGACTTGCTCGAGATGATGGTGAGAAACGGATGCTCGTCCGAACCGGACTCGTCACCGGAATCAGGATCGAGCTCCTGCCAGGATACGGGCCGCGATCTCACACCGGGTGAAACATACCTGGATTTAACCTCGCCCTCCCCGGAAGCCCACTGCTTGACGATATCGATCGAGTCATCTCCGGACGCATTGTCCACAAGAATCACATCGAAATCGGGATATGCACTCTGGAGGACGCTTTCAAGACACTCCGCGACGTCGTCGCCGCCGTTCCGGTTCAAGATGACTATTGAGACTTGTGGGGTACTCATCGGCAATTCCTATTCACACAGGGTGGCACGATCTCGTCATAGAGCCGCATGACGTTGGTGACGACGACGTTGCTTGAGAAGCGCTCTGTCACGGTTCGCCTCGCGCACTCCCCCACCCGCTTGGCCCTCACCGGATCCGCAAGCAGACCCGCAATTGCCTCTGCGAACGCAGCCACGTCACCGGGTTTAACGAGAATGCCATCGACACCGTTCGATATTATCTCCTGGGGACCGCCCGTATCGAAAGCGACCACGGGTTTCCGGATGGCCATGGCCTCCAGCACGACGAGCCCGAACGGCTCCTTCTTTGAAGGCAGTGCAAAAACACCTATATCCTTGAGAAGTCCGGGGACATCGGTAACATAACCGGAAAAATCGAAGTGGGGGGCGAGACCGAGTTCATCGATCCGCCGCCTGATCTCCTCGAGATAGATCCGGTCATCCGGTGTAAAGGGTTCTCCGGCGATCACGAAGCGTGCGTCCGGAACCCGATCAAGGACCTCCGGCGCGGCGTCGACCAGTCTCAGGATGGCCTTTTCTTCACTGATCCTGCCGACATAACACACGCGGCTGGTCTGCCGCTGTTCGCCCCGGACGCTGAACTTGTCGACATCGATGCCGTTATAGATGAGACGTACCTTTCGCGAAATATACCGGCCGTGTTTAGCCGCGACCGCTTTGGATACGACTACAATCCGCCGCGCTAGCATTGCGGCGAACCAGCCCAGAACCCCGTGGGTGATGTGGATCCGGTCGTGGAATATCATGGGTCTGGCGGCAAGCATTGAGGCCATCCCGCCGATGAGCGCCGCCTTGAAGTTGTTCGCATGGACTATGTCAATCCTGTGTCTGCGGATCAACCGGGCAAGGTGAAAAATACCGTGGAGCGACCCGGCCACGTCTTTGAGTCCCGCCGCAAACCGGCTTCCCCCCTGCGAAGACAGGTGAACCGATTTAAAGGGGATCGGCAACCACTCCACGCCGTGTTCCTGACACACGGCGCGCATCCTGCTGCCTTCAGGTGAGCAGACCAGCGGTGTGAATCTCGCTGTGTCAAGCAGCTTCAGGATTTCGGTCAGGCTTACCTGGCCTCCCGCAATCGACACACCCGTATCTATATAGAGAACCCGCGTGCGGCCGTCAGCTTTCGACATGTGTCAGCCTGCCCTCGCTCCGGGCGTAGTTTATCATCAGGGCAAGCACCAACCAGAACGTGCCCATGAACCTGTGAGTGAGAAAAAGGTCGATCGAAAAATCGGCGATCACAAGACACCCCACCGTCGCGGGGAAGAGCCCGAGTGCAAGTCCCCGGATGAAGTCGTCCTTGATCCCCGCCCTGAACATCCGCAGCTCGCACTTCAGTATTACATAGAGGAGCCAGATAAACGTCGTGAGTCCGAGAAGACCGGTTTCGCCGATTATCTTCATGAAGAAGTTGTCCCTCAAGCCGTATCTCCAGGTCCCGGCACCCACAAGCGGACTGCGTGCGAAATCCGTCAGAGCTGTGGACCACATTCCGAGTCTTTGACTGAAGGAGATGCCGACTTCCCTGCCTATAAGGTTCATGATCACGGTCGTTGCCCGGCCGGCAATATCGGGCGGTATCACGGCAAGGACGATGAGTACGAGACCCGCGATCGATGAGGCCAGGATTGCCTTCCTTTTCCTGTCAAAAGGCATCAGAAACAGGACGGCGATCGACCCCACAAAAGCGACATACCCACCCCTGCTGAACGAGAAGGCCAGTGGATAGAGCAATACCGCCGTTGCGACGATGGTGACGGCCGACCTGAGCCTGCTTCTGCTCTCGATCGCAACTCCCATCACGAGCATGACTATGAACACGAGGTAAGCTGCGTAACTGCTGTGCGCGTAGTCAAACGTGCCGTACACGTAGAACCCGGGTTTACTGAACCACTGCCATGCCCCCAGCGCGCCCTGTGCTATACCCGCCGCAAGTATGAGCGCGAGCAGAACCTTGGTCTGGCGCCGGGAAAACGACATCTGGAGAAACACAAAGAAAAGACCAATGTAGAGGAACAGCTGCACGAACCTGAGAAGATAGAGTGTGTTCTTAAGCAGGAACTCGACATTCTGCATCGAAGAAACGAGAAGCGCGGCGAGAAAGAATGCGAGTCCATCCGTGATGCTGTTCCTGGGCAGGTTCAGGGGCTTGCCGAGAAGCGGGGCCCGCCAAACCCAGGCCGCCAGGGTGACCATCACCACAATCGTCGCAAGATAGAGGTTCCCGAACGACAACGGGAACTTAGGTCCGAAGGGAAGAAGCGGAATCAGAATGGGAACGACGACCCTGATATCCCAGACGAGAAGAAGAAAAAACCCGATCCCGGCAAGCGCGATCAATAACCCGGTCTGCCCCACCCCGTAGAGAAAACCGACAAGCACCGACGCACATACGGTGAACGCGACGAGCGCGATCCGGCTCCTGGAGAAGTCAATGCTGAGAGCCCTCATGGGAACTCCGTCTGAGATACTCCAATGTCACTTTGCGGCTGGCTTCCGCCCGAAGAACGCACCGATTGCGCGCAGATCATCGCGCAGCATCTCTGAGATCCCCACCGACCCGCGCTCAGGTGTAACCGTCGTATCCAGATACCTCTTCTCACGTGATAGAACAACGAACGAGGACAACAGAAAAGCGAAAACGCCGCTGACAGCTACTATGGACTTCCTCCTCGGCCTCGAGCGAACCAGCGGCGGATGGGCCCAGTCGAGTACCTGGAGTGTGGGTGTATTTTTCATCTCCTGAATTCTGGCAGTTTCATACTGCTCGCTTAAGACCGCGTAAACCGATCTCCTGATCTCGACCTCTCTTAGGAGCTCACCCATGCGCTTTTCGAGCTTGGGAGCATCATTGAACCTGGGAAACAGTTTGCTGTCACTGTCCGTGTCTTCATCCGACGTCATGTATCCCATCTCGGCGAGCTTCCGCTCTAGCGCACGGATCTGGGACCTGATGTCGATCACCTCAGGACTTCTGTGGGTCGCGAACTGCCCGAGCCGTTCGAGATTGACCTCAAGCTCCGCGATCCTTCCATAGATCTCCGCGGCCGTCTCGATCGAGACCCTGGTCTGCTCCGAGATAAGGACGGCGCCCGTGCCCTCCTTGAACTCCTTGAGATCCTCTTCCGCAATCTCGAGTTCGACAATCGCCTGCTGGATCCGGTTTTCAATGAATTCCCGGACACGTCTTGCGCTCGTGACCTGAACTTCCCTTTTGAACCTGTCGAGCTCGCGCACGAAGGCGTTCGTCACCTCCGAGGACCTCACACGATCCTTGTCCTCGAAGGAAATTCTGACCACTCCCTCGTCGGACACTGACACGTCCCTGTACTTCTCCACCTTCTTTATCGCCTTCACCCTGGTCTTGGCCTTATAGACCCGGATGAGGTCAAGTGAGTCTATGACGGCATTTGTCACCCTGTAGCTCTTGAGAATCGCCATATAGATCTCCGTTGGCGAGGTAACGGTGGGGATCATCGCAGGCTGGTAGCCCGCGAATCTCATTATCCCGACGATATCCGCCTGACCGGTCCCGGATTCGGGAGGCAGGATAGAGGCACCGGCTCTGTACCACTTGGGAAGCACAAAGGATATCGCTATTGCGATGAGAACCGCAACGAGGGTAGAGATCACGATTACCCTTCTGTTTTTGAAGAGTAAATAAACCATCCTGCTGAGGCTTACACTTTCTCCCATGCGGTTACCTCGATGACACCGTATCTGCTACAAGGTAGATTGTCGCGACCTGTGCCAGCACCTGGAGCACGTCCTTGGTTACATCCCACCAGCTCCTGTCCTTCTTGGCGGGAATCCAGACAATATCGCCCGCGTGAACATCCTCCCAGCGAGGTCTCACCCTCTGCCCCCCGACCGCCTTTATCACTCTCGTACCGCTCTTATCTGCACCCGGTGCGTAGCCCCCGGCCTTCTTGATATAGTATTTATGGCCCTCGCCCTTCTTCAACGGTATGAGCCCCGGGTTCCTTGCGTGCCCCGCTACCCGCACGAAATTCGACACCGGAGGGACGTCGATGATGTCCCCGTCAAAAAGCAGCGGATCATGACCCGCCATATCATCGAGAAACACTTTCTCGAAACTCACCGAGACCGCTCCCTTGTATTCCCGGCTCATGGTCTTGAGCAGGTCCCCGTCCTTGCCCTCGAGCGAGCCCTCCATCTCTCTGATGACACTGAGTTCCCGGTCCACGGGATAAGGTGTCACCGCGTATGCGCCGCGTATTAGCCGGGATTCGGCAAGCGAGGCTTCATCGGTGAAGCCCCCGGCCGTCTCGATGATCTCTGAGAGCTTCACCCGGCCGTTCTCGATCACGTACACGCCGGGATACATCACTTCGCCGCGTAACTCCACCTTGGCATCCTCATGCCAGTCGGGATGAGCTCTTATGAACACCCTGTCATCCAGCATCATCTCGAACTTGTCGAGCTCACCTGGCGCTCCGGGGAGTGTTATAGCCCGGGACACAGTCGGGTCTTCGGTGTCAAACCGGTGGATCTCTATCTCATCGGTCAGGGCTTCCGGTCTGAATCCACCTGCAAGATCAAGCAGCGAGCTCAGGGCCTCTCCCTCGACAAACTCGTACCACCTGGGTCTGTATACGCTGCCATAGACATGAACCATGCCGGGTCTGGGGGGTACATAGACTACATCTCCGTCCTTGAGGAAGGGATTCGTGCTGTTGTCACCCTGAAGCAGATAGCTGCTCAGGTCGACCGGAACGGTATCCGGCCCCCGTCTTATGATTATGTTTCTCCGGGAGGCGTCGGCCTGGAGCCCGCCGGCAAGCCCGATCACCTGTGATGCACGTGTTACCCCGTTTGCTTCGAGCGCCCCCGGGGTTTCCACCATACCTACAACGTGAATCTGAAAAGTCCTTATCGAGACCAGGGAAACGGATAGAATGCTGGGCCTGTAGTATGGAGCCAGCTCTTCCTTGATAATCTCACGTACCTCGCTGAGCGTGAGTCCATCGACACGGATCGGCCCGATGGGGGCAACAAGGATGTCGCCATCGGGATTAGCGGTGACTATCTCCTGGCGGTTGACATCGCCCCAGAAGCCTAT
>JALGZP010000085.1 GCA_025774845.1 bacterium
GACACCGACACCTTCATGGAGGTCCGCCACATTGTGCTCAGGGGATCCAACTTTGAGATCGGTATGAAGCTTGCCGAGATCGCCTACCGGTATCACGGCGCCGGACCCCTGCCTTACCCCGATTACGAGACAAACATCGCGCAGCTCGGCTATTTCAAAGAGAAGCATCCGATGCATGCCGAACGGATGCGTGGTGTCGCAGCCGCCATGGGGAAAGACGTCACTGACAGTACATGGAATTTCTCAAGCCTGTTTTATGGCGTGCAACTTTCAGGGTGCAGCGTTGTCTTCTATCCACCCGCGACCACCGAAGATAGCTCCGGGGTCTTGAGCCGGAACTTCGATTTCACGACCGGTACGTTCTCCGGAACCATCCCCGGAGAGGGAGAGATCGCTGCCTGCGCTCGACCATACGTAGTCGAGATGTACCCTGACGAGGGCTACCCATCACTCTATACATGTGTTTTCGATATGCTCGCGGGCGCTATGGATGGTGTTAACTCAGAAGGGCTCACGGTCGCCATACTGAGTAGCAACGATGTTATAGCTGAGTGCGAAATCGCCCCCGTGAGAGGTTTCAGGCCCGGATTCAACGAGAGCCAGATTCTGCGTTACCTGCTCGACACATGTGCAGACGCCGAAGAGGCGAAGGCCGCACTCAAGAATGCAGACCTCTACTATAACACCGCCCCCTACCACTACTTGATCGCAGACCGCCATGGCAATGCCTTCATATGGGAGAACTCGCCGGACGGGGCGCCAGGTCATGTTGTCGAGGGTGACGGCACCCCACTCATCACAACCAACTTCCTTCGCCACAGGTATCCCGACCCGGAGTCCCTGCCCGTTGATAATTACCCCTTCGGCTGGTTCAATCGCTTTCGAAAGCTCCGGGGTTGTGTAGCCGGCCACGCCGGGAGGTTCGATGAGTCATTCATAATGGATACCAACGCAGGTGTTGCGATTGTCTATGTACCCCCACCGGGGGAGGCCGCACCTGTCAGGACGCTATGGCACGCGCTTTACTACCCTCAGGGGCTCACTGCGAAGATAGACTTCTATCTGGGTGAAGTTGTGGATCCGGATTCGCCCGGGGGTGCAAGGATTCACAGGTCAGGCTATCGTGAATTCAAACTGAATCCCTGACGCACCCGTACATGGCAGGCTCTAGTCCTTTTTCATGGCCTGCTTACGTTTGACGGCGGGCCACTTCTCGATCGCATAGCGAAGAGCTGTCCGGGGCATCCTGTTCTTATGCTTCATCACGAACTTGTGGAGGTCATCGAAGAAGTAATCGCCGGCTACCTTGAGCATCCAGCCATAGCCCTTCTGAACCAGGTCTTCCTCATCAGTCATGAGGATCTCGGCCGTCTTGAACACATCCTTAAGCAGTAGCCCGCGCGTAACAGGTACGATCAGAGCCACCGCGGATGCGCGTCTGAACCACATGTTTTTCGATGCCGTCCACTTGCTCCGCTTCGGTGAGAGATCGGGAAACGTGGCGAGAAGACTGCCGAGCACCCCGCAGAACTGATCGCATGAGGCCCAGTCATTGACATACTTATTCAGCCACCGCTCGAACCGTGCAAAATCCTTTCGTGTGTATTGCTTCTCGAGTTTCTGGGCCCACTCAAATGCCACGAAACGCGTGTAGCGTCTGCCGCTTGCGAGCAACTGATCACAGATATCAAGAATCTCGTCCTTGTCACGGGACTTGACGGTTTTGAAGACCTTGTTTGACACACCGCGCACGATGGGGGTTCTTAAGCCGACAGGGTGCTCGAGTTTCTCCTTGAAGAACCGCTGATAGTTGGTCCTGTTCGCGGGTTTATCCACCGCTTTGATCTCTTTGAATAAGGTTTTGACTACCTCATCCATGTTCATCGTCCCCGCTTTAGCCAGAAATCGAATGATCGTCCCGGAACGAAGATATCAATGCCGATGCACGGTCTGTCGAGCGGGTTCTTGACGACGTGCGGCTCGTTCCCGGGAATGTAGACTGCATCGGCCTCACCAAGCTCATGCTCGCCGTCGCCGTCCGTGATCACGGCAAGTCTGCCCTTTAGTACAACAAGAACCTGTGCGCTCGGATGTTCATGTCGTGGAGATGCATGACCGGGAGGCTTGACGAAATGCTCAAGCGATATGTCCTGCTCGCAGCAAAGGCTTACGCGCTTCCAGTCCTTATCAGGTTCGTAGCTTTCAGCCGCGTCGAAACGAACGACCTTCATTGATCACCTCCAGCCTCAATAGACCTCAGCCGTACTGAGATCACAGTGATGCCATACTCGGTAAGTGCGAGGTTAAGATGCCTGGAAATTCCCTCACCCACTTCGTGCTGACTGTACCGACCCTGACGTAGCCCGTAGGCGTCAGCGTAGTCACTGAGGAACTCCACCACGGCCGGGGAGATGAGTTCTTCAACGAATGCACCCTCGTAAGATCTGTGTAGCTTCACGATGCTGTCGCTGCAAACAGATAACAGCAATACACCATCAAAATGCATCTTCCCCGCCGGCCCATCGTAATATGTTTCGATGTGAGTCTCGCGGCTCTCAACCGGATAGATCGTCGCCCGATGCCACGGGGGCCCAAGGTGAAGACCGTGATCGAGCAGCACCAGGCCGTCACCCGATTCGATTACACCCATGTAGCCACGGTGAATATACTGGCCCGATGCTACAAGAAGTACGATCGCCGCGCAGATTGCTATGATGATTGTTTTTTTCTTCATCGCTGGACGTACCCCGTTCGTCGGAAAGTATACCCGATCGTTGGTGGTTGCAAGTAGTGATTTGCGTTCGGATATGCCATTGATCGAGCGGGTTGCACCTGATAGTGTCATGCATATGGTACAGGGAAAAGTGAAACAACTCTACGTTACCGATAGGGAAGCGTGGCGGGCCTGGCTTAAGAAGAACTATGACACAGCAAGTGAGATCTGGCTGATCTACTATAAGAAGCACACAGGCAAGCCGAGGATTCCCTACGACGACGCGGTTGAAGAGGCCTTGTGCTACGGCTGGATAGACTCCACCGTAAAACGCCTGGATGATGACAAATACATGCAGAAATATACCCCCCGCAAAGCTAAAAGTGTCTGGTCGGAATCAAACAAGGCCCGCGCGAAGAAGATGATCAAGCAGGGACGGATGACTGAAGCCGGCCTCACAAGAATCGGAGACGCAAAGCGAAGTGGGGAGTGGAAGAAGGCTGGAACCAGAGACTTACCGGATAAGATCCCACCCGATCTCAAACGGGCCCTCGTCGCCAACAAGACCGCCAGACGCAACTTCGAGAACCTCGCCCCATCCTACAAGAAGCACTTCATCGGGTGGATCTCGAGTGCGAAGCGGGATGAAACACGACAGAGAAGAATCGAGAAGACCGTCAGCATGGCCGCAGAGAACAAGAAACCGGGTATGCTGTAGCGTTGCTACCGGGTTACTATCATCTTCCGGGACCTGCTTCCCTCAAGGGTTTCCACCGTGCACATATACACACCGGGTGAGACCCGCCTTCCGTTGCCCGACGCGACATCCCACCTTATCTCGTGATACCCCGGCCCGGCACTTGCCCGGTGCCAGCGCCTGACTTCCTGGCCCAGTGTGTTATAGATCGCGATCGATACATCACCCGCGCGCGGGATCTCGTAGGAGATCACCGCCCCTTCATTGCATGGGTTGGGACATGGCGGGTAGAGTTTCAGATCCCAATCGCCGGTGCGCGCCTCACCGAAAACCCCCGAAAGCGAAATCAGCCGGAATACGACATTGTCGAAAAACTTATCGGTGAACATCTTGTTCTCTATGCCCACACGTATCGTATTGAAGCCGATACCCACCCCGGCGGCGCCGATCGAGTCTCCGGCGGGACTGAAAAAATCCTGCACACTAACCGATGCCGTCCCTGTCGAATGCTCGTAGGCCAGACGCATCGTGTAGAACGAGTTCAGGTCGAACGCGAAGGCGCTCTCAACAATAAGGGATTCAGGAGGATAGAAATAGAGTCCGAGTGTTTGCGTATCTATCTCGACTCCGTAGGATACAGTGTCCGAACCTGAAATACCGGCGATCCAGAAGTGAAACCATCCATCCTCGTCACCCTGGAAACCGAAGTGGGTCTCAAGTACGGCGCTCTGGCTGCCACGGTGATGATCATAACCCGACAGTGAATAGGTCGACTCTGCGGAAACCACCCGGCCCGACTGGATGAAGAGCGTATCGGGCGCCGCGTCAAACCAGGGAGGTTCCAGCGGACCATCCGGCCGGTTGAAGTCATCGGAGAAAACGGCCACCCAGTCGGTTGAGAGTGCCGCAGCGGGTAGTGAAACCAGGACAAGCACGATTAAGATAGCGAGATTCTTCATGGTGCTCCCCTTTCTTCCTAAGAATGTGGCAATAACGGAACGCATACACTTTAGCACAAACCAGGCGTTTCCTCAACCTCCGTAGGATACCTTGGCCGGTTTCGGCTGACATGTTCCGCATGCCTCCCCAAACAGGAAGACTTTCGCAACTTTATGATGAGCGAGGAGTGCGTCGAAATGGCACGGGTTGTAGGAGAGTTGTCATAAGCCGGGTCGGATACTTCCGCTTTTGAGCTAACCTGTTATTCCAATGTGCTGATTGCCTTGACGTAGCGGATGCGTCCATGATATAGTGAACACCTGAGAGTTCCACGAACGAGGTGGGCACGTGGCATCACGATCCACCATTCTCTTGTTCAGCCCACAGGCTTCGGAGAAGCCAAGGCCTTGCTCTAATCTCGAACCCCTTATCCGAAGGAGGCGTACCATGTCTAAGAGGTTATCTCTGACTTGCTTGTTGGCATGTTTGGTGTACCTCGTATTTGCACTTGCTTCAGCAGCGGCGTTGCCGCGAAGTTATGTGGAGGATTTCAGTACCGTGCAGTACTGCGACACGGTGAATACGACCGCATGGTGGGATACGGTTGCCGGGGAAGTGAAGCTCCTGCCATTTGAGATCACACTTGCGGGCGCTTACGACATGCCTGACGAGGCCCGTGGTGTAGCGATTTCGGGCGATTATGCCTATGTCGCTGACTGGCTCTCGGGTCTACAGGTGATAGACATAAGCGACCCCACGAGCCTCACACTTGCCGGCAGTTACAACACGATTGGCACTGCCGTGGACGTGGCGATTTCGGGTGATCATGCCTATGTCGCTGATGGTTACCCGGGTCTACAGGTGATAGATATAAGCAATCCGGCGGGCCCCACGCTTGCAGGCAGTTACTGGACGCCTGGCTGGGCCTCTGGTGTAGCGATCTCGGGTGATTATGCCTATGTCGCTGATTATGACTCGGGTCTACAGGTCATAGACATAAGCAATCCGGCGAGCCCCACGCTTGCAGGCACCTATGACACGCCTGGTAGTGCCTACGGTGTAGCGCTCTCGGGTGATTATGCCTACGTAGCTGATTATACCTCGGGTCTGCAGGTGATAGACATAAGTGACCCCACGAGCCCCGCGCCTGCAGGCAGTTACAGCACGCCGGTTCTTGCCCATGGTGTAGCGCTTTCGGGTGATTATGCCTATGTCGCTGACTGGAGTTCGGGCCTACAGGTGATCGACATAAGTGACCCCACGAGCCCCACGCTTGGGGGCAGCTGGGACACGCCGGGCTGGGCCTATGGTGTAGCGCTCTCGGGTGATTATGCCTATGTCGCGGATCGTGACTCGGGTCTGCAGGTGATCGACATAAGCGACCCCACGAGTCCCACGCTTTGGGGCAGCTACGACACGCCGGGCTGGGCCTATGGTGTAGCGATCTCTGGAGATTATGCCTATATCGCTGATCAGGACTCTGGTCTACAGGTCATAAAAGTATGCGATCCCACGATCCCCACGCTTTGGGGCAGCTGCGATACGCCGGACCGGGCCTTTGGTGTAGCGATCTCAGGAGATTATGCCTATCTCGCTGATTATGAGTCTGGTCTCCAGGTCATAGACATAGGCAATCCGGCGAGCCCCGCGCTTGAGAACAGCTGCGATACGCCTGACTATGCCAGGGGTGCAGCGATCTGGGGTGATTATGCCTATGTCGCGGATGGCTACTCCGGTCTCCAGGTCATAGACATTAGCAATCCGACAAGCCCTGCGCTTGCGGGCAGCTGCGACACGCCCGATTATGCCCTTGGGGTAGCGATCTCGGGAGATTATGCCTATGTCGCGGATTATGGCTCGGGCCTACAGGCGATAGACATAAGCAATCCGATAAGCCCCACGCTCGCGGGCAGCTGCGACACGCCTGACAAGGCCTACGATGTAGCGATCTCGGGAGATTATGCCTATGTCGCGGATTATGAGTCGGGTCTCCAGGTCATAGACATCACGAATCCGGCGAGCCCCACGCTTGTGGGCAGCTACGAGACTCCTTTTCGAACCTATGCTGTAGCGATCTCGGGAGATTATGCCTATGTGGCGGATTATTATGATATCCTCTGGGTCGTAGACATAAGCAATCCGATAAGCCCCACGTATGCGGGCAGCCGCGGCATGCCTGGACAGGCCAGGGGTGTAGCGATCTCGGGGGATTATGCCTATGTCGCTACTTATGGCGGTGGTGTGGTGGTCCTGGATATAAGTGATCCCACAACTCCCGCCTATGCGGGCGTTTGCGACACGCCTGACTATGCCTGTGGTATAGCAATCTCCGGTGATTATGCCTATGTGGCGGATCGCTACTCGGGTCTCCAGGTCATAGAGGTCTTCCAGCGACAATACGATACCCAATCCAATACGGCTCAATCTCTACCTGTCGATGGGACAGATGAGATGATTCTCGGGGCACGCTTGAATGCCACCTACTCAGATTCGATCCGCTGGGAGTTGAGTGCTGACAGCGGTGGCAGCTGGCAGGAGTTTCTGCCCGGTGGAGCCTGTCAGGCTTTCAACACTCCCGGCAGCGATATCCTGTGGAGATCTTCCCATTTCTACACAGGCGGTGGTATCAATCCCGGCTGCACCGACCTTGAGATCGAGTGGCTTTATAGCTTCGCGATGATCGACAGCATTGTAGACGTGCCCGCCGATCAGGGCGGCTGGGCCCGCATCTATTTCACGCGATCCGGGCGGGATTTTGGCGGTGATTCTCTACAGATTGTTGACTACTATGTATGGTCCCGGGTCGATGAGGCGGCTCTGGCAGCGCGGATCCAGAGTGAGGCACACTTGCTGCCTGATCAGGAGCTCCGGTCTGCGGCCGACGAGGGGCGTGGGTTGTTGTCTGAATCGTTGCGGCATTGTCAGACTATCGCAGTCCAAGACCGCAAATTCCTGGTATCCGAGTCATCTGCTGGCAGCGGCTTTCCCCCAGGCATATGGGAGGTCGTGGCGAGTGTTCCCGGCCTCCAACAAGACCATTACATCACCCGCATTCCAACGCTGGGGGATTCGACAGCGGGTGGGGTAGCATGGTCTGTACACTGCGTTTCTGCACATACAGGTGATCCTTCCATATGGTACGTGAGTCCGGCAGATAGCGGTTACTCTGTCGATAACCTTGCTCCTGCTCCTCCCTCAGGGCTCATGATGGCATCCGCCACGGATCTTGCCTGGGACGAGTGCCCGGATGATGATTTCAACTACTTCACGGTCTATGGCTCAAATGTTCCAGGTCTTGATACGACTGCCGCGCTCATAGACTACACCATTGATACGATGATGGACGTCACGAGCGACCAGTATTCCTACTATCATGTGACAGCGACTGACTTCTCGGGGAATGAGGGCGATGCGTCGAGTGTGGAGAATCAATATGCAGGTGTGAGTATAGAAAGCGGACTACCCTCGGACTTCGCACTCAGGCAGAACCAGCCGAACCCGTTTAGATCCAGCACGGTGATATCTTTTGATCTTCCAAAGCCGTGTGCGGTGCGGCTTGAGGTTGTGGACGTTCGGGGCCGGGTGGTGAAGGTCCTGACGGATGAAGCGTGGCCTGCCGGGGGACATTCTGTGGTCTGGGTGGGCGAGAACGATGCCGGAGAGGCCGCCGGGCCCGGTGTCTACTTTGTGCGGATTGAGGCTGGTGAGTTCACGGCCAGGAGCAAGATGCTTTGCATGAAGTGATAGAGACTGCCACGACGCTTGTGCTCCTCGCAGTGACACGTCTACGAGATTGCTTCGTCGCTGTCGCTTCTCGCAATGACATAAGGCACGTGGCCCATTCCGTCTTCCTCCCCAAACAGGACTAGAACTCCCGCAGACTATCCCGGACACGTATCCCTGGTTTCCACGGTTCAAGTTGTTTGTTTGCAATTGACTGCTACAGAAGGAGGGTGTAGCCTCAGCCCATCGAGACCAATGATTTCCAGGAGGATACTATGGTGAGACCGCTGAGATTTGCGATAGCTTCGGCCCTTGCAGCCGTGTCAATACTCATGATCCTGGGCTGTGGAGGTGGAAATGGCGGTGGTGATGAGGCCGGGGTAGCACCCGATACCAAGGCACCCACAATCACACTGGCGACACCCGCGGACGGTGATACCGTCAGGGGACTGGTCGTGATCGCAGCCGACGCCTCGGATGAGAACGGGGTCAGCCAGGTCGAGTTCTATGTCGACGGCAGCCTCGAAGCCCTCGATAGTTCACCAAGCTGGGCAGTTGTCTGGGATTGTACGGACACCACCAACCTCACCTATCACGATATCCATGCTGTTGCATACGACCCGTCGGATAACTCCGCCACCTCCCAGACTGTTACGGTGTTTGTGAGGAACCCTATCGGACCGACACTCCAGGTATTACCCGATTCGCTCGACTTTGACAGCACGCAGGTGAGTCTCGATCTTGAAATACACAACACCGGTGGGGATGTCATCATCTGGGAGATCGAGGTCGGTGTACCGTGGGCGTCCCCCGACAGAGCGGTCGGCGTGACGGCTGACGATCCGGATATCGTCACGGTTACCGTGGACCGGACCGGCAGGAGCCCCGGGCACTATCTCGGATTGCTCAGGGTCACTTCCAATGGCGGTGAGACGAATGTCGGTTTGCTCATGGATGTTGCGAGCGTGCTCACACAGCCTGAGCTCTGTGTCTCAGCAACCGCACTCGACTTCGACAGCACTCTGACCGAGCTCTGGATCGAAATCGAAAACTGTGGGGATGGCGAACTGGCTTGGGCCGCGAGCACCGACTCGGCATGGAGTGATCTCTCTCCGTCAAGTGGAACGACAACCTCGGAAACCGACCTCGTTACGGTCACGGTCGACCGGAGAGGCAGGGCATCAGGACACTACACTGACACCGTAAGAATAATCTCCGATGGCGGAGACAGCACCCTCGCTATCTCCATGGATGTCCCCCAACTCATCACAAAGACCGGACGCATAGGTGAAGATGAGACCTGGATCGGAGACCTACTCATAACCGGTGATGTTACAATTGACGCGGGGGCGACGCTGACCATTGCACCCGGATCACGTGTGAGTTTCGCTGCGGGTAGTGATGACCAGAGTTCAGGTGATGCCATCGGTCTGTGTGAACTGACCGTGTTGGGGACACTCAAAGCAACAGGAACTGGTCCGGCACCCATCACCTTCACTTCGAGTGCCCAGTCACCGGCCCCCGGCGACTGGCACTGGATACTCATAGGTGGGGAATGCACGATGGAAGCCTGCTACATTTCCTACGGCGTTCACGGTATCCGCGCCGATCAGGCTTCTCCGATGATCGAGAGCTGCCGGATCCGTGATTGCCTCTACAATGGAATCTGGGTCTCAGGTTACTCAGATCCCCGGATAAGCAATACCTCTATTTACAGCTGTGGCGCGAATGGTATCAGGCTTGTGACCTCCACCGGACTCATCGAGGGAGATTCGGTCTATAGTTGCGGCGAAAATGGAATCATGATGGAGTTCTCGTCATCCCCGGAGATACGTGACGTCTATCTCGCGGAAAACACCGGTGCGGGGATTTATCTCTACGCGCACTGTAGCCCGGCTATCACCGATTGCCACGTTGAAGCCAATGATGATGACGGTATCTTCGGCCAGTGGGACTGCTCCGCCTCGGTGGAGAGTTGCTATGTATCCGGAAACGGCGGGTCGGGTGTTTACTTCACGGACCAGTGTAAGGGTTCTGTAAACGCAACTGAGATATCCGCCAATGGGTTCTATGGTGTTTTTCTTAGAGGGTTAAATAGCACCCGGTTCACAGGCAATACGATAGTCTCAAACCTGAGCTACGGTGTCTATTGCTGGCAGAATGCCGAACCCAACTTCGGTGACCTGTCGAATGCTTCAGCATCAGATGACGGCGGAAACTCGATACACGATAATGAC
>JALGZP010000156.1 GCA_025774845.1 bacterium
TGACGGCTCCTGCGAAGGCGGTGTATTGGTCCACCGAATTTAGTTCGCTACCAGAGTTTCTGAACTGTATTCCAACGAAGGCTTTATGATGTGTCCGTGCCCGGTTTGTTGTCGAATTCAATGGAGTCCACCCGTGCCGTCTCACGCTCTGCTCGGTGACCGAGTGGTCGGATAACAGCGGCGTTTCCCATCTTACACTTCTTCTTAGAAGCGACCAGGCAATGTTGGTCCGAAGGGAACGGAGGTGACGATACCGTCATAAAATTCGGAAGTGCTGTCCAGTGGGTGAGAACCCCACCCGACCAAAGCCTAAGCCCGGCAGGTCGGAAGTAAGGCCTTGCACCATGACGGGTAACTGTCCTGGTGAAGCGTAGGTCTACACGCATGTGAGCCGGAGGGGTACGGCCACGAAACCTGTTATTTCCAGGTGCCCAGGGGTCTAAGATCCCTGAAGGCGGAAGCGTTTCTCATCAAGAATGGGCGAGATGAAGACGCACCTGGCGTGGTGGATGACTTCGGCGCGCATGGAAGGGACGGTCCAGTAACCTGGGAGATCCTGCACACTCCTCGGGTAGTAGACCGGTATTATGGAGAGCCGGTAATCCATCTCCAACGGGAACACGGCAGCGGGTGCTCGTGTGATCCGGCGAAGAACAAGCACCCGCCGAAGAGGTAGGCCGAAAGCGAGGGGAACCGGAGCCAAGGCCGAAGGTGGCAGGAAGTCGGAGGGCTGCATACGAGCGAAGACGTCGGGTAACGGGTGGTACCCGGAGCCGACCGAGCAAAGGCGGCCCGTGTTGATACGAACCTTTGGAGGGAACCATGCAAGAGGCGAAGACTTCACAACGCATGTCCCCGGGACTTCAAAGGGTAATGGAGCGAGCGCGACGGAATCCGCACGAGCGGCAGTTCGCGTTAGCCTACCTCATCGATGTGGATGCACTCCGACGCTGCTACTGCCGATTGCGAAAGGAGTCGGCGGTGGGAGTGGACGGGGTGACGAAGGCGGACTACGGGCGGGACCTGGAAATGAACCTCCAGGATCTGCACACGCGATTGAAGGCGATGACGTACCGTCATCAGCCGATCCGTCGGGTCCACATACCCAAGGACAAGAACCGGACACGCCCGATCGGGATATCGGCCACCGAGGACAAGATCGTACAGGATGCCCTTCGGGAGATCCTGGAGGTTATCTACGAGCAAGACTTCTTGGACTGCTCATACGGATTTCGTCCGGGCCGAAGCCCTCATGACGCGCTGCGGGCCTTGCACCAGGCGGTGAGGAACGGTGAAGCGAACGTGATCCTGGAGGCTGACATTACGTCCTATTTCGACAGCATCGATCGTCCGATGCTCACGAAAATGCTCCAGGAGCGGATTGCCGATAAGTCGTTCATGCGACTCGTCGGAAAATGTTTGCATGCAGGCGTGCTCGATGGCGATGTGTTTTCCAGACCCGATGAGGGCACGGTACAGGGATCGATCCTCTCGCCGATCCTGGGCAACATTTACCTGCATCACGCATTGGATCGGTGGTTCGAAGAAGACGTCAAGCCGCGGTTGAGAGGCAAAGCGAGACTCATTCGTTATGCCGACGACTTCTTGGTGACGTTCGAACGGCGGGACGATGCAGAGCGGGTAATGGCGGTGCTCGGGAAGCGATTGGGCAGATTCAAACTGAGCCTTCACCCGGACAAAACCCGATTGATCGACTTTCGGCGACCGCCGTGGCGTCAGACCGGGGGAAAAGGTCCGGGCACCTTCGACTTTCTGGGGTTCACGGTGTACTGGCGCCGGAATTACCAGGGACGCGGGTGGCATGTGTCATGGAGAACCCGGAAAGCACGTCTGAGGCGGGCGATCAATACCGCCTACGAGTTATGCCGCCGCCAACGGCATCTGCCAGTACCGGTGCAACATCAGGCGCTCAAGAGACGCATCCAGGGTCACTTCAACTACTTCGGCGTGAATGACAACCAGCGGAGTTTGACCATCCTGCGTCATCATGTCCGACGATCCTGGTACAAGTGGCTCTGCCGCCGGAGCCAGCGATCGCGTCTCAATTGGGAGCGGTTCAAAGACCTCATGAGGGACTTCCCGCTTCCCAACTCCCAGGTGTATGTGAACCTGTGGGATGATCCATGAGCCGTATCAGCGGAGGAGCCGAATGGTGACAATCTCCACGTTCGGATCTGGCGAGGGCCTCGTCTGGGTAACCGGGCGAGGCTACTCTACCACTTTCATTTTGGCTACTTTCGGCTCCACGGGACCAGTGGGCGTACCAGGATGTTCTTGGCCACGGCGAGCATCGCCTCAGCTTACGCTGCGCGGGCGCGTTGCTGACATAGCCTACCTTTTGTGCTACAATACGAATATTATCAATGGGTTGATTTAGCGGAATCATATGAAAGGGATTGGGAGTCGCTCCCCTTGTGGGTGGGGACTCCATCCCTGATAGTCCGACCACACGCACTCATTCGTTCCCTCGAGCATCGCTGTCCGGTTTGCACGGCGACGCGCATCATAATCATGAGGAGGTAATTAGCGGGACGACACGACACGAAGCACTCCGGGTGCACAGCACGCTTACGCATCCACCGCCCACGTAGGAGATACCCCCACATAAAAAAATCAGAGGGACTCATCCCGAAAACCCTCGAGTGTTTCGTGTGAGCATGAATGAGACAAAATCACCGACCGTAAAGTAGATAAAATGAATAAGGACATAACCTCGAGTAGTAATCAAAGAGATATCCTTCCTGACAGGCCCTTCCTCCTGATCCTTTTCGCCATCTTGCCTTGGTTCGGATTGATCT
>JALGZP010000157.1 GCA_025774845.1 bacterium
GTCCCTGCCGTACTGCTTCAATCGGACGGCGGGCGGTCATGAGATACCGCCGCGACAGTACCCGGCGGTCTTCATCTATTGCGACCACGTTGGTGCTGAGTGAGCCGACATCGATACCCAGATAGACCTTGATCCTGGCCTGGCCGTCCGGCGCATGGATCGTCTTCTTCTTCCGGTGCTTGTACCGCTTATCCTCATCGAGGACGAGCTGTTCAAGACCGGCTTCAAGGGCCGCATGCGCATCTATGTGATCTTTCAAGGCCGAAAGCGACAGTGGCTCTGAAAGCTCAATACCGCCTGCAATCGCTGTGAGACCGGCCCCTATGGCACCCATCGAAGCGTAGTACCTGGGTATCACGAGCTCTCCCTTTTCGAGCTCGAGTACCTCCTCAAAGGCCCGCACCATTCCCTTGTTTGCGGAAACGCCACCCTGGAATGAGATGGGCTTGGTGAACTGCTTGCCCTTCGCGATATTGCTCTTGAAGTTCCTGGCCATCGCGAAGCAGAGTCCCGCGACGATGTCATAGTCCGGTGTAGCTTCCTGCTGGAGATGGATCATATCGGTCTTTGCGAAGACACTGCATCTGCCGGCGATCCTCGGCGGGTGCTCGGACTTAAGTGAGATCTCACCGAATTCTTCTATGCTCACCTCAAGCCGGCTCGCCTGCTGGTCCAGGAATGATCCCGTGCCCGCGGCGCAAATCGTATTCATCGCAAAGTCTTTGATAATCGTTGCACCGAGTTTCTTGTCGTGTTCGACGAGGATGAGTTTCGAATCCTCACCACCGATCTCGATCACGCTCCGGACATCCGGATGAAGCTTCTCCATGGCCTTGGCCTGCGAGATGATCTCGTTTACGAAGTGACCGTCAAGAAGGTCTGCCAACGCTTTTCCACCCGACCCGGTAACTCCGAGAGCCTTAAAGCTCCGTGCGGGATAACGCTTGAAGAGATCCTCAAGCACTGAGAGTGCCGTCTCCATGGGCAGGCCCTTGGTCCGTGTGTAACGCTCCTGAAGTATCTCGCCCTCTTCGGACAGCACCACCGAGTTCAGGCTGACCGAACCGAGATCAAGCCCGAGTACAAGCCCTCCGGTCTCACCGCCCGGCTTGTTGTTCTTTGTGGAGAGGCGTTGTGTCGCATCCGACATCGAGAGTTACCTCCTCATGTTAGCTGTAGTATTCCCGGCCATAGAAAACCGGTCTGAGTAGATTCGATAGTCTAATTCGGGAAAAAGATTGTCCTTGTTTTCTACATTACTCAACCACTCTATGTCAATAGAATCCCGCTTTATATCGTTGTAGAGTCTCCGGAACCTCAGGATGTGCTCCTTGGTCCGCTTGACCGCATAGTCAACCGCAGTCCCGGTCTTCATGATGAAGGCCCAGTCGCTACCCTGGGCAAGCAGTAGTTCACGGGCAGCCTGTGTCAGGGCTCTTGCCTTGAGCGCATTTCCACCGTCATCCTCATTGGCAAGCTCCACCATCCTGTCCGCCGCCCAGTGAAGATGCCGGTAGATCCAGTCGTTGGAGCCACCCAGCCACACTTCATTATAGCCCTTCCAACCCCAGCTCGATTGCGACGGTGTCGCCACCTGGCACTCGGGATACCGTGATAGGTACTCAGATGGAGTTGTAAGCGTGAATGTATTCTGGTCGAATGCTGCCTTCCGCATTACGAGCTCGAGCCACTGCGGTCCCTCGAACCACCAGTGACCGAAGAGCTCTGCATCGTATGGAGCGACCACTATGGGAGGCCGTCCCAGGATACCCTCGAGGTGCTCTATCTGGCGCCCGCGGTTATAGATGAAGTTACCCGCATGGTCGGCGGCTTTTTCAAGTGCAGCATCACTGTCATAGGGCTCTTTCTCGCCACTCCGACCCGTTATACGGTAGTACTTGATACCGGTATGCACCCGCGTGACCTTGCCATGCAGGTAGGGCCGCACGTAATCCAGGTCGAGATCAAAACCTATGTCGCGGTAGAAATCCCGGTAGGTGAAATCACCTGGATACCCGTCCTGAGCACTCCAGACCTGTCTTGAGGACTCCATATCACGTCCAAAGGCAGCCACCCCCGACGGACAGTAGATCGGTGCAAACACACCGTATCTCGGTCTCGGTACCGCGTTAAGTATCCCATGCGTATCCGTAAAAAAGAACCTGACTCCCGAATCCTTGAGCATCTCATCGATACCCGGCTCGTATGCGCACTCCGGGAGCCACATACCGCGGGGCCGCTCACCGAAATTCCTGTGATGATACCGGCAGGCCGTCTCTATCTGGGCCCTGACGGCGTTCTTGTTTGTGGACATTAGCGGCAGAAAGCCATGCGTAGCAGAACAGGTAATGAGCTCGACGTTGCCTCTTTCACTTGCCCTCCGGAATGCTCCCACGAGATCGCGTGAGTATTCGTCCGCGTAGATCTTGCGCGTGTTCTCGAAATGCCAGTGATACATGAGCGCCAGACGGTTAAACCGTGCGTCCCAGCGGGTTCGCTCCACTTCCTTCGAGGCAAGCTCCACGAGTTTATCCAGACGTTTCACGTACCGCTCCTGGAGTTGCCAGTCGTTAAGCATTGCCACCACGGTGGGACTCAAGGAAACCGTAATCTTGAAGGGCACCGACTCGTCGTCCAACTTCTTGAAAACTCTGAGCAAAGGGATATAAGTCTCTGTTATTGCTTCAAATAGCCAATCTTCTTCGAGGAATTCTTCATACTCAGGATGACGCACAAATGGAAGGTGCGCGTGAAGGACAATAGAAAAGTGGCCTTTCGGCTCCTGGTTTCC
>JALGZP010000158.1 GCA_025774845.1 bacterium
CCCGTCACGGTGATCGAAGCCGGTCCCTGCCCGATCATAGAGATCAAGACCAGGGACAAACACGGATACGAGGCCGTGCAGATAGGTTTCGGTATGCGTAAGAAGAGGACAACCAGCAAACCCCTCGCGGGCCACTTTGAGAAGGCCGGTGTCGAGCCACAGATGATCTTGCGAGAGCTCAGGGTAGATGATGTGTCGGAGTTCGAAGTCGGTCAGGCACTCAAGGCAGATCTCTTCGAGGTGGGAGAGAGGGTAAGTGTGACGGGAGTGTCCAGGGGAAAGGGCTTCCAGGGAGTCGTCAAGAGATGGGGCTTCAGCGGCGGGGGTGATTCCCACGGTAGTCGTTCTCACAGAAAGCCCGGTTCGATCGGCCAGTGTGCGACCCCGGCGAAGGTCTGGAAAAACAGGAAGATGGCGGGCCATGCCGGACACCGGAGAGTCACAGTTAAGAATCTTGAGGTTGTGCAGGTTGACGTGGATAAAAACGTGATAGCCGTAAGGGGAGCCGTTCCAGGCCACCCGAAGAGCTATGTGATTGTGAGCGGAAAGGCATAGGAGAAGAGATAGCGATGGAGTTCGAAGTAGTAGCACGGGACGGAACGAGCTCGGGGAAGATCGATCTGCCCGACAGTGTTTTCAACATCAGCGCCAAGGAGCACCTTTTGCATCAGGCTGTCCGGTCATACCTGGCGAACCGGAGACAGGGAAGCGGTTCTACCAAGGGTAGATCGGAAGTCAAGGCGAGCGGCAGAAAGCCCTGGAGGCAGAAGGGACTCGGCAGGGCCAGAGCCGGAACGGCGGCGTCACCTGTCTGGGTAGGCGGCGGAGTTGCACATGGGCCCAAGCCGCGAGACTATTCATATTCGCTGCCCAAGAAGGCCAGGAGGCTTGCCATCAAGGCGGCGCTTTCAACCAAGGCCAGAGAGGGCGCAGTCAGGATAGTAGAGAGTCTCGGAATAAGTGAGCCGAGGACGAGGCTGGCTGTGGAGCTGATGAAGACCCTGGGAGTTGACGACAAGAAGTGCCTGTTCGTGTTGCCTGAGAAGAAGGAGGACATGATCAGGGCGACCGGCAATATCCAGGGTGTCAAGACCACGGTTGCAAAGGATGTCAATGTCTACGACATACTGAATTCTGATGCCGTTGTTATTGATAAGGAAGCCGTGGGCATGATTGTGGAGGTGCTAGGAAGGTGAGAGATCCGAGATCGATTATCTTACGGCCGCTGGTGACAGAGAAGGGCTCGAGGCTGAGGGAGGCAGGTAACAAGTATCTCTTCAGCGTTGTCCCCGATGCCAACAGGATAGAGATAAAGAGGGCGGTTCAGGAGATATTCCACGTTAAGGTAAAGAGTGTGAAGACAATGGTTGTGCACGGTAAGGTCAAGAGAATGGGTGTGTTCAAGGGTAAACGGCCGGATTGGAAAAAGGCGATCGTGACGCTTGAGGAAGGCCAGTCGATCGATCTGTTCGAACAGGTGTAAACCATGGCAATAAAAAAATACAAACCAACGACTCCGACGCTCAGGTACAAAACGACATCCTCATTTGATGAGATAACAAAGTCCAAACCTGAGAAGAAGCTTGCATCCCACCTCAGGCGCAAGGGTGGCAGAAACAATAAGGGGCGGATCACCATTCGCCACAGGGGAGGCGGCCACAAGCGACGCTACAGGATTATTGACTTCAAGAGGGACAAGTTCGGTATACCTGCGAAGGTTGCGAGCATTGAGTATGATCCCAACAGATCCGCACGGATCGCTCTCTTAAACTATGCTGATGGAGAGAAGCGCTATGTGCTCTGGCCTGTGGGTGTGGCGGTTGGGGATACCATCGTCGCAGGCTCCGGAAGTGATATCCGGGTCGGCAATGCCATGCCGCTTAAGGAGGTTCCCCTCGGAACCGAGGTCCACAATGTGGAGCTGATCCCGGGCAAGGGAGGCCAGATGGCAAGGGGCGCGGGGACATTCGTTCAGGTTGTGGCGAAAGAGGGCAAGCATGCTCACCTTAGATTGCCCTCGGGTGAAGTCAGACTTGCAAGGCTTGAGTGTTTCGCCACTATCGGCCAGGTCGGCAACGTGGAGCACGATAGTCTGACCTCGGGCAAGGCCGGCAGGACGCGCTGGTTGGGGAGACGTCCGAAGGTAAGGGGTGTCGCGATGAACCCGATAGACCACCCCATGGGTGGTGGTGAAGGTAAGAGCTCGGGTGGTCGTCATCCATGTTCGCCCTGGGGGACGCCTACCAAGGGCTATAAGACCAGGAAGAGGAAGCCATCTGACAGGCTTATCGTAAGAAGAAGAAAGAAAAGGAAGAAATAGGGAGGGATAGTCGAGTATGCCTCGATCTCTTAAGAAGGGGCCTTTTGTGCGGCCCAAGTTGCTTGATAAGATCAATGAGCTCAACAGAACCAGGGACAAGAGAGTGATAAGGACATGGTCACGGGCCTCAACGATATCTCCCGAGTTCGTGGGCCATACTCTGGCCGTGCATAACGGCAACAAGTTCATCCCGATCTTTATCACTGAGAATATGGTGGGCCACAAGCTGGGAGAGTTTGCCCCGACAAGGACATTCAGAGGCCACGGGGGCAAGCTTGCCGAGCGGACAACCAAGGTTAAGTGAGGTATAACGGATGGAAGCAAGAGCTGTCGCGAGATTCGTCGTCATATCGCCAAGGAAAGCGAAACTCACGGCTGATCTCATAAAGGGTAAGCCGGTAAGCGAGGCGATAGCGATACTGAGATAT
>JALGZP010000030.1 GCA_025774845.1 bacterium
GTCTCAAACCTGAGCTACGGTGTCTATTGCTGGCAGAATGCCGAACCCAACTTCGGTGACCTGTCGAATGCTTCAGCATCAGATGACGGCGGAAACTCGATACACGATAATGACAGCTACCAGTTCTACAACGAGACAATTGAAACCATCAAGGCGGAGAACAACTGGTGGGGTGTTGCCGATTCGCTTGAGATAGAATCACGCATCTGGGATGGAACCGACAACGCGTCGCTTGGATTCGTCGACTTCGAACCTTACAAGACTGCACCATAGAAAACGGAAGTAGCAGGTTCAGGGGAGGTCAGTCGACGATCCCTGACAGAATCGGGATGCATGCTTATGTCCTCATTGTGGTTCTTGAATAAGCTATTCTACACAGTCCAGTTCAGGAAATCGGTGGATGACGCCGTTGCGCATCTTCACCAGGTAATTACACACCGGGAGATCGGTCTCGATGAAGGGCCCGAGCACTATATCGAGAACATTCAGAAGCTGCTTTCTGATGACAACGCCTTGCGTGAGACACATGAGCAGTCAGTCGTCGGCGACATGCTCTCACTGGAGAAGGCAAAGAAGATACTTGAAGGTCTGCTGAAAGAACTTGTGGCAGAAGGAGGCGCATGAAATGAAGGTAATTGCATTCAACGGAAGCCCTCGAAAGGACGGGAACACGGCTATTTTGATTGACCTTGTTCTGGGTGAGTTGGACAAGGAAGGAATTGAAACCGAGCAGTTCTCACTCGCAGGTAAGAGGATCAGAGGATGCATCGCCTGTTACAAGTGCGCTGAGAACAAGGACCGGCGCTGTGCAGTGACCAATGACGACCTCAACGAATGTCTTGAGAAGATGCTCGAGGCCGATGGGATTATCATCGGTTCTCCAACCTACTTCACCGATGTCACCGCCGAAATCAAGGGCATGATCGACCGCGCGGGTCTGGTGGCCAAGGTAAATGACGATATGCTCAAGCGGAAACCGGGCGCGGCGGTCGTTGCAGTCCGACGGGCGGGCAGCATACATGTCTTCGATACCATCAACCACTTCTTCCTGATCAACCAGATGATTGTTCCGGGATCCATATATTGGAACATGGGTATTGGCCGGGACAAGGGTGAGGTCGAAAAAGACGAAGAGGGCATCATGACAATGAAGGTACTGGGTCAGAACATGGCCTGGCTGATGAAGCAGATTCAGGAGTGACAGGAGGGATGAGGATTGAAGGTTCTGATTACGGTTAAGAGCGGGAAGTGCCAGGGAGATATCCACAAACCCGGGCAGACCTTCACGGTTGGTGAGACTATCCCCGCCGGCATTTGCTCGGGAGCTTGGGATGCCATCGCGCCCTACGTGATGACGCTTAAGTACGGTGGTGACTTTCCCTGGGAACGCGAAAAGGGTATGGCTGAAATCCACTGCCCCGACCCCAGGGGAATAGCGCTTGAGCTCAGGCGCATAGAGGATTAGAGGTGTTCTGCTTGACAAAAGTAGCTTTCGTGGTTTATACTTTCAGTATGTTCTGAAAGGAGCGAAGGTGGCTGGCAAGCATTCCGAGCACTTCATAGAATCCTGGGGTTCCATGGGCGTCTTGTGGGGTATCAATCGCTCGATGGCCAGGATCCATGCCTTTCTTATCACGTCTGAGGAGCCGGTGGATCTTGACCGGATCACTGAGGCGCTGCAGATAAGCCGCGGTAACGCAAGTATGTGTCTCAAGGAGTTGCGTAACTGGGGAGTCTTACAGCGTGTTCATGTGGCCGGTGACCGCCATGACTATTATGTGGCGGAGCCGGAGGCGATGAAGATGCTCTTCCTGATAGCCCGTGAACGCAAGCGGCGTGAATTCGATCCGGCTCTTCATTCGATCCGGCTTTTGCTGACCGAGGGAAAGACTGAAAAGCATGAGGCCGTACATGCACGCCTGACCGACTTCGAACGCCTGATGACCACGATAGACCGCATCCTGACCAAGTGCCTTGAAGACGAGAAGATGACGAAGGCCGTACTCAACCTGCTTAAGAGTTTTATCGCAAGATAGTCACGGCAACCCCTCCGGGGTATACTCATCTAAATGGTAGAACATAACGAAGACCAATGCATTCAAGGGGGACGCCATGCTTGGTGAGAACATGAGAATTCTGGTGATACTACTTGCATTCATCCTTGTGCAGGCCGGGTTGCCGGCCCAGACAAGGCTTGAGAGGGCAACCTTTGCCGGCGGCTGCTTCTGGTGTATGGAGCATCCTTTCGAGGCGCTCGCGGGTGTGACGGAGGTCATATCGGGTTATACGGGTGGCCATAAGGATGATCCGACCTATGCCGAGGTCTGCTCGGGGAAGACCGGTCATTTGGAGGCGGTTGAGATAACCTATGATCCATCCAAGACGAGTTACTCAGAGCTTCTGGATGTCTTCTGGCGGCAGATAGACCCGACCGATCCGGGTGGTCAGTTTGTCGATCGTGGGTCCCAGTACCGCACCGCCGTTTTTTATCACAGTGACGAGCAGAAGCGGCTTGCGGAAGCCTCGAAGGACGAACTGGGTAAGTCCGGCCGGTATGACAAACCGATCGTGACAGAGGTCGTCAAGGCTACAACGTTCTATGCCGCCGAAGACTATCACCAGGACTACTACAAGCAATGCCCGGTGAAGTACGAATCCTATAGACAGGGAACGGGACGTGATACATACTTGAAGAAGACATGGGGTAGAAAATTGAGCGCTGACAACAAATCTCACGAAGAGGAATACCGGAAGCCGTCCGATGAGGAAATTAGAGCCAAGCTGAGTCCACTTCAGTGCAGTGTCACCCAGGAAGACGGTACCGAGGCGGCATTTGAGAATGAATACTGGGACAACAAGAGAGCCGGGATATAT
Organism: bacterium; assembly: GCA_025774845.1. Taxonomy (GTDB): domain Bacteria; phylum Arandabacterota; class Arandabacteria; order Arandabacterales; family Arandabacteraceae; genus Arandabacterum. The sequence continues at coordinate 2,875 of JALGZP010000030.1, forward strand.
GTTGATATCGTCTCGGGAGAGCCTCTCTTCAGCTCGCTTGATAAGTATGACTCCGGAACGGGTTGGCCCAGTTTCAGCAAACCGCTTGAACCGGACAACCTGGTCGAACGCGAGGACCGCAGTCTTTCCAGGGTGAGAACCGAGGTCAGGAGCAAGCACGCCGACTCGCATCTCGGGCATGTGTTCGACGACGGGCCGGAGCCCATGGGCCAACGCTTTTGCATGAACTCGGCTGCACTTCGGTTCATACCGAAAGAGGATCTCGAAAAGGAAGGCTACGGCGAATACCTGAAGCTCTTCGAGAAGTAAGACCGGGCTATAGAGCTGTAACCAACCATTCCGCGTGGTATAATCCCCGCTGAAATCCTGTACTGTCTTTCGTCCGCGGTTAACGAACGGCGGGAAATGAGAATGCCGAAATACGAGGATGCAGTGAACGCGGTCTACGGTGACGGCGGCCTGGCCACCCGGATCCTCCTGGCGCTTGAGCATGCCGGAATCGATGTTGATAACCTCTCGGTCGATACGTTAACCCCACTTGAAGAACTCCACATTGGGGGCCGGAAGCATACGCTCCGGATGGCGGAACTGGCAGGGCTCGCAGCCGGGATGCGGGTCATCGATATCGGGTGCGGGATCGGCGGACCTGCCAGGGCGCTTGCCCACCACTTCGGATGCAAGGTTTCAGGGGTCGATCTTACCAGGGAGTTCTGCGAGGTCGGCAGAATGCTTACGGAGCGTACAGGGCTCGACGAGATGGTTGAGATTCATCATGCAGATGCCGTCGACCTGCCATTTGAGAATGACACCTTCGACGTGGCATGGTTCCAGCATACGATAACCAATGTCCCCGACAAAGAACGGCTCTTCCACGAGATCGCACGGATTCTTCGGGCACCGGGCAAGGTTGCGCTGTATGAAATCGTATCGGGCACTGAGCCTGTTGTGCATTTCCCTGTACCGTGGACGCGCGATCGAGGCTTGAGCTTTCTGGTCGAAGAAGCCGAGTTACTTGGTCACCTCGACTCGGCGGGTTTCGTCCGCGAGGCCTGGGAGGACCTCACCGGAGAATCGATCGAGTACCTGACACGGGTTCTCAGCAAGCCCGGGCGAAATGGATCGCCGGGTCTTAGCCCGGGTGTGATCCTCGGACCTGAGTATCGTCTCATGATGACCAATGTTCTTAAGAACCTGGAGGAAGATCGCATGAGAGTGGTTCAGGGTATCTTCACCCTGGATTAAGCGAGCTCGTGTGTGGTTCTTCGTATAAACACGGTCATGATTCTCGCGATGATGTATCCGCAAACGAGGGCCGCTGCCATATACAGCCAATGTGTTCCGCCAAGCGGACCTACCTTGAAGAGTACGCTCAAAGGCGTATAGACCACACCGAGCTGAAGCCCGAGCGATATAAGCACGGCCCAGATCAGCCACCTGTTCGAGAAAGTGCTCGTGTGGTAGGCAGAGCGGATCATCTGAAGCCTTACGATTTCCATGAGTACCAGGGTCATGAATGCCATCGTGCGGCCGGTCTGGAGACTCTCGCGAAGACCGACATGGTACATTGCGAGTGTTACTACGCACATCAGGAGGCCCATGCTGAGAACGTTCAGTGACATCGCCGGTGACATGATCCTGTCGGTCGGTCTTCTCGGCGGACGTGCCATCGCGTCCCGCGCAACGGGATCGACTCCGAGGGCGACCGCGGGGAGACCGTCGGTCACAAGATTCACCCAGAGGAGCTGAACTGCAATAAGCGGAAGCGGGAGACCCATCAGGGTACCCACAAGAATTATGAGGACCTCACCGATATTGCCTGACAGGAGATAGTTGACGAACTTCCTCAGGTTGTCGTATATACCGCGGCCTTCCTCGACCGCACTTACAATCGAAGCGAAATTGTCATCCGTAAGAATCATGTCACTGGCCTCGGTCGCCACATCCGTACCCGTGATCCCCATTGCAATCCCGATGTCGGCTTCCTTGAGTGCCGGCGCATCGTTGACCCCGTCACCCGTCATGGCAACCACATGACCGCGTTTCTCCAGGGCCCGCACAATCTTCACCTTGTCCGCCGGATTGACCCGCGCGTAGATCGAGACTTGATCGATCTTTCGTTCGAGGTCTTCATCGCTTATGGTATGAAGTTCTGCGCCGCTCAGGGTCTCTCCTTTGATATCAAGGTCTTTGCCGATCGCCTGGGCCGTTGTCATGAGATCCCCGGTTACCATGACGACCTTGATACCGGCGGCCTTACACCTGGCAATCGCCTCCTTGACTTCCTCCCTCGGCGGATCGATCATCGCCTGTAATCCCACGAAGACGAGGCACTCTTCGTATGTTTCCTTTGTCTCGCCGCCGGCGAGCTCCTGATAAGCAAACCCAAGTACGCGGAGCGCGGCGGCGGCATACTCCTCGTTCTTTGAGAGTATGATCTGCCTGTCGCTGTCGTTGAGCTCCGCTGCTTCGCCGTCCACCCACATTCGGTCACACTTCTCCAGCAGGAGATCGGGTGCGCCTTTTACATATGCGTAACGTTTGCCATCGATCTCATGTACGGTGGTCATCCGCTTCCGTTCGGAATCAAATGGTAGCTCGCCGATCCTCGGATACAGGCTGTCGAGATCCACCTTATCCAGGCCTCCCTTAAGCGCAGACGTTATGAGACAGGCCTCCGTGGGGTCACCGGTAACACCCCACGTCCCACGGTCGACTGTCGCGTCATTGTTGAGAGCGCCGATTCTCAGGATGAGTTCAAGCTCGCTCGCATCAACCGAAAAACCGCCTTCCGGTTTGTAACCCGACCCTTCCACCCCGACATCTTTGCCGCTTACGAATATGCGCTTAACTGTCATCTCGTTCCGCGTCAGCGTACCGGTCTTATCAGAACAGATCACCGTGGTGCAACCGAGGGTCTCGACGCTGGGAAGATGTCTTACGAGCGCGTTTCGTGCGACCATACGCCTCACTCCAAGCGAGAGCGAAATCGTCACCACCGCAGGGAGCCCCTCCGGGATTGCAGCAACCGCCAGGGCAACTGCTGCAAAGAAAATCTCGAGCGCTTCGCCCTCGTGAATAAGAAGCCCGGTCAGAAAGACCACCGCGCAAACCACGACCGTCAGGATGCCAAGCCACTTGCCGAAGGTCGCCAGCTGCTTTTGAAGCGGGCTCTCATCGACATCAGCCGTCTGGATCATCTCCGCGATCTTCCCGATCTCGGTTTGCATCCCGGTTGCACAGACCAGAGCCCTGCCGTGACCCCGTGTGACCACGGTACCCGCGAAGACCATACCGGTCATGTCGCCTATGGCCTTGTCACCGCCTTGCTTCGAGGCAGTGATCTCCACATCCTTTATTACAGGTGTGGATTCACCGGTGAGTGTTGCTTCCTGGGTCTCAAGCTCGACTTCCTCGATCACCCGGCAATCCGCCGGGACTTTCTTACCCGTATCGAGTATTATGACGTCGCCGGGAACCACCTCTGTAGCATCGATCTCCTCACCGCTACCGTCCCGCATGACCGTGGCCTTGAGCCCGGCCATCTTTTTCAGGGCATCTACCGCCTTCTCGGCCCTGAACTCCTGCACGAACCCGAGGACGGCATTGAGTACGAGAATCACCACAATGACCGTAGCGTCTATGCTTTCACCTATTACCAGTGATACGACTACGGCGCCCAGCAGAACCCAGATCACGGGTGAGTTAAACTGGGTGAGAAAGATCCGCCACCACGGGATGCGTCCGGCTTCCTTGATTTCATTCCGTCCGTACTTGATAAGTCTGCGGGCAGCCTCGTTCTTCGACAGACCGCGTTCAGACGTATCAAGTTGCGTGAAGAGATTCTCCAGCGACTCTGATGCGTACGCCGTCTCCGCCAACTTCTAGAAGATCCTCCTTCTTCAACCTATCAGTGAGCCCTATTCTATAGAAAGCCCCGACAAAAACAACGGCTTATCTCTGGCGCAGCCGCCCGCGGCATGCTACTATCGCCTGAGTGATCAGGCCCTGGAGGATAGTTCTGCGTCACCTTGCAAAGAGTTCTCTGACCTCAAGGCTTCTCGCGGTCGTTCTTATTTCTGTCGTACTCACCGCGTGCTCGGGTGACAAGCCCGACAAATCTCAGCACTCCGCTGAGGCACTCCAGCAGCGCCTTGAACAACTCAGGTCCGTACCCTATACATCCGTGACCGACGACAAGGTCGATGAAGCCATTGCTGGGGTAACGGTGTTTGACAGCGACAGGGCATACCATGGTTACAATCTTTTTTGCTCGCGCGTTGCACCCGAGGTCGTGCTGCTGGACATGGAAGGCCGGCCGGTCCACAGCTGGCGTTATAACTTTGAGCATCCGGACGATCTCTGTGAGCACGCAATCCTCCTCGAGGACGGCAGTGTCATCGTTGTTGACAGGTTCAAACACATCTTGAAACTCGATTGGAGATCAAACGGCATCTGGATAACCAAAGTCGTTGCTCATCACGATGTATGTCTGACACCCGACGGTAAAATCTACACTATCTCATCCACAGGGGTGGACCACCGGGGCCTCATAGTCAGGTTTCCCGTGCTCGTCGAACTGACGAGCGAGGGCAAGCCGGTCGAAGGCTGGTACTTTGAGGACGACCTTGAGGATATAAAGCAGAAGTTCGACCAGAGGTCATTCCTGGATACGATCCTGGACAGCCTGCTTGCACATCACAGCTGGCTTGAGACATTTGAGAAACTCGTCGAGAGGGATGAGGCGATAGAGCGTTCGGATTCCAAGATCCAGTATGACCACTTCCATATGAATACCATCAATGTCTTGCCTGATACACCGCTGGCAGCCAGGGACAAGGCGTTCGCCCCCGGTAATTTCCTCATATGTTTCCGGAACGTTAACCAGATCGCCATACTCGACAAGGCTACGAAGGAAGTACTCTGGGTCTGGGGTGAGGGTGAACTTGAGTGGCCTCATCATCCCACGATGCTTGAAAACGGCAATATCCTCATATTCGATAATGGCATCTTCCGGAAGTACTCGCGGGTTATCGAGATTGACCCGGTCACAAAGACGATCGTTTGGGAGTACGTCGCCGATCCTCTCAAGACCTTCTATACCGCCGGTAAGGGCTCCTCACAACGGCTTCCCAATGGTAACACGCTCATCTGCGAAGGCGACAGGGGCAGGGTCTTCGAGGTCACCCACGAAGGCGAAATTGTCTGGGAGTGGTTTAATGCGATGATTGTCGACGGCCGCCGCGTCCAGGTTTACAGGATGATGAGATACTCACCCGAATATGTTGAACCCCTGCTTAAGTAACCATAGTGAGAGATTGAGAATTACGCCTGCCTGGAAGCATCATAGAGAAGATTTCACTTTCTTGGGAACATTTTGATCATTATGGGTGTATAAATCACCAGAGGGTAGCCCCTTTCTTGCCGGCACGGATAGCCACGCCGTCCCAAGCTAAATTTCCCCTGCACAGGAGACCACAATGCCTAGCTCCAAGGCTTTCCTCGTGCTGATTCTGGCACTCGCACTGTACCCCGGCCGCACCGCAGTCATGGCACAGGTTGCGGACGACGACAGTGTGAAGAGTATCACTGCGGTCCGGATCAATCCCGGTGTGAGGGTCGATGGGATCCTCGATGACAAATGCTGGAAGGAAGCTACCCGCTCAACCGGATTCGTCCAGTACCAACCCGATAATGGTACCCCGGCCTCGGAATCGACATTCGTCAGGGTCGCCTATGATGACGAAGCCCTCTATGTCGGCATGGAGATGTATGACTCCGAGCCCGAGAAGATTGTAAGCCGTCTTACCCGCCGGGACAGATGGGCTGACGGAGATCTCGTACATGTGATCGTGGACAGCCATCACGATCATAAGACGGCGTACGCCTTTACAACCTATGCCTCCGGCACCCAGCGGGATGTTTACTACTGGAATGATAACTGGAGTGACGACACCTGGGATGCCGTGTGGGAATCGGCCACGCAAATGACCGGTCGGGGCTGGACGGCCGAGTACAGGATCCCGTTTCACTGCCTCCGGTTCGCTTGTGAGGAGGACCCGGTATGGGGCATCTACTTCAGCAGAAGTATAAGCCGCAAGAGCGAACTTGACAGGTGGCTTCACATCCCTGAAAGCGCAAGCGGCTTTGTATCTCACTTCGGGCACCTCAAGGGAATGGAAGGCTTGAGTCCACCAGCAAGGCTGGAGGTCTTACCATATGGTGTCTCCTATGCGGAGACCGAAGCCAAACACCCCGGCAATCCGGACGGACGTGACTACGTTCATGACATGGGTTTCGATCTTAAGTATGGCCTGACCTCAAACATCACGCTCGATGCCACGGTCAATCCCGATTTCGGCCAGGTGGAGGCTGACGAGACGGTGCTCAATCTCTCGACATTCGAGACACGCTACCCCGAGAAACGGCCTTTCTTCCTTGAGGGGAGCAAGATCTTCGACACACCTTTTGATCTTTTCTATTCACGCCGGATAGGGAGGCCGCCCTCAATCAGCCCGGAGGATGTGGATTACTATATCGATCGCCCCATGGCAACCACGATTCTCGCCGCGGCAAAGGTGAGCGGAAAGACAGCCGGTGGGACATCGATCGGAATCCTCGAATCGGTAACCCGCCGGGAGGAGGCCCGGTACGTGGATACGACCGGGGTTAAAAGAACTGCGATGACGGAGCCGGAGGGCAATTACCTCGTGGCCAGGGTTAAGCAGGATATCCTCGAGAACTCCTCCGTCGGAATCATGGCAACAGCGGTTAACCAGGAAAGTTCCTACCCGGAATATACCGGCGGCGCGGATTGGAACTTCCGCTTTCGTGGTGGGGATTACCAGTGTAACGGCCAGGTTCTGGGCTCATCCACCGGACCGGATGAGGATGGCCTGGGTGGCATACTTATATTCGAGAAGGCCGGTGGCGAATCCAGACTATAAGAGCGGCTGGGCGTGGATGCAGCTCCGGACTACCGAGCCGTGGTGGATTGTGAGAAAGACCTGGAACAACCTCAACGTGGGCTACGCAGAGAATCACGATGGAGTAGCACTGACCCGTGGAGGAAACTTCAATAACAGTGTCGAGCTTAAAAACTTCTGGAGTGTGGGCTGTGGCAGCTGGGTCGACTACAACACAACGTATTCCGACTATGAGACCAGGGGCGGGCCACCTGCACCGATTCCCATCGGCCAGAACTGGTGGGTCTGGTTTGAGACCGACAGCAGGACCTGGTGGCAGGTCGGGGCCAACGTGGGGGGTGGACAAACCTGGGACGGGCACTACAGCAGCTATCAGGGGTGGCTCGAACTCCGGCCCCGGTCTAACATCGAGTTCAGACTGGAACCCGGTTACCGGGCCGACAGAGGAGTATCCAGGTGGGTAGCCACTCTTGAAAACGATGAGGATGACGAGACCGATGACGACTATATCTTCGGTGAGCAGGACATGGGCCGGTTTGACATGACCGTAAGAGGAACCGTCACGTTCAGCCGGGATCTCACACTTCAGGTTTACGCGCAGCCGTTCATTGCAGCGGTGGATTACCAGAACTTCAAGCGGCTCCTTCCTTCTGAGAGTTATGAGTATGTCGACGCTTCCGTTTATGATGAGGCAGAAGAGGAACCCGACTTCAATGTGGGCTCGCTCAATTCAAACGTCGTGCTTCGCTGGGAGTACCGGCCCGGAAGTACGCTTTTCTTTGTGTGGACCCATGCGCGGGACACGTCAGGCAGTGATGGGAAGTTCGCTTTCAACCGAGACTGGGACGGTATCTTTGCCGCCGACTACGGCAATGTCTTCCTCGTCAAACTCAACTACTGGTGGAGCTTGTAGATAATTCGGTGACAGTTTGGTAATTTCGATCCCGCGACAGGCTGGGAATTAGTAAACTGTCACCGAATTAGGAGGGCTGCTTCTGGTATGAAACTGATGGTTCTTGGCTCAGGTCAGGACGGGGGTGTTCCCCACACCGGATGTTATTGCTCTGCATGCATCCGTGCCCGGCGCCACAAGCGACGCCGGCGGCTGGCACCATCGGTTGCTCTCTGTAACGACAAGGCCGGGTCGTGCTACCTCATCGATGCCTCTCCGGATTTCAAGTTTCAAATGGACATGATCTGGAACCATATTCCCCACGTGAAACGTGTCGGGAAGATACCGGTAAGCAGCATCCTGCTCACACATGCCCACTACGGTCACATCACTGGATTGTTGGAGCTTGGTAAAGAGGTGTTGAACGAAATAGGTATTCCCGTATTCTGCACACCGGCGATGGGGCAATTCCTTTCGGCGTCCCCGCCTTTCAGTCATCTTGTCGAGGGAGGGAACATCGAAATCCGGGAGATACGCCCCGGTGTAAAGACTGAACTGGGTGGAATCAGCGTCACACCCACCCAGGTTCCTCACCGCAACGAAACTGCCGACACCGTTGGTTACATCATAGAGGCGACACGAAGAGTCATCTACATACCGGATATAGACCGCTGGACAGATGAGACGCTTGAAGAGATCAGCCGCTCTGACACTGCAATCATCGACGGAACCTTCTATTCGGCCGCCGAGCTGCCGGGTTACCGGGATGTCCCGCATCCGCCAATTAAGGAGACAGTCGAACTGCTCGAAGGTGCAAGCACCGAGATCTACTTCACGCACATCAACCACACAAACGCCATCAACAGGCGCGGCCGAGAGAGAAGGACCATAGAACGCCTGGGCTTTAAGATCGCCTACGACGGCCTGACCCTGGACATCTAGGAGTCCGCTCCGTTCTCAGAATCATTTCAATCCCGAGTTCGAGTCCTGTTTGGGGACCCGTGCGGAACATGTCAGTGAGTGCGACCGATGACTCGGTTTGGCCTCGAGTAGGGCTATGTTATGTGGAAACCGCTTAGGACTCAGCAGAGCATGGCCAGATCCAGAAAGTCTTTGAAGGCAGAGTAGTTGTATGATATCAGTGGTAGAGCGTTATCTGGAAGAGAGCACCCCAGAGGCTGTTCTACAGAAACCAGATAAGCAGCAGTTACGAATGCAAGAACGTGGTTACTAGGGCTATCTCTCTAGTAAAGCCACGTTGTACCAGTGGAAGTCATCAGGATGGCGAATAAACAGACAATACTGATTGCTGGAGCGACCGGTAATATTGGGAGGGCTGCTGGGGTAGCGTTGGCAAAACGTGGCGCTAGAGTTGTCTTGCTCGGGCGTAGTCGTGACAAACTGAAAGCCAAGGTGGATCTTGTCCGGGTCGCCTTATCTGAAGCCCAGATCGATTACCAGGATATGGATATCGATATCTTGGTAATCGACTTCTCCGACATGGAGTCAGTCAGATCTGCAGCTGCGGAGGCCATGAATCGATTCCCGGTGATAAATGGTCTGGTGCTCTCTGTTGGCGCCCTTATCCAGAATGGTCCGAACATTCTGCCCAGTGGTCATGAGGTGATGTTTGCCACGAATGTGATGGGCCCATTCCTGTTCACCCAGCTGTTGATAACGAGGATACAGGAATCAGACGGATTGGTGCTTCATGTGATTGCCCCATTTGATAAGAAGATCGACTGGGATGATCTTGAAAGTATAAAGAACCACAAAGCAATGACTGCATTCGACAGGACCAAGACATGCAACAGAGTGATCGCCGGGGAGTTGGCTCGACGCTATGCAGGGAGAATCTCTTCTGTGGCGTTCGATCCTGCGTATGTCATCGATAAGTCAGACCCAGAGTTGGCCAAGAGGTGGCCATCCGGACTGACAGGCTTTTTCTGGCGGATGATGACAATGTTCTTTGCAAAGCCACCTTCGGTTGCGGGTGAGCCCATTGCGGAGTTGATGCTCTCGCGTCAAGATCGTAGTACAATCAATGGAGCCTTGTTTAAACTGTATAAACGCATTGAAAAACCTGAAAAGGCAATGAGTGACCGGGCATTAGGAGAAAGGTTATGGAATGAGTTGGTCTTGCTGACGGGGCTAACACCAGAACAAGGTCAGATAGACTCCGGGTGTGTGAGGCGTTAGGTCCCAGAAGCCCAGAAATCCCGGTCAGCATCCTCATGCCAGATTAGCCACCATCTCTGCCATTTCGGCACACTCCTCACTCATCAGAAAGTTGCGAAGATCGTTCTGTTTGGGGAGGTATCCAGAACAGGGCACGCGTCCTGTCATTGCGAGAAGCGACAGCGATGTAACGATCTAACAGACCTTTCGGCGCATGAAGCACAAGCGACGTGGCAGTCTCTATCACTTCATACGAAGCATCTTGTTCCTGGCCGTGAACTCACCGGCCTGGATCCGCACGAAGTAGACGCCCGGCCCACTCATCTCCCCGGCATCATTCTCACCGGCCCAGGCTACTGAATGCCGGCCGGCAGCCCATGCCTCATCTGTCAAGACTCTTACCACCCTGCCCCGAACATCCACGACCTCAAGTCGCACCGCGCACGGCTTGGGAAGATCAAAGGCGATCAGCGTCCCGGATTCAAACGGATTTGGCCGGTTCAGCTTAAGGGCGAAGACTATTGGAAGGTCTTCCGATACACTCACACTTGCATACGCATTCTCTACACTCGAGGCATCGCTCTCATTCCCCGCAAAGTCTGTGGCTGTCACATGATAGTAGTTATACTGATCACCCGTCACATCCATCGCTCTATCAATCGTGTAGCCTATAAGCACGGCTGTGGTGTCAAGACCCGGAGCAGCTGAACCATAGACCGTGAAGTAATCGAAATCATCGTCCGGGCACTCATCCCAGGCCAGATCCGTGGCGGAAGGCATCATAAGTCCTGGTGGTGAAGGCGCGAGGTTGTCAAGCGAGTAGCCGCTGTCCGGATACGAATCGAAGTGGATACCCAGGGTCTCTGTCGTTGCTCTGATGAAGAAGATTGTGTAGTGCATTCCGCCTGATATGCTCGAGTCGGCAAGTGTCGGGACCACGGTCGCATAGGTCTGCTCGGCGGCCGCAGGTACACTGGCTACGAAGTCCCAATCTCCGGGTGGATAAAGACCGAGCAACCCGGGCCTGTACTCAAACGGTGCGGCCTCCCCCGACATTGCCTGACTTTCGTTAATCCGTCTGTAGATCGCATAGTCAACGATCGGTCCATAGGCGAAATCGTGACCGCTTCTCGTCCAGTATATTCTGACCTGCCGACCCTGATCACCCGGCACATCGACGATACTGTCGATCTTCGCAAACGTGTATAGCCACTCAATCTCAAGATTTGAGCAAGCCGGATTAATGCCAGCGCCTGTGTAGAAATGGGAGGATCTCCATATAAGGTCGCTGCCCGGGACCATGAGTTTCTGGTAATCCCCGCCGGGCAAGAATTCCTGCCAGCTGCCGCCACTGTCGGCGCTGACCTCCCAGCGGATGGAATCAGTCTGAGTGCTGCTCAGCCGCGCTCCCATTATGGTTTCACCGGAGCCATCGACTGACAGGGACCAGGCTGTGTTGGAATCGGCATCAAACCGTCGCTGGAAAACCTTTACGACCTGTAGACCCGAGGTATAATCGGCGACATAGGCATGATCACCCGAGATCGCTACACCATAGGCAGCGCCCGGCGTGTTGTAACCGCCTGCAAGCGCCGGGCTTGTGGGATCGGTTATGTCTATGACCTGTAGTCCCGAGCTATAATCCGCGACATAGGCATAATCACCAGAGATCGCTACATCATGGGCATCGCCCGGCGTGTCGCAACTGCCTGCAAGCGCCGGGCTTGTCGGATCGCTTATGTCTATGACCTGTAGACCCGAGGTCTCATCCGCGACATAGGCATAATCACCAGAGATCGCTACACCAACGGCCAGGGACGGCGTGTCGTAACTGCCTGCAAGCGCCGGGCTTGTCGGATCGCTTATGTCTATGACCTGCAGGCCCGAGCTATAATCCGCGACATAGGCATAATCACCAGAGATCGCTACATCATGGGCATCGCCCGGCGTGTCGTAACTGCCTGCAAGCGCCGGGGTTGTCGGATCGCTCATGTCTATGACCTGCAGTCCCGAGTACCTATCCGCGACATAGGCATGATCACCAGAGATCGCTATATCATGGGCATTGCCCGGCGTGTCGTAACTGCCTACAGAATCCGGGTTTGTTGGATCGCTAATGTCTATGACCTGTAGACCCGAGCCATAGTCCGCGACATAGGCATTATCACCCGAGACCGCTACACCCCAGGCAAGATGCGACGTGTCGTAACTGCCTGCAAGCACCGGGTTTGTCGGATCGCTGATGTCTATGACCTGCAGACCCGAGTTCCAATCCGCGACATAGGCATTATCACCCGAGACCGCTACACCATGGGCATTGTCCGGTGTGTCGTAACTGCCCGCAAGCACCGGGCTCGTCGGATGGCTTATGGCTATCACCTGTAGACCCGAGGTATAATCAGCGACATAGGCATAATCTCCAGAGATCGCAACTCTCCGGGCATAGCCCGACGTGTCGTAACTGCCTGCAAGCAGGGGAGTTGTGGGATTGGTTATGTCTATGACTTGTAGACCCGAGGTCCGATCCGCGACATAGGCGTAATCTCCAGAGATCGCTACACCGTAAGCCTCGTCCGGCGTTGAGTAATTGCCCGCAAGCACGGGGCTTGTGGGATCGCTTATATCGATGACCTGGAGGCCGAAGTGCCGATCCGCGACATAGGCATAATCACCGGAGATCGCTACACCAAGGGCCGTACCCGGCGTGTTGTAACTGCCTGCAAGCGCCGGGATTGTGGGATCGGTTATGTCTATGACCTGTAGTCCCGAGTACCAACCAGCGACATAGGCATAATCATCCGAGATCGCTACAGCATAGGCGTCATCCGGCGTTTTGCAACTGCCTGCAAGCGCCGGGATTGTGGGATCGGTTATGTCTATGACCTGTAGTCCGGAGTCACCATCAGCGACATATGCATAATCGCCCGAGATCGCTACACCAAGAGCACCCCCGGGCGTGTTGTAACTACCCGCAAGCGCCGGGATTGTGGGATCGGTTATGTTTATGACCTGTAGTCCCGAGAGATAATCAGCGACATAGGCATAATCGCCCGAGATCGCTACACCGTAGGCCTCGCCCGGCGTGTCGTAACTGCCCGCAAGCGTTGGGCTCACCGGATTGCTGATGTCTATCACCTGTAGACCCGAAGTCCGATCAGCAACATAGGCATAATCACCGGAAATCGCCACACCCCGGGCATAGCCAGGCGTGTCGTAACTGCCCGCAAGCGAGATCTGAAATGGATGCAGCTTCACCTCACCCGCAACTGTATCCCACCAAGCAGTTGTGTTGCGCGTGTCGCAGTACTGCACGGTACTGAAATCCTCCACGTAGCTCTGTACCAGCGCCTCTGCTGAGACAAATGTAAATGCCAAGTATACCAAACACGCCACGAAGCAAGTCACGCACAACCGTTTAGACATGATAGCCTCCATTGTGTCAGGTAATCCCGGAAGAACCGTCTTCTTTGCACCTGTGAAATCTTGAGTAGCAGAATCCGTTACAAAACCGAATAATACCAGATTGGCAGCTCCTTATTCCTTTAAATACACTTCCCATCATAGCACACCTCGATTGCGAAATCAAGAAAGGGGTTGGGAAGAAGATGCACCGTATCGTCAAAGGCTCCGCCCGTATGCATCTGTCAGACTGGGATCTCAGACATTAGAGTTGGAGAATCGGTGCGTTTGTAGCCCATCTTCATTCCAGATTAGCCACGATCTGTGCCATTTCGACACATTCCTCACTCATCAGAAAAGTTCGAAAGTATTCCTGTTTGGGGAGCCATACGGAACATGTCAGTGAAAGCTATCAGTGGCACGGTTTCAATGGAAGTGGTGCGCTCCTGTCCGGAAACCCCACAAGACCATAAACAACTGGCAGGTCTCTTGACGAATGCCTGAGAATTCAGTACAGAGAAAGCATACGAGGTTGGTTCTCGTCCTGCTGAGAGGAGTTGAACATGCACACATGTAATCGAGTGGGGCCGACCATCTTCACAGGCATGGCCCTGTTTGTACTGATGGTCCTGACCCTCTGCGGTGTCAGCAGCTCGTCCCCGGAAACCGATGGCGACATCACCGCCGGCATCTGGATCGCTTCTATCGGGCCTGAGAGCTTCTGCTGGGAGTTGTGGCGGGACGGGGATGGCTTCGGCGGCGTCGTCCACACAGTCAGAGACAGCAAGAAACGGACAGAGCTCCCTGTCGACCGGGTGACGTGGCGCTATCCTGAGCTGGAAATGCATATGGATGCCACCGGGGTCGTCTATCGGGGTAAGGTGGACTTTGGCAAGGGCCTCATAAGCGGGCGGCTTTTCTACGGCGGGAAAGAAGGACCGGAGATGGAGCTACGCCTGACGGATCCTGACCGGGTCCCCGGTCTCCGCGCATGTCCGGCTGACGCGCCCACCTATGTCTACACCCAACCGCCGGTCAAGGACGACGGCTGGACCACAGCTGACTGCAAGGAAGCCGGGCTACCGGATTCAGTCGTGACCGACATAGTGAACGCCATCTGTGCGGGTGATGCAGGCGTGATTCACTCGCTTCTGCTGGTAGCTGGTGGAGATCTGGTGGTCGAGGAGTATTTCCATGGCTACGGGCGCGACGATCTGCATCGCCTGGCGTCGGTGACCAAGAGCGTGTCGTCGTTGCTTGTGGGAGTGGCCATCGATCAGGACAAGATCTCAGGTGTAGATGCATCGGTGCTTGGTTTCTTTCCGGCCCTCGAGCAGCCGGCCGACAACCGCTGGCGGGCCCAGACCCTGCATCACCTGCTGAGCATGTCTATGGGTCTGGACTGGGGTCCCGGGGGCGATTCACACGGAACCAGCCCCGAGTTCTTCCGAAAGGTTCTCGAGCGGGAGATCGCTCATGAACCAGGCACTCACTGGGCCTATCACAGCGCCAACGTGAACCTCTTAGCAGGGGTTGTCAAGGAGGCGACGGGCCAGCACGCGGATGTCTTCGCTGACCAGCACCTGTTCCATCCTCTGGGAATTACCGAGTACGACTGGTCCTTCCTGGCGAAGGATGGGTACCGCCTCATGGACGGCAGCCTGCATCTACGCCCCCGCGACATGGCCAAGCTAGGCATGCTGCTACGCGACGAGGGTCGCTGGCAGGGCCAGCAGGTGGTTTCTGCCGATTGGATCCGGCGGTCCACGTCCCCTCAGATTGCCACGGATGGGCCCGAGAAGTACGGATACCTATGGTGGCTGGGGCAGTTCCCCGGCCGGGATAGCATGCAGCCCGTGGTTTTCGCCAACGGGCACGGCAGCCAGTTTATCGCCTGGCTTCCCGAGCGAGATCTGATCCTGGTGGTGACCGGTGGGAATGAGGACAACGGTAAGCACTTCGCCATTGCGGAGGTCATAGGGCGATATCTCTAGCAGGATGTTGAGGCCCTCGCCCTGTCCGCCGGTGAGCATGTGCGCGAGAGCGTTATCCTCGAAAAGAGATAACCCTGCCAACAATGAAGAAAGGGCCCCGAGGGGCCCTTTATCTTTGGCTCACTTAACAGGTCCACTGTCGCGTGAGCGCGTTCGCGTGATACCTACCAGGAACGACCGCCTCCACCGCCCCCACGTCGCGGCTTATCGTTCCGGGGGCGTGCCTCATTAACGTTAAGCGTCCGGCCTTTGAGATCGGTGCCGCTGAGCGCAGTGATCGCAGCACGAGCCTCTTCGTCCTTCGGCATTTCAACGAAACCGAAACCACGTGACTGACCCGAGAACTTATCCGAAATGATGTTTGCGCTTGCTACCTCACCGTGGGCTGCAAACGCCTGCTGAAGCTCCTCCTCAGTAACATCGTGCGACAAATTGCCTACATAAATATTCATTTTAATCTCCTATTTGCTTTGAACAGTTATACCGTATTGGGACTTAATGCTTCGAATGCTTCCAGATTCGGGCCTGATCACCTCCACGCCTTCCAAATCCGGTAAGTACAACACCACGGGGCTGCTCTCCTCACAACCCCTCCCCCTATGGGTAGTCAGACCACATTGAGACTGTGATTGTTTGAAACCAGTTCTTGTATTGCCTTTAAAGGACATGGAGTTCACAGATTCTCCGATGATGATACCCGTAAACCGCCAGCGCCATCGCAAGTGGAAACGACCCGGGGCAGCGGAAGAGCGTCCACCAGAGGAGATTCCAATAATGGAACCGCTCCTTGCCGAATATACCGAGGTGGCAGATTGATCGAATGAACCCGAGGACATGATCGAAGTCCCATGATGCTCTCACCTTCGGTGGCTGATACTCCCTCAGGAAGGTCTTGACCCGCTGATAGTAGGGCTTCGGTGCATATATGCGTTGCAATATATGCTTGTAACCATCACGCAGTGTATCAAGGTTCATAACAGGGATTATGTTTGTCGTACCGTCCACATTGTCCCCAGACATCTGATCGAGAAGACGCCCCGCCCGCTTCAGACGGTCGTGGAGTCGCGTGCCCGGCGGAGCTTGAAGCAGACCAACCATCGCCGCGACAATCCCGCTTTTCTGGATGAAGTCAATCTGTCGCTGGAAAACACCCGGCGTATCATTGTCGAAACCCACGATAAAGCCTCCCTGCACCTGGAGCCCCGCCCGCTGCATACGTTTCACATCTTCGACCAGATTGCGATTCATGTTCTGCTTCTTACTGCATTCGGCCAGGCTGTCCGCATCCGGCGTCTCGATCCCTATGAAAACCGTACCGAATCCAGCCTCGACCATCATATGCATCACCTGCTCGTCGTCGGCCAGGTTTATGGAGACTTCGGTGCTAAACACCACACCCTTCTTGTGTTTCCTCCATTCAATCAGTGCTGGCAGCAGTTTGCTCTTAAGCTCTTTCTTGTTCCCGATGAGGTTGTCATCCACGAAGAAGACGTTCCCGCGCCAACCGAGATCATACAGACCATCGAGCTCGGTGAGGACCTGCCGGACGGTCTTGGTACGCGGCCGGTGGCCGAACAGGGATGTTACGTTACAGAACTCGCAGTTGAAGGGACAACCCCGGGAGAACTGGACGCTCATTGTTCCATACCGGTTCAAATCGGCTAACTCCCACATAGGAGCCGGCGTCGTCTGAATGTCTGCAAAGCCAGATGACGTATAGACACGCTTGGCCCGACCCCGCATAAGATCACTAAGAAAGTCTGGAAGGGTCAACTCAGCTTCATTGAGCACAAAATGATCGACCTCTTCGAATTGGTCACGCTCCATCGTGAAGAGCGGCCCTCCGGCAATAACCTTGAGGCCTGCCTCTTTGCACTGTGTGATGATTCGACGCGCCGATTCTCTTTGTACGGTCATACCACTGATGAAGGCATAATCCGCCCATTCCAGATCCTTATCACGGAGCTTCGTCACACTGGCATCGACCAGGCGCTTTGACCACTCCGGTGGAAGCATCGCGGCAACGGTCAGCAGCCCCAAGGGTGGTGAGTACGCCCTCTTGCGTATAAACTTGAGTGCGTGTTTGAACCCCCAGAAGGTGTCTGGAGACTCGGGGTAAATCAGGATGATATTCATCTGGCTTTCTATCCTCTCTTGTCTTCTTGGACTGTGCGGTGAATTCTGGATTCAGAGGCTGTCGCCCAAGTGCGGATCAGACAAAGTGTGTAGCTATCTCCTTTTCGCCGACGGACGGCACCGGAACTCACGCTCTCTGAAGCCAAATGTACTGCATTCATAGAAAATTGTCAACGGCGGGTATGGGGCGACCCTTGACAAGCCCCTGAACCATAGGCGGGTGGGGCAGATGTGGACGCTGTGTGTCTATCTGTTATTCAACGACGACGGCAGTACCGTAAGCCAGGATCTCGGCAGCGCTCTCCATTATCATTGAGGTTGAGAAGCGAACGCTCACAACGGCGTTGGCGCCCATGGCTCTGGCCTCGTCAACCATCCGGTCCAAAGACTGTTCTCTGGATTCCGCCATCATCTTGGTATAGTCGGTGATTTCGCCGCCGACAAGATGCCTGAGCTTGGCAACGACATCGTGACCGACGTGGCGGGCACGGATCGTATTCCCCCGGACGAGACCGATGCTTTTCGTGATGGTCTTTCCGGGAATCGAATCTGAGGTTACGATAATCATTTTTGAATCTCCTTGTATCTTTCGCGCCTGTTGACAAAGACCCTCTCGCGTACGACCGAAACCAGGAGGATCACAACACCTGCCAGCCCCAGCAGAATCCCTGCCTTGACGATGACCGGGATGGTGGGATCTTCAATGAAGCCTTTTACAATCTGATAACCGCTGAAAAAAAGGATGATCATTGCGCCTATCGAAAGCAGGATCCAGCCTATTCCTCTTTCCATGCGGTTATAGACTGATTCCGAGTAAACCTGCCATGCTTCCTTGGATGGTTGTTTGAGTGTCATCTTCCGCATCACCTCCTCGAATCTGGCCATTTCTCCATACTCTTTCCGGCATTCGGGGCATTTCTCGATGTGCTCTTCGACCTGTCTCCGCCCTTCCTCATCCAGCTCATTATCGAGGTATGAGGAGATCAGCTCATTCATCCTCTCGTGATCCATTCCCCGCCCTCCGTTCATTTCGCTTCCTCACCGAGAAAACCGCCGATTGCCTTCTTCATCTTTCGCTTTGCATAGTGGAGTGACGACATCACTGTACCGATGGGTATCTCGAGGGTTTCCGCTACCTCTTTGTAAGACATGCCTTCGAAGTAGCGAAGCACTATCGCCTCTCGTTGTTCAAGCGGTAGATCTTCAATTGCCTGCCAGAGCATCCGCTTCATCTCATAGTCCTCGGCTTCGGTCTTAAGAACACCGGCATCCTCGAGAGGAATCTCCCGGCGGCGGCTCGCGCGCTTGAGATGATCCAGGCAGATGTTCCTGAGGATTCTGTAGAACCAGGGAAAGAACGGCCGCTCCGCGTCGAATCGTTTGAGATTCTTGTAGGCCTTGATGAACGCCATCTGGGATACATCCAGGGCATCCTGGGTGTTCCGGACAAATGTGAGAGCGATGCCGTAGGCGCGCTTCATATAGCGCTCCACGATTGCCTTGTAGGCCTCCCTGTCTCCGGCCCTGATGGCCTGGATGGCCTCGCTGTCTGAAAGGTCTCTTCGCTCCATTACCGGTGCCACGTTCTGTGCGACATGCACTGTCCGGTATCCTACCACTTGAACCTGTCTCATTCTACCCTCCATAACAGAGTACGAGTGAGGCTGGGGGTTTATTCAAATGGGAGGTGAATTGGGTTTTGCCGTCACGAGAGAGTTGATGCTACCGGCACGGTTGCCCGGGCTGGAGCCCCGGGAGAAGGCTGTGAAACAGGGCAGGCCGCGTGGGCCCGCCCCGAGATATCTAGTAATCGTCACGAAGCCATCACAACTCTGCTTCGATTATCTCATAAAGAGTATCTTCCTGGTGGCTGCGAAGTCACCGGCATTTATCCGCATGAAGTATATGCCGGGGCCGGTCGTACCGCCCGTGGCGGTCTCACCGGACCAGGTCACTGAATGCCGGCCTGCAGGCCACGCTTCATCTGTCAGGACCCTGACCACTCTACCCTGAACGTCCACTATCTCAAGCCGCACGGCACATGGCTCCGGCAAGTCGAAGGCAATCCGTGTGCTGGACCCAAACGGATTGGGCCGGTTCTGCTTGAGCGCAAAGTCCACAGGAAGATCGCGCTCCACACTCACACCCGCGTATTCATTCTCCACACTGGAGGCATCACCTTCATTGCCGGAGAAGTCCGTGGCTGTCACGTGATAGTAGTGATACTGATCATCAGTGACGTCCATCGCCATCCCACTGGTATAACCTATGAGTGTGGCAGTCGGGTCAAGCACATCAGCGGCAGAACCATAGACTGCGAAGTAGTCAAAGTCCGCATCAGGGCACTCATCCCAGGCTACTTCCGTGGCGCTTTCCATCCTGAGATTAGGCGGTGGCGCCGGGGCAAGGTTGTCCAGAGAGTAGCCGCTGTCAGGATATGAATCGAAGTAGACACCGGGAGTGGCGGTCATCGCTGACACAAAGAAGGTCGTATAGTACATCCCCTCGGCAATCGTGGAATCCGCCAGCGTCGGCACCACAACAGCGTATTCATCCTCTACACGCGCTGGAACAGTGGTCACAAAATGCCAGTCACCAGGTGGGTAGAGCGGCGCTTCGCCGGCACCAAGTTTCACCTGCCCGCTACTACTTGGAGCTTGGCTGAGTTCATAATCGATCCTGCGATATACCGCATACTCAGTAATCGGAGTTCCTGACCCGACGATATCGTATCCACTTCGCCTCCACACAAGCGATACCTGCTTACCCTGGTCGTTGGGAATGTCTGTTACGGAGTTGATGACCGGAGATTCATACAGCCACTGGATCTCCAGATCCGTACAAGCAGGATTGACACCGCCACTTGTGTATACGTGTGACGACCTCCATATGGGATGAACACCGGGGACCCCAAAGTCCTGGTAATCCCCACCGGGCAGAAGGTCCTGCCAGCTGCCGCCACTGTCAGCGCTTACCTCCCAGCGAATCGAGTCGGTTTGAGTGCTTGTCAGACGTGCCCCCATTACGGTCTTGTCGGATTCCTCAACTGGCAGAGACCAAGCCGTGTTGGAGACAAGATCGAACCGTCGCTGAAAAACTTCTATGACCTGGAGGCCTGAGAGCCCATCGCCGATAAAAGCATGATCACCGAAGATTGCCACTCCAGATGCATCGCCCGGCGTGTTGTAACCGCCTGCAAGGGCCGGCATCGTGGGATCGCTTATGTCTATCACCTGAAGACCTGAGTCAGAATCAGCAACATAGGCACAGTCTCCGGTAATTGCTACTCCATAGGCGCGGCCCGGAGTGTCGTAGCTACCCCCAAGCACCGGGGTCGTGGGATCGGTTATGTCTATAACTTGAAGGCCCCCACCATGATCAGCTACATAGGCATAGTCTCCGGATATCGCTACATCATATGCCCACCCGGGCGTGTTGTAACTACCGGCATACACCGGAGTGGTTGGATCGCTTATGTCAACCACCAGAAGACCCGAGGACCGATCAGCAACGTAGGCGTAGTCACCGGAGACTGCTACACCATAGGCAGTGTTCGGCGTGTTGTAACTGCCGGCAGAATCAGGAATTGTTGGATCGCTTATGTCGATCACCAGGAGACCTGACATCCCATCAGCGACATAAGCATAGTCACCCGAGATAGCTGCATCATAAGCCTCGCCCGGGGTGTCGTAATTGCCTGCAGTCGCTAGGCCGGTTGGATCGCTTATGTCGATGACCTGAAGACCAGAACCCCAATCAGCCACATAGGCATGATCACCAGAAATAGCTACACCATAGGCGACGCCTGGCGTGTTATAACTGCCTGCAGACACGGGGGTGGCGGGATCGCTTATGTCGATCACCTGGAGGCCCGAGCCCCAATCAGCGACGTACGCATAATCGCCGGAGATAGCCACACCATAGGCAGTGCTCGGAGTATCGTGACTACCCGCAAGCGTGGGAGGCACCGGATTACTAACGGTAATGACCTGGAGACCAGAGGACCCCCAAGCGACATGAGCGTGACCCCCTGAGATCGCTATGTCCTCCACGTAGCCCGGCGCGTCGTAACTGCCTGCATGTAAAGGATTTGTGGGATCGCTTATGTCGATGGCCAGCAACCCTTGAGAGGGATGACCGGCATAGGCATGGTCACCGCAGATCACTAAACCATCCAATGAATAGCCGGGTGTATCATAACTCCCTGCAAGTACAGGATTTGTAGGATCGCTTATGTCGATGACCTGCAGACCAACAAGGCCCTCAGCAACATAGGCATAATCACCCCAGACCGCTACCCCATAGGCACGGTCTCCGGTGTCATAACTGCCAGCAGAATCAGGGCTTGTTGGATCGCTTATGTCGATGACCAGAAGGCCCGCACTCCAGCCGGCAGCATAGGCATAATCACCGGAGATCGTTACCTCACTGACCCGGTCTGGCGCATTGTAACCGCCTGCAAATGTAGGGCTCGTCGGATCGCTTATGTCGATGACCACGAGGCTATCATTGGCGGCCATATAGGCATAATCACCGGAAACCACTACATAACTTACATCACTTATCGGGTTGTAACTGCCAGCTAGCGCGGGGGTCGTCGGATCGCTTATGTCTATGACCCAAAGGCCCCCGAAAGAGCCGGCAACATAGGCATAATCACCGGAAACCACTACTTCATCTGCGTAGCCAGTCGTGTTGTAACTCCCCGCAAGCGCGGGGGTCGTCGGATCGCTTATGTCTATGACGAGGAGGCCCGAGACATGGTCAGCGACATAGGCATAGTCACCGGAGACCGCTACTCCATAGGCTACGTTCGGCGTGTCATAACTGCCAGCAGACCTGAGCTCAAAGGGCGGTAGTTTCGCCTCCCCGGCGGTTGTATCCCACCAGGCAGTGGTGTTCGAGGTATCGCAGTACTGCTTCGAAGTAAAGTCCTCAGTGTAACTGCTGGCGAAGACTCCTGCCGACGTAAGTAGGAGGCCAATCGGTATCAGGCAAATCGCTAACGAAGGTACACGCCGCGCCCTAGACATAACGTTCCCCCTCCGGATGATGAGTAGCTGATTGTGGAATCCTGTGGTTCAGGCAGTCCATGAACTTTCAGTATACCACCTATCTTTGCACTATGTCAATTGTCGCGAGGCACCCTAATTCGGTGACAGTAGTGGGGGTTGTCAGCGAATTCTGGTGACAATGGAGGGAGAATCTGGTACTTGAGTTGGGTGTAGACTCGGTTCTTAGCGATAGGAGGGTGAGATGAGAGTATTTCTGTTCTGCCTGCTTGGCCTAATTCTTCTTGTGGGCGCATGCGGAGAGTCCAAGGAAGCGGCAATGGAGAAGGAGATCGAGAAGGCAACCGGAGCGGATGCCGATGTCGACATCTCGAAAGATGGTATGAAGGTCAAAGGAAAGACGGAGGAAGGCGAATTCGCTCTCACCTCCGGGGAAGACACCGAGATCCCCGAAGACTTCCCGGATGACGTGTACGTTTACAAGCCGTCGAAGACCATTATGGCCATGCAGGTCCCCGAAGGCCACTCGGTAACCTTGATGACAAAGGATGATATATCGAAGGTGGTCGACACCTACAAGAGCAAGATGGAAGCGAAAGGCTGGACGGACGAGGGCATGATGTCAATGGGTAACGGCAGGATGCTGACCTACAAGAAGGATGGGCGGATGACGGGAGTCAACATGGCATCGACTGACCAGGGTGTCCAGATTAACGTAACGACAGGGAAAGAATAAACAGGCATTGCTCGATATTGACACCATGGAGAAAGGTGCGGGTATCATACTGATGCGTTTTCAGAGGACATGCTGTTTCATAGTCTGTGTGGTGCTCCTCACGGGCGGGATGGCCAAGTCGGTCGGAGCCGAGGGCTCCTCTGATACGACTGTCGCGTCTGCAACCGATAAGGCCGCCGCCGCGAAGCGCGGAATCGAATGGTTGGTGGCAAACAAGGACGCCATCGCTCCCGGTGTTGCTGTCACGACCTTCCGGAAGATCTATAGAGTCACGCCCGATGATACCCTGGCGGCCGGGTTGCTCAAGATCATCGAGGAGGCCGAGGCCAACCTGCCGCAGATCAATATCGCAGTTGATATTCATGACCGGGAGTCCCGGCGTTGGCATAACCTCCGTCCGCTGCTGATCGAGCTCGTACGAAACAAGTGTGTCAACCAGGTGTTTGAGTCGGATTTACGCCCGATTGAGGATCTTCGTGATTTCTACTGGGACCGGCTTTTCATGAGTACGATGGATCTCAGCAAGAAGGTTGTAGCCGCCTACCTGCTGAAGAGACTGGGTGTTGGTGATGAACTCTATCACTCGGCGGTGGAGGAAGTCAGGTCACTGGCGGACCTGCTGGATCAGCCCAGATCGTACCACCATGTCTTTTATCTCTATGCGCTCACGCACATAGTCCTGACGAACTCCGGTTATTATGACCACTACCTGGACCCTGCGGGATTCAAGGGGGAAATCGCGGGTTTTCACAAGGGCCTGAATGACTTTCTTGCAGTGGAAGATATGACCACCACTGAGCTGGACGTGGCATCCGAAGTACTGGTCTGTCTTAAGCTCCTGCGGGTGCCGGCTGATCCGCTGACGGAAAAGATGTCCCGGCGGCTGATTGGACTCCAGAATCCCGATGGCAGTTGGGGGAGCGACGATGAGGTCACAGGTACCCGGGTTCACAATACGGCTGTTGCTACAATGGCGCTCCTCGACTTTGCCCCTGTCTTTCGCGACGGGGACATATACTGTGACAGCATAACCTACGGGCATGACCCGCTCCAGGATTCAGAGTGACCCTGGAGGAATACTCATGGAGGCCTACCCAGCGTGAAGTTTGCCGTTACCGGTAAGGGTGGAACCGGAAAAACTACGGTGGCCGGTGTTCTGGCTCACTGCTTTAACAGCGACGGCTACCGGGTGCTCGCCGTAGACGCAGATCCCGATGCCAACCTCGGCTCCGCGCTTGGGGTGCCGCCTGAAGAGGCTGCTTCAATCATCCCGATTTCGGCAAGACGTGAGCTGATAAAGGACCGCACGGGGGCCGACCCTGCCAGGTTCGGCCAGATGTTCAAGCTGAACCCAACCGTCGATGACATTCCCGAGAAGTATTCCATCGACTTTCGTGGCATAAAACTGCTTGTCCTGGGTGCGATCCAGAAGGGCGGGGGAGGCTGCGCATGTGCAGAGAACGTGCTTGTTCAGAGTCTTTTGTCTGAGATAGTGCTTAACCGCGACGAGGTCGTGATCGTCGACATGGAAGCGGGCATTGAACACCTGGGAAGAGCCACTCTTGAGGCAATCGATAAGATGCTGATCGTGGTGGAACCCGGCATGAGAAGTATAACGACCGCGACGACGATCATGAGACTGGCCGGCGAAATCGGGATCACATCGTTCGGCATAATCGGAAACAAGATCAGAGATGCCGGCCAGAGCGAATGGATCGGGACCAGGTTACCGGCTGCGGAAGTCATCGGCATGATTCCCTACAGCGAAACGATTCTGAGTGCGGACCGGGACCAGCGTCCGTTGTTTGACGAGTTGGATGAAAGCCTCAAGGCGGAATTCCTCAAGATATATGAAGCCTGCCGCCCCCAAAACGCTTAATTTCAAGACCTGACCCCGAGGCAGCCGGAGTAGAAAGCGCTTCTTAGAAAGAGAAGAATAGCTTATTGTTCTTGAAAAGGGAGAAGATCGACAATGGCTTTCAGTCCCAAATGCCTTGCTACTGCCATCGGGAGTTTCCCCCACAAGGATCCGCAGGCCGCATGCGAGCTAATACTTAAGAGCATTCCGGATATCCCTACCTGGCCGCAACTGCCGGCCATCGGTTTCAGAGAAGGGATGGAGGTTCAGTATACCGAAGGGCTTCCCTGCGTTGCATTCGATGAAGAGAAACAAAGGATGTACTTCGATACGAGTGGTGATACGTCTGTCGCCCTGGCCGAGTTCTACGAGAACTACCTTGCGGAGAATACCGACTACTTCAAGATATCCCCGGAGTACAGCCGCGGGGTCTATGAGATGGAGCGGCAGTTCGCCGAACTGGGGCGGCCCGTTCCCGCCTACTTCAAGCAACATGTGACAGGGCCGATAACGATGGGTCTCGGCCGGGTGGATCAAGACAAACGGGCGATTTACTACAATGACGTCTTCCGGGATATTGTCGTCAAGGGCGTCGAGATGAAGGCGCGCTGGCTTCTTAGGAAGTTCAAGTTCCTCGGCTGCCGGCAGATCTGCTTTGTCGACGAACCCATTCTCTCGGCATTTGGCTCTTCCACCTATGTAAGCGTCGAGCGTTCAGACATTGTCAGGCTCCTCGAGGAGGTTTTTGCGGCAATCCGCGGGGAAGACGCCCTTACGGCGACCCATTGTTGCGGTAATACCGAGTGGACGATATTGATCGACGCGGGCGTGGATATCATCAGTTTCGATGCCTATGAATTCGGAAAGACCATCGGTTACTATCCCGAGCAGGTGAAGCAGTTTCTCGAGGGCGGTGGTGTTCTCGCCTGGGGAATCGTTCCATCTTCAGACCGGGTCCGCGGCGAAAGCCCGGAATCACTTGTTGAGAACCTCAAGGAATGTGTCGATAATCTGGCCGACAAAGGAATAGACAGGGAGTTGATCTGGGAGAGGTCGTTGATAACACCCAGCTGTGGTACCGGGACTATTTCTGTCGATTTGTCCGAGGAGGTCATGGGGCGGTTACCCGACGTGAGTACGTGTCTCCGGAGGGAGATGGTGGTAGATAAGTGAACCTTTGCACCCGTCTGCATCTAAAGGGTAATGGAAGAGATATTTCGAAATGGCTAAGCGAAGCATAGATAAGTCAGTCGAGCATATGCTCGACCGTAAGACCCCTGATAGTCCGGAGACCATCTGGGACCGCGCCGATAACCAGAAACCGCACTGCACCTTCGGTGAACAGGGACTCTGTTGCCGTGCCTGCTACATGGGCCCATGCCGGGTCAAACCGGGCAGCAAGAAGCGCGAACGAGGTGTCTGCGGCGCGACTGCCGAGGTCATAGTGGCACGGAACTTCGCGCGTATGATTGCCAGTGGCGCTGCGGCCCACTCCGATCACGGGCGCGATGTTGCTGAGACGTTGCTGCTTGCAGCGAAGGATCCCGATTCAGGCTATACGATAAGGGATGAAAGGAAACTCAATAAGGTCGCCCGGGCATTCGGAATCGATACCAAGGACAAAACGACCGAGGAAATCGCCGCAGCGGTTGCAGAGACCGCATTGGCTGACTTCGGCCGGCAGGAAGGCGAGGTCGCCTTCACGCATCTTGCACCCGAGCCACGTCAGGCCCTGTGGCGCGATCATGACATCGTGCCGCGCGGTATCGACCGGGAGATCGTCGAGGTTATGCACCGGACAGGCATGGGCGTGGATCAGGATCACCGGAGCATCATGCTTCAGGGTGCAAGGGCCGCGCTTGCAGATGGGTGGGGCGGCTCGATGATTGCCACGGAACTCCAGGACATCCTCTTCGGCACACCTTCCCCGGTGCGCGGACAGGTGAACCTCGGTGTGCTTTCAGAGACCGAGGTCAACATTGTCGTCCACGGGCATGAACCTGTGCTTTCGGAGATGCTCGTGATTGCAGCAAAGGATCCGGAGCTCATAGCGCTGGCCAAGACCAAGGGAGCGGCCGGTATAAACCTTGCGGGGATATGTTGTACGGCCAATGAGATACTCATCCGGCACGGTCTTCCGGTTGCCGGTAACATCCTCCAGCAGGAACTGGCTATCTGGACGGGTGCCGTCGACGCCATGGTCGTCGATGTTCAGTGTATCATGCCGTCACTGCCGGAAGTCGCCAGGTGTTACCATACGCGTCTTGTCACAACTTCGCCCAAGGGCCGCATACCCGGAGCCAAGCATTTCGATCTTTCCGATAAGCGGCCGCTTGATACGGCGAAGGCGATTGTGAAGGAAGCGATTCTTAACTTCCCCAATCGTGACAAGGTCGATATCCCCGATGAGAAAATGGACCTGATCGCAGGTTTCAGTCATGAGGCGATCAACTATATGCTCGGCGGATCCTTCCGGGAGTCGTATAGCCCACTCAATGACAATGTGATAAACGGACGAATCAAGGGAGTGGCCGGTGTCGTCGGATGCTCGAATCCAAAGGTCACGCATGACCAGGCCCATGTGAGTCTCACAGAAGAACTGATCGCCAATGACATACTTGTAGTTCAGACCGGCTGCTCCGCGATAGCGTGTGCCAAGGCGGGCTTCCTCAGACCCGAGACCGCTGAGAAGTACGCAGGCAAGGGTCTCGCGGAGGTGTGCAAAGCCGTGGGGATGCCACCTGTACTTCACTCAGGCTCATGTGTGGATAACAGCCGTATCCTGATCGCGCTTTCCGAGATGGTCAAGATCGGTGGGCTCGGAAGTGACATCAGCGAGCTCCCCGTCGCCGGTGCCGCACCCGAATGGATGAGTGAGAAGGCGATTGCGATCGGACAATACTTCGTAGCATCGGGTGTCTATACCGTTTTCGGCGTCGGTCTTCCCGTGGAGGGAAGCAAGATCTTTTCAAAGCATATCTTCAAGGAATTCGAGGAAGTTTTCGGAGGCATGTGGGGTGTCGAAGCCGATCCCGGCAAGATGGCAACGTTGATAATCGATCACATAAATTCGAAACGAGAGAAACTCGGTATCAGCAAAGGCCGGGAGCGCGTCCTGTTTGACATGAAGATGAGAAGGGAACTTGAATAGGTATGTCGAAACTGATTGCCACACGAGCCATCCGGGGAGCACACAAGTTGTTCGAGCGTGCCGAGAAGGAACTCAAGGCCGCAATCGACGAGAAAGGTCCCGACACCAAAGTTGAGTTTCCGAACACCGGTTATTACCTGCCTATCTCACACGGCATGCTGGGACTTAAGATCGATACGCTCGGGGGTCTCACCCAGCTCCTCGAGGAGGCGAGAAAGCTGCTTCCACCGGTTCCCGATGAGAACCTGTGGGTACCCTACCTCGGACATACGATGGATGCAGGCATGGCCACCCTGTTTATTGACGAGATCATAGAGGCGATAAAGTATACACAGAATCCGCTGCCCTATCTCACCGAACCCAACCCCAGCGACGATCAGCTCTGGATCGGCGCCGCCAACGACGTGATCCTGCGCGAACGCGGAATCGAGTTTGTCGATGGTACGGCCCCCGGCTTCGCCGCCTGTGTCGGTTATTGTCCCACGAATGAGATCGCGGTTAAGATTGCGCGCGAACTCCAGGAGAAGAACCTCTATGTCTTCATGTCCGCCGCAACGGATGGAAAGAGTATGGCCCAGCAACTACGCGAAGAAGGTGTCCAGATGGGGTGGGAGACGCGGCTCGTTCCCTTTGGGGATGACGTCACTGCCACCGTTCACTCGCTGGGCTTTGCAACCAAAGTAGCGCTTTCCTTCGGCGGTTCCCAGCCCGGAGACTTCCAGAGGGTCCTCAAGTACAACAAGAACCGTGTGTTTGCATTCGTGCTCGCCCTGGGACCCGTTGATGATGAGAAGCATGCCCAGGCCGCGGGGGCGATCAACTACGGATTCCCCACAATTGCGGATACCGACATCGACCAGATTCTGCCGTCGGGCATATGCACGTATGAGCATGTAGTCTCACCGGTCGAACACGATAACATAGTGGCCAAGGCCATCGAGGTGCGTGGGCTCAAGATCACTGTGACCAAGGTCCCCATACCCGTTCCCTACGGACCGGCGTTTCAGGGCGAGCGTGTCCGGAAGGAAGACATGTACGTTGAACTCGCCGGTCAGACCATGCCCGGCTTTGAATTCCTGACGACCAGGCCGCTCGATGAGGTAGAGGACGGCAAGATAGAGGTGATCGGCCCGGAGATCGATGATGTCGAAGAGGGTACTCACCTCCCACTTGCGGTCTGGGTCGAGGTCGCCGGGCGCGAAATGCAGCCCGACTTCGAGCCCATACTCGAGCGCCATATGCATGATCTTGTAAACTGTGCGCACGGCGTGTGGCACATGGGCCAGCGCGACATCAACTGGGTACGGATCAGCAAAGAGGCCAAGGAGAAGGGTTTCAAGTTCAAGCATTTCGGCTCCATCCTCCATGCCAAGTTCCACGGGGAATTCGGCAAGATCTTTGATAAGGTCCAGTTCAAGATCTATACCCGCGAGAAGGAGATTCTCGAACTCATCGAACATGCACGGAAGGTCTATCATGAGCGTGATGACCGGATTGCAGGCATGACCGATGAATCGATCGATACGTTCTACTCGTGTACCTTGTGCCAGTCATTCGCACCTAATCATGTCTGTATTATCACCCCGGAGCGGTCGGGTCTCTGCGGTGCTTATAACTGGCTTGACGGTAAGGCCGCTCACCAGATAAACCCGACCGGACCCAACCAGCCGGTAAAGAAGGATAAGGAAATCGATGATGTCAAGGGCCAGTGGCAGGGCATAAACGAGTTCGTCTACAGTACCTCTCACCGGACGCTTGAGGCCTTCAACGCTTACAGCATAATCGAATTCCCCATGACATCATGCGGTTGCTTTGAGTGTATCTCGGGAGTGCTTCCCTCGACCAATGGGATCATGACGGTCTACCGCGAGTACCCTGAGATGACGCCCTGTGGGATGAAGTTCTCGACTCTGGCCGGTGTTGTGGGTGGCGGAGTGCAGACACCGGGATTCATCGGGCACAGCAAGCACTACGTCGGAAGCAACAAGTTCATAAGCGCTGAGGGCGGGGCAAGACGCATCGTCTGGATGGACAGCGGACTCAAAGAGGAAATGAGATCGATACTGTGCGAGATCGGTGAGCGTGATGGGATAGACGGCTTCGTAGATATGATCGCGGACGAAACAGTCGCCGTCACCGAAGAAGAGGTGCTCGAGTACATAACCAGGAAGAACCACCCGGCCCTCACGATGCCCCCGCTGTTTTAGGTGGTGTGACCCCAGAACCATGAAGACCATTGCGATATCGGGAAAAGGCGGAACAGGTAAGACAACGACCGCCGCAATGATAATACGCTGGCTCTCCGATAACCGCTCGAAATCCATTCTCGCAGTTGACGCCGATTCCACTGTCAGTCTGAATGATATGCTGGGTGTTGATGTTCCCGAGACCGTCGGTGCTGTGAGAGAGGAAATGAAGCGTCTCGTGAACGACCTCCCGGGAGGAATGACAAAGCAACAGTTCCTGGACTACAAAATCCAGGCAGGCCTCGTTGAAACACCCGAGTTCGACCTGGTTGCAATGGGACGCCCGGAGGGCCCGGGCTGCTACTGCTATGCAAACAACCTGCTCCGTGATATCCTCGATACCTTAAGCAAGAATTACGATTATGTCGTTATCGATAATGAAGCCGGCATGGAACACCTGAGCCGGCGAACCGCGCAGGGCATCGATTATATGCTCATGGTCTCCGACCCAATCGTCAGGGGAATCCGGACGGCAGGCAAGATAAGCAGGCTGCTTGAGGAGCTGCATGCCCGGGTGGGGGAGAGATATCTCATCCTCAACCGCGTAAACGAACCGACCTCGGATGCTCTCAAAGCAGCAATTGCTGATGAGGGCCTAAAGCATTTGGGTTCAATTCCCCATGATGATGGTTTATTATCGCGTGACCGGGCCGGTGAGCCGATATGGGAAGCGTTAGCCGGCTCATCCGCCTATGGGGCATTGGGCAGGATCATGAAAGAACTGATGACCCGGTGAAAAGAGGACAGACAATGGCCTTTGAGATTCCGAAGCAAACCAATGCCGGGAAGATCATTGAAGTCACGATCGGTGCCACCGGAGAAGCCGGGGGCACTCGCGCCAACACTGTGACCATCGGCGGCAGTACCTCTCTCCCCTTTCACTTCTTCGAGGGCGACCACCCACACCGCCCGGTCGTGGCCATGGAGGTTTTTGACAAAGTTCCTCCGAAGTATCCCGATTCGCTGACTGACCGTTTCCGTGATGTGATTGAGACCCCCGGTGACATGGCAAAGAAGTGTGTCGAAGAGTTCGGAGCGGAACTCATTAGCGTTAGCCTTGAGGGGACACATCCTGAGAAGGGAGACAGAACAGCCGCCGAAGCTGCGGATACCGTGAGGGCCGTCCTTGAAAGTGTCAGTGTGCCGGTCATAATCACAGGCCACAGCCACTTCGAAAAGATCAATGAAGTGATGAAGAAGGTCTGTGAAGCGGCAGCGGGTGAGAACTGTCTTATAAACTATGTAGAGACCGACAACTATAAGACAATCGCAGCTGCGTGCATGGCTTACGGGCACACCGTTGTAGCCCAATCGCCGATCGACGTGAATCTCGCCAAGCAGCTAAACATACTTCTCTCAGATATGGAGTTCCCGCGCGAGAGAATCGTTATGGATCCGCTGACGAGCACACTTGGATACGGCATTGAATACACCTACTCGATAATGGAGCGCATCAGAAACGATGGGCTGGCCGGAGACGAGATGCTCGCGCTTCCAATGCTCGTCAATCCGGGATCTGAGAGCATGCGGGTGAAGGAAGCAAGAGCACCTGAGAAGGATTACCCGGAGTGGGGCGCACCTGATCTCCGTGGCGCTTACTGGGAAATCTCAACAGCTATGAGCCTCCTCGCAGCCGGGGCAGACCTGCTCGTCATGCATCATCCGGAGGCCCTGCGTGTTGTTAGGAAGAGCATCATCGAGATGTGTGAATCGAAGGAAAGAGTGTAACCGTGGCATTATCCGGACTCGATATATTCAAGCTGCTCCCCAAGACCAACTGTGGAGATTGCGGTGTTCCAACGTGCATGGCGTTCGCCATGAAACTTGCCCAGAAACAGGCCGAGCTCAGCCAGTGCCCGCATGCGTCCGAGGAAGCAACGGCCACCCTGGGGGCCGCGAGTGAACCGCCGATCCGCCTCGTCAAGCTAGGCGGCACGGATCCACTTGAGATCGGTAATGAAACCGTGATGTTCCGTCACGAGAAAACCTTCTTTAATCAGCCTGGGATAGGTGTTGAACTACGGACTTCCCGGGATGCGGACCATATTCTCACTGTAATCAAGGAGATCGAGGCCTACAGCGTCGAGCGGGTCGGCGAGGAACTTAAGGCGGACTTCTTCCTCATTACTCATGATTCCGACAAGGCCGAGGATTTCACCAACACGATTGAACTTGCGAAGACAAATTCCTCGAAGAAGTTGATACTCGATTGCAGCGATCCGGCAGCTCTCAGGGCCGGTCTTGAACTGATTAAGGATGTACGGCCTGCCATTTTGCTGCAGAACGAGGTGGTGGATGATGACATCGATCTCGCCAAAGCCTTCTCGGCGAGTTTAATCCTCACAGGAGACTCCCTCGATGCCCTGGCCGGACAGGCAGAAAAGGCCAGAGAAGCCGGAGCCAATGATCTCATCTTAAGAATCGATACCGGTAATCTGGGGAGCGAGCTCCAGGATAACACGATTATGCGGAGGAGCGCGGTTCACAACAACTACAAGCCCTTCGGGTTTCCGCTGTTCACCTATGTAAACGCCGAGGATGGGTTCGACGCGGTAGCGCGGGCATCACTCCTTCTCTGCAAATATGATTCGATCATTGTCCTGCCCAGCTTTGACAAGGCCATGCTCTACACCCTGTTCACACTTCGCCAGAACATCTACACCGATCCGCAGAAGCCTATACAGGTTGATGCAAGGATCTATCCGATCGGGGAACCCACTCCCGAGTCGCCCGTTTTCGTGACGACCAATTTCTCGCTTACCTACTTCATTGTATCCGGGGAAATCGAGAACTCTGGTATTTCCGCTCACCTTGTTGTCGCCGAAGCTGAGGGTCAGTCGGTTCTCACTGCCTGGGCGGCCGGCAAGTTTGTCGGTGAGACCGTCGCGAAGTTCTTCAAAGATGCAAAGGTCGAGGATGAAATCAAGACCCGGAAGGTGATTATCCCCGGGTTCGTCGCTCAGATTCAAGGTGACCTTGAAGACGGGCTTCCCGGCTGGGAGGTTATCGTTGGGCCCCAGGAGGCCTCTGATATACCGAGTTTCGTGAAGAACGTGGAACTCACATAGGCAGGAGAGGTGACATAACTAATCTGACACTCAGATTCTTCCCATTTGACACGAGCGTCACGGTGCCCGCCGGCACAACCATTCTTGATGCCGTACGCAAGGCCAACCTGCCCCTGAAGGCCGCATGCGGTGGCGAAGGCGCATGCGGAACCTGTGTTGTTAAGATCCTCGAAGGGACTTATGAGACCAGGCCGTCGGCAGCTCTTCCCGAGCACTTGATTAAGCAGGGATATGCCCTCGCGTGCGTAACCGAGGTCAAGGATAACCTGTCGGTCGACCTGCCTCACTTCGAAGAATTCTATATAAGGACTGTGGCATCCTTCAGGCTTGAAGATGTTAAGACCGAGAGCATCTCCGGCTCATGCCGGCTTAACCCCGTTGTGCGAGGAGTGGAACTCGAGGTCCCCCTACCCAGCCTGGAGGACAACTACAGTGATCTCAGGCGGGTCAAGCGGGAGCTCCGGAAACACGGTGAAGTGGACGAGGTGGAGTGCGAGTATTCAACGTTGAAGAAGCTCGCCGGGAGCATCCGTAAGAACAATGGCGCGATCTCCACTGTCATATTCGCACCCGGTCGCGAGTGGACGATCATCGACGTGACCCCCGGCGGAGAAAGCAAAGGTGTCTATGGTGTCGCCTGCGACATCGGCACAACAACCGTCGCACTCAACCTGGTCAATCTTGAAACCGGTGATATCCTTGAAACGGCGATCGGGCTTAACCGGCAGATCAAGTGCGGCGAAGACATCATCTCGAGAATCAACTATGCCGGCAAGCCGGGCCGGCTCGAAGAACTGCATGATCTGATTGTAGCGACCATCAATAACCTGATTGAAATGGCGACGCAGGATGCCGGGATCTCACCTGCCGATATCTTTTATGCATCAGTCTCAGGTAACACCACCATGATCCATCTTCTGCTCGGCCTCGATCCCCGTCACATCCGCGAGGAGCCTTATGTCCCGACGGTCAATCGCGTGCCGTTCGTTCCGGGGCGTGACATCGGTCTTAAAATCAATCACGAGGCGCGGGTGCATTGCGCCCCCGCGGTTGGTAGCTACGTCGGCGGCGACATAACCGCGGGCCTGCTCGCAACGCCAATCCTCCGGGATTCTGAGAAGGTCTCCATGTTCATCGATGCCGGTACAAATGGTGAGTTGGTTATCGGTAACAAGGACTGGCAGATGACGTGCGCATGCTCAGCCGGCCCCGCGTTCGAGGGCGGGGGAGTAAGATGCGGCATGCCCGCCACCGAGGGCGCGATTGAAACCGTGAAGATCAGTGACGAGGGGAAAGTCGAGTACGAGGTGATCGACGGCAAGATGCCGAGAGGAATATGCGGTTCGGGACTTATCGATCTACTCGCCGAACTGCTCCGTCACGGGTATATCGACCGGCAGGGCAAGTTCAAGAAGGTGAACACCCCCGAGCGGTATGTACAGAACGAGCACGGCACCGGATTCCTCATCGAAGAGGGGAAGAACTGTTATTGGGGGAAGGCCCTCGTGATAACTGAGAAGGACATCGCCACCCTGATCCGTACGAAGGCCGCTGTATTCTCAGCCTGTTCGCTCCTGCTCAAGAATGTGGGCCTTGCCTTCGACGAAATCGATGCCCTCTATATCGCCGGCGGCTTCGGGCAGCATCTGAATATCGAGAATGCAATACGGATTGGCCTCTTGCCCGATCTCGAGCGAACCAGATTTCACTATCTTGGCAACAGCTCGCTTTTTGGGGCGTACCTTATTCTGCTCTCAGACAACAACAGGAAGATAGTTGGTGCGCTGTCAGAGAAGATCACGTATGTCGAACTCAACACCGATCCCGCCTACATGAACGAATACACCGGCGCACTCTTCTTGCCCCACACCGACATGACCCTCTTTCCATCCGCGGACGCGTAACCAGGGCCACCTGACACGCAGGTGTCATTGCGAGGCTCCGGAGGAGCCGCCGCAATCCCCTATGGACCATTTTTGACGAGATCGCCACGCTTCGCTCGCGATGACCCAGTGCACAACCAGAAGTGCGTGCAGTGCTCCTACGTTTCGTGGTATCTTCTTAACAGTCAAAATTCTGTATACACCCTGAGGAGGCAACCATATGAGTAACGAGGCGGCGTTCTATAAGAAAGCAAATGAGTGGCTGTATCGTGTCCTTGAACTCAATCCGGTTGAGGCCACACATGCGGGTGATCACCGCTGGGATTCGCTCCTTGCCGATGTCTCCGCCGATGCTCTTGAGAAACAGCACCGCGAGATGCTGGGTGCACTGGCGGAGTTCGAGGCAATGGACACCACCGGTTATGAGCCTGATGCATCGATAGATCACACGCTTGTCGTCCAGATTATCAAGACCCTCATCCGGGATTACGCGAAGGTCCGGTCTCACCGGCGCAACCCCGGCCGGTATGTGGATGAGGTGATGAGCGGTGTGATGCTGCTTATCCTGAAAGAGTTTGCACCGCTTGCTGAACGTCTTAAATCTGTTCTCGGCCGGGTTCGCGAAACACCGAAAGTGTTAGAGAACGCCCGGGCCAACATAGTCCCTGAGGAGGTACCACGTGTATGGGCCGAGGTCGCGCTTGAACAGGCGAAGCAGGCACCCGGTTTTCTTGCCGGAATGCTGCCGTCGATGGCGACCGAGGCTGCACCCGAACTTGAAACCGATCTCAAAGTGGCAGGAGAGACGGCTGCCACGGCAGTCCAGGCTTACGTCGACTTCCTCGAAAAGGAGGTACTGCCGAAGGCCAGGGGTAACTTCGCAGCGGGACAAGAACTCTTTGACGAGATGCTTCGCGAGGATCACATGGTTGATTACGACGCCAAAGAACTCCTGGAGACCGGATGGCGACTCTTCCGGGAAACCGAGGAAGAGATGAAGGCCGTTGCCGCTGAGATCAATCCGGATAAGTCT
This sequence comes from bacterium, assembly GCA_025774845.1. Taxonomy (GTDB): domain Bacteria; phylum Arandabacterota; class Arandabacteria; order Arandabacterales; family Arandabacteraceae; genus Arandabacterum. The sequence goes on from JALGZP010000030.1 coordinate 39,384, forward strand.
GTCCAGGAGTTGCTGGAGGAGGCCAAGACCGATCATCCCACGGCGGATGGCTTGCTCCCCGCTTACCGGGAATTCATGCAATCTGCCCGACAGTACGTGATCGACAAGGACATTGTAACAATTCCCGACAGCGAAACACTGCGCATCGTTGAGACACCTGTCTATCTCAGACCAGTCCTCCCGTACGCGGCGTACCTGCCACCGGGTATTCTCGAGGAGAAGCAGGACGGCATCTTTCTTGTCACACCGGTAGATCCCCAGGCGCCCCCGGAGCAGCAGGAGGAGAAACTCAAGGGCCAGAACAATGCAAAACTTCCGGTTACAGCCCTCCATGAAGCATACCCGGGCCATCATCTCCAGCTGGTCTGGGCCAACAGGCAGAAGACGATTCCCAGACGCATGGGCTCCTACCTCTCAACGCTTTTCATCGAGGGTTGGGCATTCTACTGTGAGGAACTCATGGAGCAGCTGGGCTACATTGCCAAGCCGGTCCAACGCCTCGGCCGACTCACCGATCAGCTGTGGCGTGCAGCCCGCATCATTCTCGACGTTTCACTCCACACAAAGGGTATGCCTGTTGAGGAGGCCGTCGATTTTCTGGTGGAGAAATGCCAGCTCGAGCCTAGCAATGCTCTCGCCGAGGTGCGCCGCTATACGAGCTCGCCGACTCAGCCCCAGTCGTACCTCATGGGGAAGCTCGCGATTCTTGAACTGGTCGAAGCCTATCGCAAGGCAAATCCGGATACTTCCCTGAAGGAGATGCACGATGCCATCATGGCCTGTGGCTCGCTGCCGCCAAAACTCATGCGCCGGAATCTCCTCGGGTAATTAGGTGACAGTTTAGAAATTCGGAGTATTACCATAATTGGTAAACTGTCAGCGAATTCTTCTTGAAGTCAGGGTGGTTGTCTGATATCAGTAGATGTGTGCCGCCTGGCACAGATACGAGCTGTGGATAAGGTTTCGAAAGGAGGAGTAGTCATGGCTGCCAGAATTCTGCAGATCAACTTTAAGTACAGCGTACCGACTGCTGACCTGGCGGGCGCGTTCGCACCCCTCGTCGACGATATCGCCGCCACTCCCGGGCTTCGATGGAAGGTGTGGATTATAAACGAGGAGAAAAGCGAAGCCGGAGGCATATATCTGTTTGACGATGACGCCTCCATGCAAACGTATCTCGGGGGCCCAATAGTGGCCGGGATCATGGCCCACCCGGCACTCAGCGACATCTCCGCGAAGCAATTCGATGTCATAGGAGATCTCACGGCCAAAACACGGGGTCCGGTGTAAGCGGAGTATAATTCGGTGACAGTTTAGCAATTCCTTCCGGCAACGGGATCGCCTGAGCTGGGCGGGAGTACTAACGTAATCAGTAGACTGGCACCGAATTTCGTTAGTCGCTGATTTCTGACTCGTTGAGGGACCAGTCGTAGTCAAGATAGATGATCCTGGGGGTGTTCGCGGTAATATACTCC
>JALGZP010000159.1 GCA_025774845.1 bacterium
CAATAGCACTATAACAGCCCTGCCTACAAGACGAAAGAGGGCGTGTTGAACACGCCCTCCGGGTACGCCCCGGGGAGGATTTTGGGGCGTATCACCTGTAAAAGTTATGTCTGTTTATTCTCTGGGGGGTTTGTCAGCCAGTTTCGCAATCATGCGTTCGGACGCCAGGAACCCGATTCCTATGAATATGGGGACAATGCCCGCGACACCGTCGTGCATCCCCTCCTTGACCCCGAGCATGATCATGACCCCGATTCCGACACAAATACAGATCGTACCAAGAATCATGAGCCAGGCACGGCCGGCACGGAAGTCCCGCTTCTTGGGTTCCCTGATCTGGTAGAGCTCTCGCGGAACCTCGAGTCCCTTTTCCGCCATGAACATGCGTTCCCTCTGCTGGCGGTCTCTCGCCCTGGATTGAAGAATCATCGCGGTGATAACGATCGCGAACGCCCCTATCAATACCGCAATCGGTATCGAGAACGGTGCCATACTCATCATGTGTTCCTCCTTTCGGATCACGCTTTCAGAGTTTTCATTTCCTTGTTCCACCATCAACAGACGCATGAGTGAGAGGATTGTTTCACGGCCACCGCTTTTTTCTCATCCTGTGAAACATTGGGCCGGTATGGGTCGTCGTTTCTAGTAGGATCGGGAATCGTCCGCATGGAAGCGGCTATAGCGCGGTGGGCTTGCAAACCGTAGCCAGGCCCGTTAGGCTGGAGTGCAGTGGATGAGACAAAACCCCTGGCTGAGCTCAGCGACGAAGAACTTGTCGAGCGCTGCCAGGACAACGATCATCGAGCCTTTACGGCGATCGTGGACAGGTATAAGCACAAGGTCCACTGGCTTGTCAGGCGAATGGTGGGGAACGCTGAGGACGAGGACTTGACCCAGGAGGTTTTTGTGAGGGCATACCGGGCTATGCCGGGATTCCAGGGCAGGAGTTCATTCAGGACCTGGCTTTACCGGATCGCCCATAATCTGTGTCTCACGGAACTCCGGAGGCGCAGCCGCCGCGGCGAGCATGTTTCACTCGAAGAGGAAGGCGAGGAGAAAGTCCACTGGATGCTCTCGGGGCCCCGTGAGGATCTCGAGCACGAGATCGAGCGTCGTGACATATCAGGTAAAGTACGTACACTGGTTGAGAAACTGCCCGTGCCTTACCGAACGGCCCTTACGCTCTTTTATCTTCAGCAGGTACGGTATGAGGAGATCGCTGAAATCATGGATGTGCCGCTCGGAACGGTTAAGACATACATACACCGGGGACGGCTTCGCCTCCGTGAACTCGTCCTGGCCGAATCGGACCTCGCGGAAAGTCTGGAAGGAAGTCAGTGATGAAGTGTTCTGACTACATAGAGTGGGTCGGGCGGAAACTGGAAGGGTCGCTCCCCCCGGATCAGCTCCGGGAACTCGATGGGCACCTGGCGACCTGCGACCGTTGCCGGGCGGAGTTGAGACTTCAACAGCGGATTGTCGAGTCACTCCGGGAGGATGTTCCTTCCGGTCTCTCAGCCGGCTTTACTCAGCGCGTAACCGAACGCGTGAAAAGTAAGCCACGGGATGAGAGGTTTGCCCGGAGATGGCCTGCTCTTATTCCTGCCTTTGCGTCTGTCGCCGCGGCCGTTCTTGTCTTTGTGTTCAGGGCAGGTATTGCCGGGGCCGTTGCACCTCCGTTGGAGCGCTTCGGTGAAGGGTTGGCCGGCCCGATGGCCTCTCTCGGTCAGAGCATACTCGGGGCCTTTGCTGCCGCACCTGATCTGACAGGTAGAAGCATCACCATCGCAGAGAGTATCTCTCCCATTCCGGTCACTTTGGTTTGTGCCGCGACCGTTGCCTGCCTCGCCGTCGTCGTGGCCTTCTACAAGGCCTCCACCCTCCTTGGCGAGCAAGCGTAATTCGGCAGGATTATCTCAGGAGCAGCATCTTTCTTGTTTGCACGTAGCCACAGGCCTCCATCTTCAAGAAGTAGATGCCGGCGGCATGCGGTTGCGGTCCGCCGGATGTGGCGTCCCAACAGATCTCGTGCGTACCTGCCTCCAGAGTTCTGTCCAGCAGATCGGCCACGAGTGATCCCCTCACATCGTATATCTTGAGCGAGACCTTTCTCATCTCAGGCAGACAGAGACCTATGAGAGTCTCCGCACTAAAGGGGTTCGGCCGGTTTCCAAGCAGACGAGGGAGTTCGCCGCGGGCGGTGTTCTCTTGTGTTCCCGCGATCCCAACGGAATACGAGTGGGAAACCTGCCGGTTATATACGAGTGAGCCATTCTCCGACAGCGGTTCATCTTCCGGTAGCACAGACCGTACATAATCCACCTGAACATAGTCGGGATTCACGGCGACGCGGAGGTGACCCGAGTTATTACGTTTGGTTCCGTAGCTGTAGTGCGCGTCATCGTAGCACCCGTTGCCATAAGTGCAATCCGAAGGCTGAGGGCACGCTTGGTAGATGACACCGTCAAGAACCTGGTGTACGAATACATGATCGTGGCCATGAAACAGAATCGTGACACCCTCGTTGACCATCATGTCATGAACCGGACCGTGGGCCCAACCGGTCCGCATGATCCCGAAGATACTTGAACCGAACCGGCTCTCTCCTCCCCACTCATACGTACCACGATGGTCGACATGGTACTTGACCGCTTCAATGCCGCCGCGCCCGTAGGGAGTCAGGAATATGCCCCAGCAGCTCAGGACTCCTCCGGTAATATGAT
>JALGZP010000160.1 GCA_025774845.1 bacterium
AACAAATAATGCACCAAATCCCGATTTTGAGGATATTGATTACGTTCCCGGTGAGGTTTTAGTGGGATACAAATCAGGAATGAAGAACAAACTCGAGGGGCTTCGTAAAGGTTTTGGAGCCGATACCATTTCAGAATTTTCTGAGATTGATGTCCAGCACTGGAAGTTACCATCTGGTCTGTCGGTATCCAATGCGGTTCGAGGTCTTATTGCAAATCCCAATATTCGCTATGTAGAACCGAACTACTACCGCTACTCGGACGCTACCCCAGACGATCCGCTTATGGACGATCTCTGGGGCCTTCACAACCTGGGCCAAACCGGTGGGACAGCTGATGCGGACATTGATGCTCTCGAGGCATGGGACGTAACCACAGGCTCATCCTCCGTCGTTATCGGCGTGATCGATTCTGGTGTGGATTACACCCACGAGGACCTTGCTGCAAACATGTGGACGAACCCTGGGGATCCGTGGAGTGACCCGAACGACCCAGAGTCAGGTGATGGCATAGATAATGATGGAAATGGGTATGTGGATGATTATCGCGGTTGGGACTTCCGCAATGACGACAACGATCCTTGGGATGACCGAAGCCATGGGACGCACGTCTCAGGCACAATCGGTGCCGTGGGCAACAACGGGATTGGGGTTGTGGGTGTAAACTGGAATGTCAAGATCATGCCCCTCAAGTTCCTCAGTGCATATGGCTCTGGCTCAACTGCAGATGCCATCGAAGCCATCAACTACGCCGCTTCGTTTGGAGTACCAATCACAAGCAACAGTTACGGCGGGGGGAAGAACTCCAAATCCGAGAAGGACGCGATCAAGAACTCGGGTGCCTTGTTTGTGGCCTCTGCAGGCAATGACGGCTCGAGCCGGAAGCAGTACCCTGCAGGGTACCCTCTCGAGAACATCATAGCCGTGGCAGCCACTGACCACAACGACGATCTATGGGCGGGCTCCAACTACGGAGGCTGGGTCCATCTTGCTGCGCCAGGAGTGAACGTAATGTCGACGATACCACTTTGGCACGAACCCACGGGATATGGGTCCATGACAGGGACCTCCATGGCATGCCCTCATGTGTCCGGCACGGCAGGTCTCATCCTGGCTGAGTTCCCTTCGGACACGATCCCGCAGCTGAAGGCGCGCATCCTCGACAACGTGGATGTGCTCCCAGGACTTGATGGAAAAGTAGCGACGAGCGGGAGGCTTAATGCAAATAGTGCCCTTGGGGGATCAGGGCCGAGCGATACGACCCCTCCCGATCCAATCACGGACCTTGCAGTGACCGGTACGACCGCCGATTCAGTCACGCTGGAATGGACGGCCACAGGCGACGACGGGCCCGATGGTACCGCCTTCCTGTACGATTTGCGGTCTAGAACGGACGGACCCTTAACTGAGGCCAACTGGGACACCTCCACTGAAGTATCCGGTGAACCGAATCCGCAACCTTCCGGTTCCCCAGAATTGTTCACAGTAGCTCCACTCATGCCCGACACCACTTACTACTTTGCCATTAAAGCCGTGGACGAAGCGGGTAATCCCTCGGATATCTCGAACAGTGCATCGGGAACTACGCTTCCGGGTTCGGGCGGTGTTTGGACTGCTGAAACCATAGACTCTGTTGGTGAGGTCGGAACCTGGATCAGCATGGTTACGGACACCGATGGATACCCACACATCAGCTACGGGGACTACACCAAAAAAGATATTAAGTACACTTACTGGACTGGAACCTCTTGGGAGATTGAGACAATTCCCAACAAGGGATCCGCATACAGGTGGACCTCTATCGCGATGGATACTTCTGGGGATATTCACATGGCGTACTTCCATGATTCCGGAAAGGATCTGATGTACGCACGGAGAGCAGCAAGCGGTGGATGGTCCGTAGAGACTGTAGACACGGGTGACGTGAAGGGATATGGCAAGCCCAGTGCAGGGAACTGGAACTCAATTGTGGTGGATGCCGCTGGAAATCCGCACATCTCTTACAGGGATGGATACGACAACACCCCCGGGAGCCTCAAGTATGCTGTCAAATCCGGCAACCAATGGACCATAGAGATAGTGGATGATGACGATAGGGCTGCAATTGGAGGCACGTCACTTGCCCTGGACTCCCTTGAACGACCTCACATCGCGTACCATTCGAACCGGGCACCGAACCTTCGCTATGCTCAATGGACTGGGGACGCGTGGGCTATCGAGACCATTGATGACACTCCAGGAGCAGGGAACTGGTTCCAACCACGAGCCCTGGCACTCGACAGTTCTGACGAAGCCCACGTGAGCTACAGCGTGGACGGGATGCTGACCTATAGCAAACGGACAGCAGGTGTATGGGCCTCAGAGGTTGTGGACTCAACCGGCGGCGCGGATACCAATATCATTCTTGATGCATTAGGCAATCCACACATCAGCTACTTCTATGACACCACAAGCGATGTGAAGTATGCAAGATGGGACGGAAGTGCATGGGTCATTGAGTTTGTTGACGGTGCTTTCAGCGCCCAGGGATATTGGGCATCCATTGGCCTTGACGGATCTGGAAGACCCATGATAGCATACATGCATAACGATAACGCCGACCTAAAGTTCGCGAGGAGGGCATGAGTATTCCCTAAGGATCTTTCGCTACTTCCGGCGGGAAGTGGATTGTTGAACGACAACTTCAATTGGATCAAACTTCGATAAAGAATAAAC
>JALGZP010000086.1 GCA_025774845.1 bacterium
ACGCACCCAGATGGCTGCCCGCCTGTTTGGCGCCACGAGCCAGGGCGCCCAGCCGCTGACGTTCTATCTCGTCGGAGGTTACACTCTGAGGGGATACGAAGACTTTGAATTTGAAGGCAACAATGTCCTGCTGGCAAGTCTCGAGCTCCGGTATCCCTTTATCGACAGGCTCATTATGCGAGGCCCCATCCCGCTGTCGCTCGGCGGTGTCAGAGGTGCGTTCTTCTTCGATATCGGCGGGGCCTGGAGTGGCGATCTTGAGACCCTGAGGGTTGCGCATATGGTCGATGGGGAGGAGGAGCTCAAGGATCTCAATGCCAGTTACGGCTTCGGTATCAGAATGTGGCTTGGCTACTTCCTCATGAAGCTGGACTACGCCTGGGCAACCCGCTTCAACGGGCAGGTGGGGAGAAGGGTTCACTTCACGCTTGGGGGAGAGTTCTAGTTGGATCTCTTCCAGGATCTCAATCCACCACAAAAAGAGGCCGTGGGTCACACCGAGGGCCCGCTTCTTGTGCTGGCCGGTGCAGGCAGCGGCAAGACACGGGTCCTGGCTCACAGGATCGCCTATCTTCTCAGCGAAGCCAGGGCAAGAACGGATCAGATCCTCGCGGTCACCTTCACAAACAAGGCTGCCGGCGAGATGGCCGACAGAGTCAGGGCGCTTGTCGGCGACGTCAGTGCGGGCATGTGGATGGGGACCTTTCACTCGATATGCTCGAGACTGTTGAGGATAGAGGGCAGGAGACTGGGCATATCACCCGACTTCACGATCTATGATGAGCAGGATCAGAAATTGCTGGTCAAACAGGTGATGGCGGACCTCGGCCTGTCTCCCAGCAAACTCGCGCCGTCGGGAGTTCTCTCGAGGATCAGCTGGGCCAAGTCGGGTCTCTTGACACCGGATGAATACGCCAAGCGGGCCCTGGGACCCTATGAAAAGAGGGTTGCCACGGTGTATCCGCTCTATGAAGCGGCCTTAAGAATGAGCAACGCCCTTGATTTCGATGATCTGATCACTATTCCCGTGAGGCTCCTGGGAGGGCACCCGGAGGTGCTGGAAAGGAACGCGGCCAGATTCCGGTACATCCTGATCGATGAGTATCAGGATACCAACAAAGCCCAGTATGAGCTGGTAAGACTGCTTTCCTCCACTCACAGGAATATCTGCGCGGTCGGGGACGACGACCAGTCGATATACCGGTGGCGGGGTGCCGATGTCACAAATATCCTGAACTTCGAGCGGGATTTCACGGATGCCAAGGTGATAAGACTCGAACAGTCCTACCGGTCGACAAAGACCATTCTTGCAGCCTCGCAGGCCGTGATCCAGCGTAACAAGATGAGGAAAGCCAAGACGCTGTGGACCGAAAACCCTGTCGGCCGGAAGATAGTTGTCTCGGGTGTGGGCGGTGAGCAGGAGGAGGGCAGGTTCATTGCCGATGCCGTAGAGCAGTTCGCCCGGGAAGAGAGCAGAGGTCACGGGCAGTTCGTTGTACTCTACAGAACCAACGCCCAGTCGAGGGCCCTTGAAGAGGCCCTCAGAAAGAGTGCAATACCATACGTGATTGTCGGCGGGCTCAAGTTCTATGAACGAAAAGAGATAAAGGACATCATCGCATATCTCAAACTGGTCTCGAATCCAAAGGACTCGGTGAGCCTCGCGAGGATCATCAATGTCCCAAACAGGGGGATCGGTGACGTTACATTCTCACGTCTCAAGGAATTCGCCGCCGACGAGGGAGTGACGACGGGGGAGGTACTTGACCGCGTGTCCGAAATCGAGTCCCTCAAGCCGGGGGCCAGGCGGAGGCTGGAAGTATTCGGTGATATCGTCAGGGAGCTCAGGAGCCTTTCCGAGAGCCACCCGGTCGCAGAACTGATCGGGCTGGTTGCTGAGAAGTCCGGGTACCTCGACCATCTCAAGCAGCAGACCACCATAGAGGCGATGTCAAGGCTGGAGAACATACAGGAGCTCGTAGCCGGTGGCTATGAGTTTCAGGAGCGGAGTGAGACACCGACACTCGCAAAGTTCCTGGAGGAAGTCTCCCTGGTGATGGATATCGATCTGTGGGACGATCACAGGGAGGCGGTCAGCCTGATGACGCTCCACAATGCCAAAGGTCTTGAATTCCCGATCGTCTTTATTGCGGGGGTGGAGGAAGGTCTGATTCCGCATCATACCTCGTTTGAGGACCAGGAAGAGCTCGAGGAGGAGAGGAGGCTCTTCTATGTCGGGTTAACCCGTGCGAAGGAGCGGGTCTTCATCACGGTCGCTCTGGGCAGACGCGGTTTCCAGGGTTGGATGCCGCAGGTCGGATCCAGGTTTCTTGAAGACATACCCGATGAGTTCGTTGAGACGATAACGCCCTTCCACGAGGAGCGCCGGCCGGCCCCGGTTAGAGACCATGAAGATTGGGGTGAGGAGAAGATCGTCCATACCGGGTCGAGGGTCAGACATCCGGATTGGGGGGTAGGGACGGTTTTGATGAGCGAGGGCTATGGGGAGCAGCTCAGGCTGACGGTCAGGTTCGGTGGGAATGTGACCAAGAGGGTCCTTGCAAGGTATGCCAATCTTGAAATCCTCGACGGGGAAATCTAGTGCAGAAGCATCACTTTGCGGGTGTCGGTCTGCGTACGGGATCTTATCTGAACGAAATAGGCTCCGCTTGATACCGGTTTCCCGTAGGTGTCAGTTCCATCCCATCCCAGTTTCTTCTCACCGGATGTCATAACCGCCGGCATTCTCCTTATCAGCCTTCCCCGGACATCGTAGATGCCCACACTCACAGGCAACTGGCGTTCGCCGATGGCCAGATGCAGGTTGACGGAGCTGGTGAAGGGGTTGGGATAGACGGCCTGAATAAGGGCGAGGTTGCCGGGCACACCGTCTATGCCCGCGGGAGACATATCCAGCCAGCCGGAGAAGTCTACCGAACCCCAGAACCTGCCGGGATCGGGGTTGACTGTTCCCCACCAGTTACGCTGGGCCATTATCTGATTCTGCGTCTTGTTGTAGATGGAATACTGGGTGTTGAGGCGGATATCATTGAAACCGCCGAGTCCGCTGATCGTATCGCCGAGTACCGGGTGAGCATAAACATAAACACCGACACCCATGTTGTTCCCGACCAGCGATGTCTTTGAGATCACCGGGTCGGAGTAGTAGGCGGCTTTGATGCCGCAGTCGCCATTGTGGCCTATGAAGCACGAATCGATCGTAGGGGAACTGTTGCTCAGGTAGATCCCGGCAAGCGCATTGAACTCATATCTGCCCCCACCGAGGAACGTCGGGGTGGATGAGTAGCACGAGACACCATGTCCCTGGATCGTGTACTGGACCTTGTTGTTACTCAGGACGGCACTGGAACCGGTCGAGAGGATTATACCGTTATACAGATTGGACCTTATCAGATTGCCCACGATTATCGCATCGGACCCGTTGGCAGAGATTCCGTAGTCATTCCCGATGATCGTGTTGTTATCGAGCGTGGGCGCGAACCCGTCGGTCTTGATGCCCAGCATGCAATTGCTGACAGTGCACTCGGTGATGTATGCATCTGACGTCCCGCATTCGATCCCCGTCACGGCCCCGCTAACGCTCACCTGGGACATGCTGGCCGTGCCGCTTGAATCAATCCGGATACCGGCCCACTCATCATTGCCGCACGGGATCGAGATCGGCCTGAACGTGACCTGGGTCGACGGGGATCCTGTGGCCACGATACTGCCGCTGACGAGGATCTCACAATTACCCGGAGACGATCCCACAGGGTAGACGTCATCGTGCACGAGTCTGACATCAGCCCCACGATGAAAAACGAGGGCGCCGCCCGGCTCGACGATGATATCTCCCACAACGTCTATCCGCCCGCTGACCGTCTGCTCTTCCGATATCGTTCCGAACAGAGGTTGGGCATAGAGACCCGTCCGTGTTTCCGTGCAACCCTGGCAGGACCACTCGAGTCTACCGCCCTCACTGCCCAGGTCGAGTATGAAAAGCAGGGAGTCACTTGAACTTGCTACTATCTCGACCTTGCCGTCATCATCGATATAATGCACGCTCGGTCCCGATAGACACAGACTTCTCATGGGAACCGGGGGAAGCACGTCGCCGGAAACAGGATTGTAGATCCTCAGCGTGCCTTCCTCTGAGGCAAAGATTATCTCGACGTTGCCATCCTGGTCGACATCCGCAAGCGATGCGCACCCGGCTGTGGTCTCCCCGGTATCAAGATTCAGAACAACCGCGCCGTTGTCGATCTCGAGAATCCGGCCGCAATTGGATGTGCAGACGATCTCAAGGTTGCGGTCCCCGTCCAGATCACCCAATGATATGCTGGTAGGCGTGCAAGGCAATTCCACGATGTCGTTGATTTCGCCATCGGCCACATTGACTATGTAAAGCGAGTCGTCACACCCCGCCATCAGCTCGATCACACCATCCCGCTCCAGATCACCCGCAGCAAGGCACGTTATTCCATGTACGCACAGATTAGTCTCCCACGCAACTTCCGGCGGGTCCACGCCGGTCCTAAGGCAAGTCACGAAGCCGGCATCTGTGGCATAGATTATCTCCTGGCTCCCGTCGTGCTCGATGTCACACGCAACAATTCCGGTGAGCTTCTCGCCGAAACTCCCGATAGGATGGACCCAGCGGTAGGAACCTGTCGCACTAAAGGCATAAATACTGGAGAAACTGAAGGAGAAGGTCCCCATTATCACTTCGAACGAGCCGTCGGCGTCAAGATCGGTGACCACCGGTGATAGGACAGGGTAATCCGTGTAACGCGTCCAGATATTATCTCCTGTCGCCCCTTCGGCAACAAAGATCCCTGCACGGGTCGTCAGAATGGCCTCAGTGGTGCCATCGCCATTGAGATCAAAGGCAGAGGGCGCGACACCGTCAAACCACTGGGGGAGCCCCATGTTATCCAGGTGCCAGAGCGTGGTCCCGTCAAAACTGATTGCACGGGCCTGTGTGCCGCCTGATGTGACAAGAATATCCGGTCTCCCATCATTATCGAGATCCGCAATAACCTGACCTTCGATATCGTCGTCCATCTTTACCGGAAAGCCTGACTCACACGGATAGATATAGGCATCGAGTTGGACGATATTGTTCATCTCGTCCAACTCCGTGATGTTCCCAAACCCGTCTGCGACAAGGTGTATATCCATGTCGCCGGCCTCCGTCCCGGTGAAGCTGAATTCGACGAGGCGGCTCTCCCAACCCCAGAAATCCGAGAGAGTGAGAATCTGACTCTCAACAATCACACCGCCGGAGTCAGGATGACCCGAAAAGACCGTGACATCGAATTCATCTATGGGCACACCGCTTGCGTTCCAGATCTGAGCGCTGACGTCGATCTGGTCTCCCGGGGTAGGGAACTTAGGTGAGATCTCGGCATCGTATGGGCGTATCACGAGATCGGGTGCTGCGTTCGGGAGTTCATTCAGCACGAAATTGAGACAGGGGTCTCCGAGCAGATTGAACTGCCGTACGAAAACCACCCTGCCCAGCTTGATCAGGTGGCGTGTCTTGGCTTCCAGCACCAGCTCACCGAGAAACGAAGAGCCGTTTACGAATGCTGCTTTGATAAGCTGAGGCGTGAAGATTGTTGATGCGCTTCCGTCGGCATCCCGCGTCGAAGCCAGGCACGCAATCGCCCCTACATCTTCCTCAATCAGCAGTCTCTCTGCGAAGCAGTCGACACCGCCATCGGTGTATGTTTCTGAGATGTTGTCGAACCATCCGTTCTGGCACGAAATGGAGAGCACGATCGGGAGTCTTCCCGAGTTCGATAGACCGGCAATGTCCACGCTTCTTAAGACTCTTTGGTTATCGGGGCCCCAATTCCACTTATCCCCATCGCCGCTATAGAGCAGGAGAACTTTTCCCGTGTCAATCGAATCCTTCATGGCCTGTATGGCCGCTATGTCACCGGGTGAGTCGAACGTAAAATCGTGCCGGTAATACCTGGGTACTGCGTAATCCGGCGGCACGTATACGGTCATGCTATCGAAGTAGGTCACGTAATCGTCTCTGCTTGCGAAGAAGGTGCCGCCCGCGAAGAGTACCCGCTTGGTCCAATCTTCAGCCGGGAGCGGGCTGTAAGAGACCAGCTTCTGATAATAACAGATCAGTTCCTGCTCGTTTCCGACCGGTATTCGACCGATCATCAGATCTTCAAAATCATCATCCCCACTTAAGCAGGCATAGAAGTGGTCGGAGGCCTCAGCTTGCCCCCCATAGCCGTCATACTCCGGGATCATCTGGGTCACGTTATCGTCTTCGTAGGCATCTCCCACAAGGACCACGAATCCAAGGTGCCCGTCCCCGAAATGCTCTGCACAGGAGAGATCATAGAGATCGTCGATGAAGTCCCTTATGTCCACCGCGCTATAGGCGGATATGTTAGCCACATCGATAAGTGCCACATTGAGGCCCATCCTCTGTGCCCAGAGACCGGCAAGCGAGTCTATATAGGAACTTCCCCAGACAGCATGCCCGCTGATCAACAGGATGTCGGGCATGACATCGCGGCACTCGATGAGGTTCTGGCAGCGGGTGACTGTCCCCGGGCCCGACGATAGGTTCAGTGATGGTGCAATGTCGTAACCGACCAGTGTCTTGCTGCACAATCTTGTGAGCGGGCCGGCATCAACGCACACCTCTCCGCGTGTCTGCCGGAACGTGAGACTGATATCCACCCTCCCGGATGCATCAGGAGGCTCTTCGAATTCGAAAAGGGCGATCTTCTGATCTCTTATGTACGCGGTCTCGACAAGGTTCGCCTCGAGGGGCTGTCCGTTGCACTCGAACACACCCTCGATGTTCCCGCACTCCGGCACCGGCACGCAGAGCCGTCCGGGTACCGGTTCGGAGATGATATCGCCACGCACGGACAGAACCCTGGTGGCAGTGCCACCGGCAAGACAAACGGAGACAGGGATGGTAGCCAATAACAAAGCTACTACCACCCCTGTTCTTAATTCCCCGCGTGTTATGCTGCGCATAGCCCGCATTTCTCCTTAGGAGGATCTGCCGGCAGGGCGCCTGTCTTACTCAAATAAGGCTTTGACAGCTCCCCACGTCGAAGCCTCATTGGCCATAGCACAATCCTCGAGATCGAGCTGCATGTTGAAATCGACGTTGTCAAGCATATAGCCCGGACCCTCAATGCAGTTACGGAAGTAAAAACCTTCGTAGGTTCCGTCTCCGCAATAGGGGGCATAGATACCGGTACCGTCATGGATGATGATAACCGCACCTGACATACCGTCCATGCACTCGCCGGGATCCAGCAGACCGTCGCCGTCCATGTCGATTATCTGGAAAACGAGATCATTGACACCAGCCATCGTTCCCTGGCCGGTCTTGTTAAGATCGAGAAGGCAATCGAAAACACCTGTCCAAATCTGGGGACCCGGGTCGTACACATAGTAGGTCGTCCAGATGTATGCCCAGCGGGCAACGGGGTCGCCGGTGCCCGGCCAGGAACCATTCTCCACAACTTCCATGGCCCAGGTACCGGGAGCAAGATCGCCGCCGTCAATCCCACCGCTGTACAACGGCGGACTGTCGGTTGCCATATTGCCTGTACCCGCGCAATGAAACTCATAATGCACCTGCGCCGCTGCGGCGCCGGCAAGCAGCAGAACCGCTGCCATCATCACAAAAGCTGTTCGCATCTCGAAACCTCCATAAAAAGCGCTTCCATGGTTCAGGGTTAAAACATCACAGGCACAATCCTCTGCTAGTCGCATCCCTCCCTTCAATAGAACGAATTCTTGCCTCTACCTTATTTATAAAGCGATTTCACAGCACCCCAGGTTGTCGGCTCAGCCGGTGTCGTGCATCCCATCGTCATAAGGGTCAGGTTCGTGCCATTGTAGATCGTGTCAACCGGCCAGGCTTCAAAAGAGAAGTAGTTGCTTGCAACTGCACCCCAACCCCACGTGTTTGCCATCTGACCACCAGCCGGATCTCCACTGGGGTAGTCACAAAGCTTCGAGAGACGCCCGTCGAACAGGTGCTGCTCGGCCAACTCATCAGGATCGAGTACCTGGTCTCCGTCATAGTCTCTCACCGTGATCTTGGCGTTCACACTTCCCTCAGCCCAACCGTTGTAGCCGAATGGAGCTGATGTCGTGTTAATGTAGAAGCGGCCGGGAATCTGACCGACCCACTTAGCCTCGCCACCTGCATCGTCCCAGTTAGCTGCGAAGTACGTCGTCCATATGTGATTGAACCTCAGGACGGGGTCCACCGGCCATCCGGTGTCATCAAGAGATATGCGAAACGTGCCCGCGCCGCCACTGGTAATAATCCCCTCGTAGACGGCAGGGCTGTTGACGATCCCACCCGGCTGACTGAAAAGCATATAGTCGAAGTTCCATCCCAAAAGGACAGCGGGCATAAGCAGCAAAACCAACCCGGAGGCTATCAGTGTAAAGTGTCCTTTGATCATAAACCTACTCCTTTTCTCCCTCAAATTGAATTTGGTCTCGCGCCTGCGTTCCTGTAACAATCAACGTCTTCTGTGCATCACCACCTTCCAACAAACTAAGCCAATTTTAGCATAACTCGTGCGTTATGTCAATCGAATTCCCATTGATGTGGGTCTCGGTGAGCTTGTTTATGCTCCCGGGACGTGGTCGCAGATACCTTAAACTCAAGGGGACCACCATTCGGCAGGGTTTTGCTGGGTGTACCTGTACAAACAGGTACACACCACCGTTCTCGCAGCTCCGTCTGTCAGTAGGTGCTAAATCCTATTCGAATAACGCCTTTACCGCTCCCCAGGTCGAGGGCTCGTTGGCCAATGCACAGTCCTCAAGATCCAGCTGCATATTGAAGTCAACCTGGTCCAGCATGTAGGTCGGGCTTCCGAGGATGCAGTCACGGAAGTAGAACCCCTCATATGTACCGTCTCCGCAGAGGTTCACATATATCCCGGTTCCGTCCTGAATAATGATCACGGCGCCCGAAAGTCCGTCCATGCATTCGTTGGGATCCAGAATCGCATCTCCGTTCATGTCTATGATCTGGTAGGTCATATCACATGTACCCTGCATCGTTCCCTGGCCGGTCTTTTCGAGGAACAACCAGAAGTTGTCAAAGAAGCCGGTCCAAGTCTGGGGACCCGGATCGTAGACATAGTAATTGAGATAGATGTAATCCCATCTTCCATTGGGATCATTCGGTCCGCCCACTGCCGGCCATACGCCGGTGCCAGGCAGAGTCATCGACCATGCTCCGGGAGCCAGGTCGCCGCCGTCGATCGCACCGCTGTATACAACGGGCTCATCCTGAACCATATTGCCGGTACCTGAACAGTGGAACTCATAATGGACTTGTGCGCTCGCAACACCGACCAGCAGCAATGTCGCAGCAACTGCTACCAGAAGTTTCTTCATCCGCTTTAACCTCCATTTACGATCGGGTTTCTTTGATACATACATTCACAAGAGTCCGTCGCTCGCATCCCTCCCTTCAATAGAACGAGTTTTTGCCTCTACCTTATCTATAGAGCGATTTCACAGCACCCCAGGTTGTCGGCACAGCCGGTGTCGTGCATCCCATCGTCATAAGGGTCAGGTTGGTGCCATTGTAGATCGTGTCAACCGGCCAGGCCTCAAAAGAGAAGTAGTTGCTTGCAACTGCACCCCAACCCCACTTGTCTGCCATCTCACCACCACCGGGATCTCCGTCGGGGTAGTCACAAAGCTTCGAGAGACGCCCGTCAAGCAGGTGCTGCTCGGCCAACTCATCAGGATCGAGCACCTGGTCTCCGTCATAGTCTCTCACCGTGATCTTGGCATTAACGCTTCCCTCACACCAACCGTTGTAGCCGAATGGAGCTGATGTTGCGTTGATGTAGAACCGGCCGGGAATCTGACCGACCCACTT
>JALGZP010000161.1 GCA_025774845.1 bacterium
TCCAATGCAGATCCGCTTCATACGCAAGGCACATGAACTCAACCTGGGGGTCGGTGACCCCAAAGAGATTGAGATCGTTGGCTATAATATCGAACAAGAACCCCCGTGGGAGTTCGTCCAGACCGATACCTTCGCCAGCCGTGGTCAGAAGATGATCTACCACGGTCCTTTGAAACCCCTCGAAAAACTGCTCCTTCAGAGTCCCCTTGTCCCCTGGTCCTATTTTGCCAGCAACTTTTATCACAATGTTTACTGGTACCCCTTCGTCGGCCGCAAACGGGTCCAGGCCGCCCTGGAGAACCCCTGGGGCCAGTTGTTCGCAGACTACGGGGACGGGGAGGTCGTCCTACCCGGTATGGAGCCAAAAACGGTGATCCAGGCCGTCGTCGGTCTAACGGTCCTGGCTGCACTGACCATCGGGGGGATGAGCCTGCTTCGCAGGCGATAATGGCCTCTCTACGTCGACGCCTGCTGACCGGTCTCACCCCGAGAACAGTTTGGCATCCATTACGATCATTGTAGGATTCTGACATGACCACGCAGCAAATCACAGTCGAGCTTCACAGTCACACCTACCACTCGACAGACAGCCTGATGTCCCCGTCCCGACTCCTGGAGATCTGCGTCCAGAAGGGGATCGACCGCATCGCAATCACCGATCACAATGCTATCGGCGGGGCTCTTCAGGCCGCTGCAATCGACCGTGAACGGGTAATCATCGCTGAGGAGACTCAAACCACGAAGGGTGAGCTGCTTGGCCATTTCATGGTGGAAGAAATTCCAGGCGGCCTAAGTCCGGAAGAGACCATTACCAGGCTGAGAGACCAGGGAGCCTTCATCAGCGTCTCCCACCCCTTCGACCACACCCGCTCCGGTTCTTGGAAGGAGGAGGATTTGCGCCAGATCCTTCCACTTGTGGACGCCGTCGAAAGCTTTAACGCTCGCACCTGGTCCGACCACCCCAACACCCGGGCACGCCAGGTGGCCCTGGAGGTCGACCTGCTTCAAACCGCAGGCTCAGATGCTCACATCCCTTATGAGCTGGGACGAACGCTGTTGAAAATGCCACCTTTCCATGATGTGGACACGTTCCGGGCTGCTCTCGCCGAGGCGGAAATTCTCGGCCACCGCTCCACCCCGCTCGTGCACTTGAGCTCGCGTTATGCCACCTGGCGCAAGAAGATGGGATGGACACCGCCCGCGCCCTGAACGCTCACTCCTTCATTACTTGACAGTATTTTGGCCTCGTCATTCTGAGGAGCATAGCGACGGTGAATCTCGATCCGCTACTCGAGAGCCCGTCAGAATCCAGCATCGAGATGCTTCACGGAGTTTACCCTGAGCGGAGCCGAACGGGTTCAGCGTGACAAACCTCTTATTCATGTCATTCTGAGGAGCACAGCGACGGTGAATCTCGATTCGCTGCAAGGGGATTAGCCGGATGGAGGTTACCTTCGCTCTCCAAAGAGGTATTCGAATACAAGAGCATAGGGATTTCTCGCTACGCTCGAAATGACAGGGTTGAGGTGGCTTGCATTCTATGTCATGCAGCGGAGCGCGGCTGCAGTCGTTCAGGATTCGCCTTCAGGAACGTCTTCTTCCCCCGCAGCCTCGCCTTCCTTACTGCGCAGGTGTGGGAAGAGGATCACCTCGCGGATGCTGGTCTTATCGGTGAAGAGCATGGCCAGGCGATCGACACCCATGCCGAAGCCACCGTTGGGCGGCATGCCATAACGCATCGCCCGCAGGTAGTCCTCATCCATCGGGTGCAATTCTTCGTCATCAGGATCAAACGCAAAACCCATCTCCCGGAAACGGGCTTCCTGTTCCAGGGGATCATTGAGTTCGGTAAAGGCGTTACAGAGTTCCATTCCACCGATGAAGCCTTCGAAACGCTCAACCGTATTCGGGTCATCCGGCTTGCTCTTGGCCAGGGGCGATATTTCACGGGGGTAATCGTAGAGAATGGTCGGCTGGATGAGGGTGGGTTCAAGTGCGTTGCTGAGCAAGCTATCGATTAATTTGCCCCGGCTGGCCTGCGGAGAAGCTTCGTATCCACCCGCCGCCATCGCTTTGCGCAGGGAGTCGGCATCAGCATGTTCACCGATATCGATGCCCGTCGCATCTTTCAGCCCCTGGGATAGTTCGATCCGTCGCCAGGGGGGAGAGAGATCGATCTCCTCCCCGCGGAAGGAAAGGGTTGTCGCTCCCAGCACCTGCTCGGCGGTGTAGGCAACCATCTCCTCGGTGAGGACCATCACGCCCTCATAATCGGTGTAGGCTTGATAGAACTCGAGCTGGGTAAATTCGGGATTGTGTTTAAAGGAGACCCCTTCATTCCGGAAATCTCGTCCAATTTCATAGACCCCCTCGAAGCCACCTACGATCAGACGCTTCAGGTAGAGTTCGAAGGAGATGCGCAAGAAAAGGTCCTGGTGGAGCTGGTTGTGATGGGTTGTGAACGGTTTTGCCGCAGCACCGCCGTAGATGGGCTGCAGGATGGGCGTCTCAACCTCCAGGAAACCGCGCTGGTCCAGGAAATCGCGTAAGGCACGGATGATCGCCGCCCGCGTGCGAAAGACCTCCCGCACTTCGGGGTTGACGGCCAGGTCTGCATAGCGCTGGCGGTATCTCGCCTCCGGGTGGGCAAAAGCGCTGTGGACCACGCGCTCGCCATCC
>JALGZP010000087.1 GCA_025774845.1 bacterium
AAGATATCGATATCACGTGTCACCAGGTCGGACTTGGTGAGAATACTGACCTTGAGTCTGCTCTGGGAGAGGAGGGCAAGACATCCCCGCGTCAGTTTGTAGGTCGCTTCCGCCGGCTGGTAGGGATCTGTGACCGAACTCAGCATCACTTCACCGGTGTGGTCTCTCCTCAACGCTTTCTTCAGAAGTTCCACCGCATTGACTTTGACATCGACAAAGCTGCCCCAGGGCTCCTGGTGTCCCGTAAACTTCTTCATGAAGGTCGCATAACAGTAATGGCACGCGTGTGCGCACCCGGTGTAAGGATTGATACAGTAGTCTATTCCGGGGATATTTGTCTTCGAAAGGATACTGCGTGCATTGACTTCGCTCACTCTCATGGTCAATGCCAATTTAACCCAATTCAGCCCATCAGACAAGCCACCTGCCTCAAGGGTTGTCATCGGGCGGGGCCGGTGTTAGAATACTTTTTCTGGAGGGATACCTTGAAGCACTTCAGACAGTTTGTGGTTGCCGGCACCGTGGATGAGGCGATCGGTCTCAGAAAGACCGTGGGCGCCAAATCGCTCTATATAGCGGGTGGCACAACCGTCGTGCCCATGGCACGTGAGTCGGTTGAGGTGCTTATTGATATAAGCCATCTGGGACTGGATGGGATCAGCGATCAAGATGGGTCGATCTCAATCGGTGCGACCACACGGCTTTCAAGCCTCCTCAGTCCCGATATCAAGGCCGCGGTTCCGATGCTTTTCGAGGCTTTGAGCCACTGCGCCACGCCGCTAATAAGGAACATGGCAACGCTGGGAGGGAGCCTGGCAGGCATCTATCTGCCTTCGGATGCCGGTGTTGCCCTTCTGGCGCTCGGTGCTGAACTCGAGCTTAGAGGTGACGAGGAACGCGTTGTGACGGTCGACGATCTTCTTGCCGGTGGCTGGCTCGGTGGCTACGAACTCATACGCAACGTCCGAATACCAAAGATCGGAAAGGGCCAGGGATGGGGCTTTTCCAAGTTCGGAAGAAGTGATATTGATATTGCCCTCGTCAATGTCGGGGCGGTAGCGAGTGTCACGGATGGATCGAGGATCAGTGAGCTGAGGCTTGCGATCGGACAGAGTTCTTCAAGGCCGGTCCTCTTGACGGATCTTGCAGAGGGTACTGCCACCGAGGCGATCTCGCATGACGTGATCCGGAGACTTGCCGACTCCGCTTCAGAACGGGTAAAGGTGAAATCGGATTTCAGGGCGTCAGCGGCCTACAGGAAACACCTGGTAAGCGTACTTGCCGCCAGGTCCATACTTGCCGCTGCACGAGAGGCAGGTGCCCGATTTGAAGATTAAGATCTCAGTCAATGACAGGGCCTTCGATGTAGAGATCTCGGCCGGGGAAACCCTGCTTGACCTTTTAAGGAGACTTGGCTTTAAGAGTGTGAAACACGGCTGTGACACGGGTAACTGCGGGGCATGCACCGTGCTTCTTGACGGCCGCCCGGTTGCCTCCTGTCTCATACTGGCACCTCAAGTGGACGGTTCCACGATCCTTACCGTAGAAGGACTTGCGATCTGCGGTAAGCAGCTTCATCCGGTACAGGAGGCGTTTATTGAAACCGGTGCTCCGCAATGTGGTTTCTGTACGCCCGGAATGATAATGACGGCTGTGAGTCTGCTATCGGAGAACCCCGATCCCACAAGAGACGAGATCCGCCATGGGATTGCCGGCAACATATGCAGATGTTCAGGTTACGTCAAGGTTGTCGATGCCATCGAGAGCGCGGCGAAGAAGCTGTGTGACAGGGATGCAGGACATGACGAATAAGGCTGACTTGAGGGTCGTATCCAGACGGCTGCCGAAGGTCGATGCCGGCGCCATCGTAAAAGGCGCCCCCCACTATACGCTGGATATGGTACCCGCCGGGGCTCTTTATGCAAAGGTCTTAAGAAGTCCTCATGCGCACGCGAGGATCAAGAGCATCGAGTGTGACAGGGCAATGGACGTGCCCGGTGTCATGCTGGTCCTGACCCACGAAGATGTCCCGAGAGTTCCTTTTACCACTGCCGGTCAGAACTTCCCCGAGCCATCGCCTTACGATACCGTCATGCTCGATAATAAGGTCAGGCTGGTCGGTGACAGGGTGGCCGTCGTGGTCGCGACCGATGAGCTCACGGCCGAGCGGGGTTGCAAACTCCTTGAAGTCGATTACGAAGTCCTTCCGGTGGTAATGGATGCGCGCGACGCCATCCGGGAAGGTGCTCCCATAATTCACGACGAGACCGATTCGCAGGGGATCCACGACGCCGGCAGCAATCTTGCAGCCCGTGTCGAAGTCGAGGTCGGTGACGTAGAGAAAGGCTTCAGCCAGGCTGACCAGGTGTTCGAACACACCTACTCGGTCCATTATGTCCAACACGTGACCATGGAGCCCCATGTCTGCTTTTCATATCTCGACAGCTCGAACAGGCTGGTGATCGTCACCGCCACCCAGGTACCTTTTCATGTCAGGCGAATAGTCGCACGGGTGAACCAGGTCCCCATTTCGAGGATCAGGGTGATCAAACCGAGAATCGGCGGCGGGTTTGGCGGCAAGCAGGAGATCATTCTTGAGGATCTCTGTGCGCACCTTACACTCAGGACCGGTAAGCCCGTAGTGATGGAGCTTAAGCGTGATGAGGAGTTCTACTGTGGAAGGACGCGGCACCCTCAGTATGTGACCTTTAAGACAGGCCTCACACGTGACGGTACGATAATCGCCAACGAAATGCGGGTCATGGCCAACACAGGAGCCTACGGGAGCCACGGCCTCACAGTACCATCCAATACGGGAAGCAAGTCACTGCCGCTTTATAAGTCTCCGAACCTCCGTTACGTTGCGGATGTGGCATACACCAATCTCCCGGTTGCCGGTGCGATGAGAGGCTATGGGGCGCCACAAGGCTATTTCGGACTCGAATCGCATATGGATGAAATAGCTCACTCGCTCGGTATGGACCCGCTTGAGTTCAGAAGGAAGAACCTTGTCAAGCAAGGTGATACGGATCCGATCGCCGCGAAACTCGGTGAGGGGAAGGAAGGCTTCGAGCGAACAATAAGAACTTGTGGTCTCGATGAATGCATCGAGCTTGCAAGTAGAGCCGTTCCCGGTAGCGGGGATACGCCGTCCGGGATACCGTATGACCGCAAGAAGCGTGCAGTGGGTTTTGCCGTCTGTATGCATGGAACCGGAATACCGGGTGATGACATGGCCGGTGCGACCATAAAGGTAAACGAGGACGGCTCGTTTAACCTGCTTATCGGCGCGACCGACCTTGGTACTGGAAGTGACACGGTGCTTGCCCAGATGGCTGCGGAAGTTCTCGGGGTGGGACTCGAGGACATTATCGTTTATTCATCCGACACCGACTCCACGCCGTTCGATGTCGGGGCGTACGGTTCGAGCACGACCTATGTATCGGGTACCGCCGTTGTCCAGGCCGCCGAGAAGGTGAGAGAGAGACTCAAGGAGGTCGCACTTGAACTGATGGGAGATGATGCGGGCGATATGGGTTTCGACCATGGGTTCTTCGTGTCCTCCTCCGGCCGGCGGATTCATGTCAAGGAGGCTGCGCTTAAGTCCTTCTATGGAGAAGACAAGCAGCAGATCGCCGAATCTGCGTCCTTTATGACCGTAGACTGTCCGCCGCCCTTCTGTGCGTGTTTCGTTGAAGTCGAGATCGATCTGGATACGGGCAGAGTGCGAGTGATCGATATCGCATCCGCCGTTGACCTCGGCAGGGCCATAAACCCCACACTTGCGGAGGGGCAGATCGTAGGCTCGGTGGCCATGGGCATTGGCTATGCTCTAAGTGAGGAGATGACCTTCTCGGATTCCGGGAAGATGCTCAATGCTTCACTCATGGATTACAAAGTCCCTGCATCAGTCGATCTACCGGACATCAAGGCATTCCTGGTTGAGACCGATGAACCATCGGGACCATTCGGGGTTAAAAGCGTGGGCGAGATATGTGTTGATAATGTCGCCCCGGCAATTGCCAACGCGATCTATAACGCCACGGGAGTGAGACTGAGGCAATTGCCATTCACACCCGAGAGGGTCTTAAACGCTCTCAAGGAGGCCGGAGTGTGATTCTATTGAAGAACATCCTGGTTCTGTTTACGGGCTCCGAAGAGCTATCGGGTACGGACCTCTTGATAGACGGGACGAAGATCAGCCGGATTGACGATGGCATAGACCCGGAGAAGCTGGGGAAGCCCGATATAGAGGTGATCGACTGCAGCCGCTGGGTCATCCTCCCGGGATTTGTGAACACCCACCATCACTTCTACCAGACACTTCAACGCTGCGTGCCCGAGGTCCAGGACTCGCCGCTCTTTGACTGGCTTGTAACCCTCTATGAGATCTGGAAACACCTCGATGAGGATAGTATCTACTGGAGCACGCTCGTTGCCTGCGGTGAGCTCCTGAAAACGGGATGCACCACCTCGAGCGACCATCTCTATGTGTTTCCCGCAGGTGCGAGCTCACGGTTCATAGATGTGGAGATAGAAGCCGCATCGAGAATCGGGATCAGGTTTCATCCAACCCGCGGGAGCATGTCCCTGGGGAAGGACCAAGGTGGACTTCCGCCCAACGAGGTCGTCCAGCTCGAAGACGAGATCCTCAAGGACAGCGAGAGACTTATCGATGAGTATCACGATCCTCAGACCGGATCGATGCTCAGGATCGCACTCGCTCCGTGTTCACCCTTCTCGATTTCCGAGCGACTTCTCAAGGAGACGAGGGAACTCGCCTCAAGGAAGGGTGTCTTGCTTCACACGCATCTTGCCGAGACCGAAGACGAGAATTCCTACTGTCTGGATACGTACGGCATAAGACCGGTCGAACTGATGGAGCGATGCGGCTGGCTTGGACGGGACGTCTGGTACGCGCACGGGATCCATCTCAATGATGCCGAGCTTGAAAAACTCAAAGCTACCGAAACCGGCATCTGCCATTGTCCGACATCGAACATGCGTCTCGGTGCGGGGAGGGCGCGGGTGCCGGAGATGCTCAAGATGGGGGTACGGGTGGGACTTGGTGTCGACGGAAGTGCGAGCAATGATACCTCGGATATGCTTGCCGAGCTCAGGAACTGTTTCCTGCTCCAGCGTCTTGCAGGAGGGAGTTCTGCAATAACCACCCGCGAGGTGATTGGGCTGGCGACCTCGGGAAGCGCGGACTTGCTTGGCAGAGATGACATCGGAACAATCAAAGAAGGCATGTGTGCCGACATAGTCGGGATAGACATCTCAGACATATCTCATGCGGGTTCCCTGCATGATTATCTTGCTTCCATCGTCTTGTGCGGATCGAATCACAACGTGCACCTTACCATAGTGAATGGCAAAGTCGTTGTCAGAGACGGCAGACTCCTCACGGTTGATGAGGATGAAGTCGTACGCAAAGCAAACGAGGCTGCAAAAAGAATACGTGACGCATGAGCGTTTCGGTCGTAATCGTGTGCTCCGGTAAGCCTGATCTTCTAGGCGAATGTCTCGCCGCTCTTCTCGAACAGACCCGGCAACCAGATGAAGTTATCCTTGTATCAAGTGATGGGGATAAGACCCGAGGTGACCGCGCAACGGGATGGTCTGAGCAGACCCACCCCGGTTTTGCCCTGAAGATAGAGACCCCTGAAGATACCGGGATTATCTCTGCGCTCAACACCGGAAGAGCAAGTGCACGTTCGGCCGTAGTATGCTTCACAAACGATCACTGCGTGGTGGACAGTGTGTGGCTTGAGAAGATCGGAAAGCATTTCGAAGATCCGCTCACGGCTGCGGTCGGCGGGCCCGTGGTTATGCCTGATCACGGCCTCTCTCGTTCAAACATGGCTTTCAGACGTCATCTCATGCGTGATTTCGATTACCGTCTCGTGGCAGAGGGTGAGCGGGAAGAGGATATGTGCATGAGTCTAAGGTCGATCGGCTTCCGGGTTGTATCCGACCCGGGGATCAAGGTTTTCGGTAGGCCTGAGGCCCTACGCACGCCAGGCAGAGACACGTCACCTGATCTCGTCAATCGTGCCTACCATGACAACACCTACCTGTGGCTTAAACACGCGACGCTGCCACGGAAACTCGGTTTCTTGATAAACCGGCCTCAGGGAGGCGGCAGGCTGAGCGGTCGTGAGATGCTGTCGGCCCTCAAGGGCATACTCTCCGGGGTGGGGACATACCTGTCGTTCTTGCGGACACGGCCCAAACCCTACCGGCCCTGACACGGACGTACTCACACCCGGCAGTTCCTGAGGTCTACAGCCTTGCTTCGATCGAAGAGGGACCATGGCCGGTCTCTATCCAGTTCTGGATCCGGCGGGCTGACGGGTCTATTACCACAACGGCGTTTCGCTCTGGAAGGCAGGCGTAGAGTTTCTTCTCATCGATGTCGAACAGCAGCCTTCCGGGTGGGGCCGGCAGGTCGATACTGTATTCGAGAACACCCGTGTAGGGATCGACACACAGTATTTCTTTCGTATCGACCATCGCGACATAAACTCTTCTGCCGAACGGGTCGAAAACGATATCACCTGCACCGATACCGATAGACACGGTTTTCTCAATCCCCAAGGTTTTATCAACGCCCAGGGTCTGGATGTTGATGATGGACATGTCGGTTGAACCACTGTTGGTGATATAAAGCCATCCCATGTTGTCGTCTATGGCCATCCCGGCAGGCTCGAGCTCCACCTGGAGGGTCGTGTCAATCTCCACCGGTTCGTTTTTCAAATCGATTACAGATAGTGTGCCGAAGTACCTGCTCAGTACGAACGCGAAGTCAAAATACACTGAGTACTCAGCATCCACAGGGTCATAGTCGACCTCGATGGCCTCAATGACCTGGAGCGTGAAGGAATCAACAATGTAGATGGTGTTGCTGCCGAAGTTCACGACGATGAGGAGATCCCTCGTGGGGACAGGCTCTATGTGGACAGGCTCATCCACATATTCAATCTGGGTTGCCCTGAGGAGACGCTGGCGCAACATGTCCATTTCATAAATCACGCCGTCTTTTCTATCCCCAATGTAGAGCCTGTACCTTCTTTGATCGGCGGCCAGGGTATAGGGCCTGGTTCCGACGAATACGTTGTACACCACTCGCTTGAGCTGCTTGTCGATTACCGAGATGTTGGATGAGAGCTCGTTTGCGACATAAATGAGCTTCCCATCCGGGTCCGGGTCCTCATCCTCGATAGTGAGCCGGGGTTCATACACGAGGAGTGCACCCTCGCGTTCGGGGTCGGGACGGTCTATCACCAGGAAGACACTCTTGGCGTTACCCGCAACGATGACGAGGTTCTGCTTGGCACTGAAGACCATTGTCTCGGTCGGAACGGTTTCCCCGGTACCGGCGTCATAGATGTTGCGGGCGAAGATACTGAGCCCCGTGTACATGCCCTCTTCAACCTCAGAGACCGCCAGGAGCTTCTGACCCTGCTCAAGATCGGCCATGTTTAAGGTCACATCGGTGCCGGGTACCTCAACCCTGCTGCCGTCGGCCCGGTCAAGCGCGATTCTCCTTATGTCCCACACGATGGGTGTGTCTGCATGTCCGGTGGACCTCGCATAGAGTACGATCTGCGCGATATCGGGTACCGGAACCTGGTCCGAACCCCCACTCGATGGCGGTGCATCGGGTCTTCTCACCTGGGACGAACATGCCATCAGCAGAGCCACTGATACTATGCATAGCTTTCTGAGCATCCTAGCCTCCCTGGTTTGACCTTCTGCCGCGCCGTCTCGGGGATACGGCAAAGCAGGCAAAGAATATCAAGCATGCGCAGAGCACGATAGTCGCTCCCGAAGGTAAATCAAAGCCGTAAGACAACACCAGTCCGGCCACAAGCGAGACGATACCGAGAATTATGGACAATGCAAGGACTTTTCTGTAGGTCTGCGCGATCTGGTAGGCAGTGGCCGCCGGTAGAACAAGCAGAGCCGCGACAAGTACGATGCCCACTAACTTGATCGATGCGACTATGGCCAGCGCGATCAGAACCAGCAGAAGATTGTGTAGGAAGCCGACAGGAGCCCCCGTTGCCATCGCGACCTCTTCATCGAAACTCACATTCAGGAGCTGTTTGAAAAACACGACAAGCAGTGTGACGATCGACGCACTGTATATCGCTATCACGTAGATGTCACTTCTTGTTATCGAAAGGATACTGCCGAACAGGTACGAGAATAAGCTGGATGTGTAACTGCCCGACAGTGCTATGAGCGTTATCCCGAGGGCCATGGTGCCGGAGAAGGTGATGCCGATGGCGGCGTCCTCTCTGACATATCCTCTCCTGGAGATAAAGCCTATCAGGAGGGCTATGCCCGCGCAGAACACGGTTGCCGTAAGCGTGATATTGAGGCCAAGCACGATACCGAGTGCGACCCCGCCCAGCGCGGAATGGGATATCCCGACCCCGATGAAAGAGATCCTTCTTAAGACTACGAAGAACGACAGAAACGAGAGCATGACAACAACCAGGAGACCGCCTATCAGGGCATGCAGGAAGAACGGCATGCTCAGCATCTCACTCAGCATCGTGCTCCTCGTGGTCGTGTTCTCTGATCACCCTGTGGGGATACCGCCCATGCACCATGAATTCGAGCTCACACCCGTAAGCCCTGCGGAACACATCGGTGTCCGCGATCTCTTCGGGAGGGCCGTGGACGAACACGGTCTGGTTTATACAGATGATCTCATCAACTTTTCCGGGTACTACCTCGAGATCATGGGAGGCAAGGACAACGGTGAGCGAAAGATCCTTTATAAGACCAAAGAGCACCCTGTAGAAATCGTCCCTGGCCCCGGCATCAACACCCGTTGTGGGTTCGTCCAGGAGGAGAAGGCGTGGTTCTGCTACGATCGCCCTGGCGATAAAGACGCGCTGCTTCTCGCCGCCTGAAAGCTCCCCGATCCTTCGTGATGAGTGGTCCTGCATGCCGACACGTACCAGTGCCTTCTCGATCCGCTGTTTTTCGGAAGACCCGATCCTCGGGAACATACCGAGGGACCCGTAGAGTCCCATTTCGACAACATCGTGAACCGTCACAGGAAAATCAGGGTCGGTGTGTTCCTCCTGGGGGACATACCCGATCGCTTTGGCCGTTGGGCCGGTTACGATGACTTTGCCTCTGTCAGGCTTTATCAGCCCGACAATCGTCTTAAGAAACGTGGTCTTCCCACTGCCGTTAGGGCCCATCAGGCCGATGAACTTACCGCGCCGGATAGCCAGCGAAACATCCTTGAGAGCGAGGTTTTCGCCGCGCCAGACCCAGATGTGGTCAAGCTCCACTATGATGTCAGCCATGTCGCCACCTAGTGTTCCGGAAATTTCCGGGCCGCCTGTTCCAAAAGGGAGACATTGTAGTCGATCAGCCTGACGTAGGAATCCCGCCCCGGCCTGTCGTTGCCACCCATGGGGTCGAGCAGGATGACTTCCGCACCGGTCTGTGATGCGACAGCCTCTGCGAGGTCAACATTTGTGAATTCCTCTGCCAGGATAAACCTGGTCTTAGCCTGCCGCATCTTTCCGATCACCGCGGCAACGTGTTTTGCCGACGGCTCCTGGTCATGCGAAATCTCAATCGTATCGATCTCCCTGAGCCCGTATCTTCGTGCGAAATAACTCCAGGCCGGATGGAGAGATACGAAATCAGTGAAGCCGGATTCCTTGAGCCGTGAAAGAGCCGACGCGTGCATTGAGTCTATTTTCGAGCAGAAAGCCTGCGCACG
>JALGZP010000031.1 GCA_025774845.1 bacterium
GGAAGAGGCGATTACCATGGTACACCGATGACCATCTTCTTTCATCCCCCTGAAGAGGCGGTAGAGAGTGCGCTACAGCAGTTAAAGGATGATGGGATTGTCCAGCCCGACGCTGTCTTCAACTATTCTGCTCCAGATGGTCTCCGCAGTGAGGTGACATATCGTGACCCGTCATTCGCATATCGTCTGGGTAGGACTCCACTGGAAGATGAGATCGTCGATGCAGCTCTTGCTCTTCTTAAGATGCATCAGCTTGCCCCGGCTACGGTAACCTACGACAAGGATATCTTTGAGAGACACCGCAAACTGGTGAAGGAGAAGTTTGAAGGGACATGGACGTCGTTGAGTCCGACCATGGAGCGACTGATCTACATGCTCACGGGGCTACACCCTCGCCTGGTTTGCCGGTCCGTGCATCGGGCCCCACCGGGTCTACAGCGCCGAGAGGATTCTGGGGATCGACAGTAATACCCAGAGGACGGAGCAGGCACGGCAGAACTTCTCTGAGATTGGGAGCGCTGAGGAGCTTCTCCTCGTTGGCGAAGATGCGCGCAGTGCCCTGGATCGCATCGAGGGACCTTTCGACTTCGTTTACATAGAGGCGAAGTCCGATGAAGCACCAGGACTCTATCTGACTCTGCTTAAGCAGGTATACGATCGGCTGAGTCCTGGGGCCTGGGTAATCGCCCATGACAATCTGGATTGGACCTTTCGGGACGAGATGAGGATGTATCTGCCATTCGTGCGAAGCGGTGATCATTTCGTCGAGAGCATCAGTTTCGATCTCGATGATTGTGGGCTCGAGCTGTCGATCAGGGGGGATTAACCGGATGCTGAGATTGGACAGAACCATCGGGCGCTTTCCATTAGGTGTCTGGATTGCCATCATAGCTATCCTATCCCTCTTCCTGGGCTGGAGTATGCAGGTCTACTCACTCCTCAATTGGGATCGTGCGGTGGACCTTGGATTACAGAACGAACGCTTCACCGGCGATGCCGCTGAACGTGCATGGGCAGAAGAGAGTTGGGGGGTGGCTGTCGTTGACATGCTGTGGGCATTGCCCATTGGTATTGTGGCACTCTTCGGGTTATTCAGAAAACGACTCTACGGCTTTAGTGCTGGATTGATGGAGCTGGCGATCGTTTCCGGCCGTCTTTGCGTTCCAGAGGTGGACAACTTATCCTGGGACAGTCCTCACAGCGATGTTTCTGTGGATGATACCCTCACTGTTGGGAATCATTGGCCTGTGGGCGAACCGCCGGTACTTTGAGAACTGAATGCAGTGAGCACCGACAGCATCACAATGTGAGTGCGAAGACAAGTTAACACAAGCAAGGAGGCTCTGGATTGCTTGAACCTACACTACTAACCTGGATACTCGTTGCTTTTGGAATCGTATACAACCTCCTGATTCTCGGTTACGTTCAAATTCAGATTCTAGCAAAGCCAGATAGTCAGAAAACAAAAGACCTGCTGATCGGGAAAGGTCAAGACTGGAGGGACAAGTCACACCGGAGATTCTCATATGGTGTAGCGTGGTCTGATTTCGCTGTTTGGTTCCCCTTGCTGCTGGCCGGGAGTATCGGGGTCTTGCTGGGTAAGAGCTGGGGCTATGCCTTGTGGGCGGCGTCGGGCGCCATCTCCGTCTATATCAACTTCATTCTGTGGTTCTCAGAGAGGGCATATGTCTATCCATCCTGCGGCCCATTGGTCTACTATACCTACTACTGGGGTTTCTTTACGTATTGGGGATTGGCTGTCGTTGTGTATTCGGTCATTCGCTTGGCCGGGTAGCTACATCATATAGGCACATTCGCCACCATCCGTGCCGTTTCGGAAAACATCAGTGAGTGTGATCACCGGTTTTTGTAACCTCCGGCGACGGCTTCGACTCTAAAGGCGAAAGGAGGTGTTAAGGCGGAGGCAGTGACGGCAAAACTAGATGCTCCAACATCCGAAATGGAGAAACGAAACCAAGGAAAAGGAGAGGTAACATGAAGAGGGAGTCAACAGCAATCGTTGGAAGTCTATTCATCGCGATACTCATTTTGGTATCTGCGAGTGTCACCGCACATGCGGGTGATTATGACGCTCTGAAGGGTGCGAAGTCAGTCAGAGCTGTCTTTGACGTCAGGTCCGCGAATCCTAAGGGTGTGGCCCTGCATCTTGAAATCATACTGCAAATGGCTGCGGACGAGAACTTGAAGAAGGCAACACAGCTTGAGCCTGAGTTCGTGGTCGTCTTTCTTGGGCCATCGGTGAAGCTCATATCAACGCAAACCGAAGGCTTTTCTCCTGAGGAAAAGGAGATACTCGGCGGAATCGCGAAGTCGATAACAAAGATGTCGGAGGCGGGAATCGGACTGGAGATCTGCCTGGTCGCAGCAGGTATATTCGGCGTTGACCCGGCCACACTGTTGCCTGAGATCAAGCATGTGAACAACGGGTTGGTCTCACTGATCGGATATCAGGAAAAGGACCACGCTCTGATTCCAGTCTATTAAGGAGTCATGCATAGTAGCCTGAGAGTAACGGCACCCCACCGGATACGGGACGATGCTTGTGTGTCGCGTGTTTGATCGCCTCGGTGAGGACACCCGTAATTCCGAGGCTATCAAGTCCAAGGAGGGCGGTTCTGCGTGCCCGGTTGTTGCCGGTGAGGTGGCCGTAGCAATAGAGGGCACCAAACGCAGGTACGGTGTACGTTCCATTGCCAAAGGCTTTAGCCACGCCGGCGACACGCGCAGTGCCGGTACCGCGCCGCCCCTCGACCCAGACTTGAATATCCTCGTCTTTATCAGCCAACGTAGCCGCGACTCCAACTACCGGCGCGAACTTAAGCAAGTCCGATGCGCCCCAGGAAAGCGTGCGGGTGACCATGTAACCCGCATCCGCCAGACATTGCTCTAAGTACTGTGGGTTAAGTGTCATCACGGTCGGCGTAGCCGGATTGCCGGCATCCGGCTCTGTTCCATGGGTAGCGAGTGTGAAGACCGCGAGGGACAGTGCCGTCAGCACCTTGATTCTCATCAACCCCAAAAAACCCATCCGAACAGCACTCCCTCGCGGTATCCGGTCTTGTCATCCCTCACTACCACCTCTGCCAATTCATAGAGCAAGGCACGTGCCATCGAGACAGAGCCGAGGGGCAAGAGCAAGGCGGATTGAATGACATGCATAACCCAATGCTAAATAACGGGATAACACCTCATGGTAGAATTCGGACCGGTCACGGGTGGAGCTTGGCGATCCCCTTCCCCCACCCGCTGTATTCCAAAGAGGTCAATTGCGTATCCGTGCTTCCAATCGGTCGACCGAACTCGCAACCATCACTCTTGTTCTGGCTCATAAAGTATGGTATAATCAATGCAGATAATCTCAACAACTATAGCACTGACAGAAGAGGAGTGAACGCGATGCATAAGCGACCGA
Source organism: bacterium (assembly GCA_025774845.1). GTDB lineage: Bacteria > Arandabacterota > Arandabacteria > Arandabacterales > Arandabacteraceae > Arandabacterum. The sequence goes on from JALGZP010000031.1 coordinate 3,434, forward strand.
GTCCGGTCTTTTTTACTTTGTGGGCCTGCGTTGCCCTGATTCTTGTGATAGCCGTACCGGCGGGTGCGATACCTATAGGCGATACGCTCACGGTCATCCAGCGTCCCTTAATCAACATCCCCTCCATCGTAACGGAGGGTGACACCCTCCTGATTGAGTGCGACGCCAGTCCGGGCGCTTCCGGCTGGGCGGTCGAACTCCAGCGCGATGGGCTCCAGGTTCCCATGGCGTTGCTCTCCGCCATATACGACGCATCGACGCTATGGTGGGAGGTCGAGGTACTTGTACCGACCGTACCTGTGTACGATCTCTACGATCTCGAGGTTACGGTCAGCGGAGCAGTGGTCGACACAACCTGGAGTTCAGTGCGAGTGATCCCGGCATTCAAAGATGACTACTACTTTATCCACATCACGGATACTCACCTGCCGACTCACCTGTATTACTATGAGCCAGGTTCCGACACCGATTCTTCAGAGGTGGTCGATCTCAGGGAGGTCATCAATGATATCAACATCATCAATCCCGAGTTTGTGCTCATAACTGGGGATGTCATAAATGAAGGCGAGCTCGAGGACTTTCTCAACAAGCGCTACTTCAGCCGGACCCAGCGCCTGCTGAGGGAGTTCGACGTTCCGGTGTACCTTCAGTCCGGCAATCATGATATCGGGGGCTGGGACGACAGCCCGCCACCTGACGGTACGGCCCGGCAGACGTGGTGGCGGTTCTTTGGGTGGAAACGCTGCGACAGCCCTCCTCCCGGTGCACCGTGGTATACCCAGAACTATAGCTTCGATTATGGGCCGGTACATTACATCGGGATGGAATCCTACATCAACTACGATGACTGGCGGTCGGGGACATATGGCAGCTTGAGCTTCACCTCCGGTCAGATGGATTGGCTTGATGACGAGATGACGGCCTCATCAGGAAGTGCCGCCCATGTGCTTTTCTATCACTCCGACTTCTCGAACCAGATAAACCTCAACAGTCTCGGAGCCGACATGGCGCTCTGGGGCCACAGGCACAGGGACGAGGACGATTTCTCGCATCCTTATGATATAGGAACCGACAATGCCTGTGACGGTGCACGCTCCTATCGTCTGATCCGTGTCTCGAGTGGATCTCTAAGCCCGACTTACACCGTTTCAGCGGGATCGGGAGGAGGTAACCTCGAGGTGGATTACTCGCCGGCAAACGACGGGACGAATTACACTGTCACTGCGGATATCACCAATAACATCGCTGAACGCTTTGAACATGCGCAACTCCGCTTCATAATGCCGAACGAGGTGGGGACTGTGGATGTTACAGGTGGTGCACTCACTCAGATCGATTACTCCGGGACCTATGCGGTCTATTATGTCTGGGTCGATATCCTTGGGACCTCATCCCCGACGGTGACCGTCACCCTAACACCGGGTTCGGCGGATCCGACGGTGACAGTTAGTTCCCCCAACGGCGGTGAGACGTGGGACATCGACAGCTTCTTCGATATCACGTGGACGGCCGATGACGATGTGGGTGTCACTTCCATAGACATCCTCCTGTCAACCGATGGAGGAGCTACATATCCTCACACTATAGCCACCGGCGAGACCGACGACGGGACCTACTCGTGGCTGGTGGATGTGGCTCCCACGACGATGGCCAGGGTGAAGGTGATCGCGTACGACGCGGAGATGAACACCGGTGAGGATGCCAGTGATGGCGACTTTGAGATCAATGATCCGCTTGCGGGAACTCAGCCTGAGCCTGAGATACCCTCCAATCTTGTGATCACCGACACGAGACCCAACCCATTCAGTGAAAGTGCCGTGATACAGTTCGGATTGCCACGGGATGGCTTTGTTGAAATTGACGCCTATGATGTCGCCGGCCGGCTGGCAGCAACCCTGGTAAGGGCTGAATATCCGGCAGGTCATCACGAGATCGACTGGCAGAATGATGGCAAGGTCGGTACGGGTATATACTTCCTGAGGCTTCGCCTCGGTCCGGATACGGTAACACGCAAGGTCGTAGTATCGAGATAGAACATAATTCGGTGACAGTTTAGAAATTAAGAAACTCCTCACGCCCGCCAGGGCTGGCTCACCACCGCCGGATCACTGCGGTAATCAGTGAACCGTCACTGAATGCCGTACCGGCATGTACACACCCCAAATTCGTTTGACATGGGGGTGTCGAGACACTATCCTTCTTAGGATGGTTTGGTAGTGTCGGCCGGGTATCTTATGGCTTCTAGTCAAACAGGAGGACGATGGTGAAGGGGCGTGTCCTGATTATCGATGATGAGGCGGAGATTCGAAGGAATCTGACCGTCGGGCTTACTCAGGAGGGCTACAGTGCCGTTGCCTGTCCTGATGGAATCTCAGCGATTCATGAGCTGGATAGCTCCAGGGAAAAGGGAATTGCCTATGATTACCTGGTGACGGATATTTTCATGCCCGATATCGACGGGCTTAAGATTCTAAAGGTAATCAAGATCCAGTATCCCGATCTTCCGGTGCTGGTGATAACCGGCTTCGGAGATGATTCGCTCAAGATGACAGCGCTTTCTGAGCACAACACCGGGTACCTCGATAAACCGTTTGAGATTCCCGACCTGGTGAAAGCCCTTGATGAACTCTCACCCGGCTCGACCAAGGAAGCGGCAGCAACCGCCGAAGCCGCACCCGCTGACGCGGGTCTGCGCGAATCCGTCAGCGCTTATCTCACGATAAGAATCACGGATCCTTCGCGGAGCATGGACATCTATAACGAACTATATAATATGGAAGGCGTGCAGAAATGCGAGGCCGTCCGCGGTGACTTCGACATAATCATACTGGCCCAGGCCGCCTCTCAAGACGGTATCAAGACACTGTTCGATAATATCGGCAAGATGGATGGCGTAGAGATCGCCTCCCTTTCATCTGTCGAAAGACCGAAGCTGGATCGGGATGTGGACCAGTTCGTCAACGTCTATTCCCAGGCCATGAAGCAGCCGGCCCAGATGAAATCGGGGAAGCAGCCCGGAACGATGAGTTACATAATCGTTGATGTCGACCCTAATACGATTCAGCAGATTTTCACGACGGTCTTCTTCATAGACGAAGTGATCTTCTGCGATGTTATCGAGGATGGAAGGAAACTGGTGGGAATGATAACCAGCGAGGGGGTCGGCCGGAAGTCCACGATCCTCGAGAGACTCAATGAGATAGATGGCGTCCTCAGGGTACGTGAGGCAACCGTCATAAAACTGCTTGAAGACTGAGCATACATACTAAGACACGGGATCACGAACAGGCTGCGTGACAGGACATTCCCGGCGCAGCCGAAGTTTTGCCAGGCAACGGGTGGAGTCACGAGATGGCGGCCAGAGATTCTGATCGATTCACCTACCGCCTGTGGAGATACGACGGTGCGCAGGGCGAGCTCATACCGCTCCTCCAGTCGGCCCAGGATCATTTCGGATACATACCCCGCAGGGCCATAAGCTACATCTCCAGTGTGACCGGGATACCGGAATCCGATGTCTACGGCGTCATAACCTTCTACAGCCAGTTCCGGCTTCAGCCCATGGGCAAGTACCTGGTCCGCGTGTGTGCCGGTACGGCGTGTCACGTGTCGGGTGCGAAGATGATAATCGAAACCGTCCAGGACGAGCTAGGCATCGAGGTGGGTGACACCACCGGGGACGGTCTTTTCACGCTGAATACGGTTGCCTGTATCGGATGCTGCTCGCTTGCCCCCGTGATCATGGTAAACGATGAAACACACGGCAGGCTTGACCCTGCATCAGTGAGAAAGATCATCCGGAAGTACAAGCGTGCTGAGGAGGAGACGCGGAGAGAAGAATCCGTGGCAACGTGTGATGATGAAACGTAAACGGACCGGGGTAGCACGATGAAGAAAGTGATCGTCGGCATGGGTACCTGCGGTCTCTCGGCCGGGGCCCAGGCAGTCTATGACAAACTCGACGAGATCCTCAAAGAGCATCCCGGCACGTTCAGTCTTTCCCACACCGGTTGTATCGGAATGTGTTATCGCGAGCCCCTCGTTGAGATCCGGGAAAACGGCTGCCGCACGATCTATGGTGAAGTTACACCGGATGTTTCAGATGAGATATATAAAGAGCATATCGTCGATGGCAAAACCCTGAGCGACCATGTTGTCTACAGCATCGATTCGGCCGGGGATTGCGGCGGATCGGAAGCCGACTACCTCGAACTTCAGAAACGAATCGTCTTAAGAAACTGCGGTACGTGTAACCCCGAATCCATAGATGAGTACGAGGCCGCCGGCGGTTACGAGGCACTCCGTAAATCCTTACTCAAGATGAAGCCCGGTGACATCATCGAGGAGATCAAGAACTCGGGCTTGAGAGGCCGCGGGGGTGCCGGCTTTCCAACGGGGCTTAAGTGGTCTTTCGCTGCACAGAATGAGTCGGACATCAAGTACGTGGTCTGTAATGCGGACGAGGGTGACCCGGGTGCCTTCATGGACCGGTCCGTACTCGAAGGCGACCCGCACTCAGTCCTTGAGGGGATGATAATCTGCGGGAGAGCGATCGGCGCCTCATCAGGCTATATCTACTGTCGTGCTGAATATCCTCTCGCGATCCACAGGCTCACGATTGCAATCGACGCCGCGAGAGCCAAGGGCTACCTGGGCAAGAACATCCTGGGTTCCGGGTTCGACTTTGATCTAAAGATAAAGCAGGGGGCGGGTGCTTTTGTGTGCGGTGAGGAAACAGCCCTCTTTGCTTCGATCGAAGGCAAGCGTGGTATGCCGAGAATCAGGCCACCCTTCCCCGCTGAGAAAGGCCTCTGGGGTAAGCCGACGAACAACAACAACGTCGAAACTTATGCCAACATCCCGTGGATAATCGCCAATGGCTCCGAGGCCTATGCGGCCTTCGGCACGGAGAAAAGCAAGGGCACCAAGGTCTTCGCACTCGCCGGCAAAGTGGTGCGTGGCGGTCTCGCGGAGGTCCCGATGGGGACCACGATTCACGACCTGGTCTTTAAGATCGGTGGAGGCATAAAGCAGGGCAAGGGGTTTAAGGCAGTCCAGATGGGCGGCCCATCGGGCGGTTGTATTCCAGCCGCGATGGACGAAACACAGGTCGACTTTGAATCCATACCCGCCACGGGCGCCATAATGGGCTCCGGCGGTCTCGTGGTGCTCGATGAGACGGCATGCATGGTGGAGATTGCAAGATTCTTCCTGGATTTCACCCAGAGTGAATCCTGTGGCAGGTGCACCTTCTGCCGGATCGGGACCAGAAGAATGCTCGAGATCCTCACGCGAATCAGCATGGGTGAGGGCCAGAGCGGTGATATCGAAAAACTCGTCGAATTCGGAGAGCAGGTCCGCGAGGCGAGTCTTTGCGGTCTGGGTCAGAGCGCACCCAACCCGGCCCTGACCACGATACGCTATTACCGGGATGAATATGAAGCCCACATAAAAGAGAAATGTTGTCCGGCCGGTAGTTGCACCGCGCTGGTCGATTTCTACATAGACCCGGAAAAGTGCACAGGCTGTACGTTGTGTGTGAAGAAGTGCTCCGTGGAAGCCATAGCCGGGGAGCGAAAAGAGCCGCATACGATTGACATCGAGAAATGTGTCAGATGCGGCCAGTGTATTTCCAGCTGCAAGTTCGAGGCGGTCTACACCAAATGAGCAAGGAACACACAGACAATATCAAGATCAGTGTGAATGGCCGGGAGCTCGAAGCTACTCCGGGAAAGACCATACTCGAGGTGGTCCACGAAAACGGACTTGATCATATACCGACCCTCTGTCACTCACCGGAGCTTGAGCCCTATGGATCGTGCTTCCTCTGTGTGGTCGAAGTCGAGGGGCGCTGGAACCTCCTCCCGGCATGTGCCACGAGGATAGCCGACGGCATGAAGATACAGACACGAAGTGACCGGGTGGTTGCGGCACGGAAAACGGCACTCGAGCTCTTGCTCTCCAATCACTTCGCTGATTGCGTTGCCCCCTGCCGCGAAGGCTGCCCTGCCGGTGTGGATGCTCAAGGCTATATCGCACTTTCGGCGATGGGCCAGTACAGGAAAGCCGTTGACCTTATACGTGAGACCAACCCACTTCCGGCAATATGCGGCCGGGTCTGTGTGCGCAAGTGCGAGGTCGTCTGCCGGCGTGGTGATGTTGATAAGCCGGTGGGTATAAACGCGGTAAAGCGATTTGTTAGTGACGCACCCGGTATCTATGATGCAGCACCTGAGTGTGAGCCCCCGACGGGTAAGTCGGTGGGCATAGTCGGGGCCGGTCCGGCCGGTCTCACGGCCGCGTGGTTCCTCGGACGCAAAGGTCACGGGGTAGTGATCTATGAAGCCCAGGAACGGTCCGGAGGGATGCTCCGCTATGGTATCCCGGCCTACAGGTTGCCCGATGAGGTGATCGATGCGGAGGTCGATTACATATCAAGAGCCGGTGCGAAGATCATATACAACACCCGGGTGGGAAAGGACATCACGCTCGATGGGTTGATGAAGAAACACGATGCGGTGTTCGTGGCGTCCGGTGCCTGGGCAGGGAAACCGATGAGGGTCAAAGGCGAATTCGAGACCGAGGGTGTGGTCTCCGGATCTGAGTTTCTGAAACAGAGCGTCACCGATCGTGAACCTGTTTCGGGTACGGTTGTGATCGTTGGCGGTGGCAACACCGCGATGGATGCTGCACGCACACTTTGGAGGCTGGGTGCCGATAAAGTGATCGTGCTCTACCGGAGGACAAAGGCCGAGATGCCGGCCGACGAGATGGAGATCGAGGATTGCCTCGATGAGGGAATCGAGATCATGGAACTTGCCGCCCCTGTCGGGATCGTTGCCTCCGGTGGCAAACTCAAGGCGCTCCGCTGCATAAGAATGAAACTTGGTGAACCGGATGACTCGGGGAGGCGGCGGCCGGTGCCGCTCGAAGGATCGGAGTTCGATCTTCCATGCCGGATGGCCGTTGCAGCGATCGGGCAGGACCCCGTGGTCGACGGATTGACATCGGTGGATGATAAGGACGTGTCACTCAGTAAGTGGAATACGTTCGTGGTCGATACCGAAACGATGAAGACGTCTGTCGAGGGTATCTTCGCCGGTGGCGATGCTGCCGATGACGGCCCGACGGTTGTGATCGATGCGATCCGGGACGGACAGCGGGCGGCGGCGGCAGTACATTCCTACCTGACGGATGAGGAGCCGGCCACCAGGCCATTCATAGTCCGCAAAGAGTTCTGGAGCAAACCGGGCAAGGCGGAGCTGGGAGACATAAGTGAGAGTCCGCGTCATGAGGTACGCATGATTGATGTGGAGGCCCGGAGAGGCAACTTCGATGAGGTGGCCACGGGTTTTGAGCACGAGGATAACCGCCATGAGTGCGACAGGTGCCTTTCGTGCGGGTGCATCCGGTATGATGACTGCGAACTCAGACTGTATGCCGAAGAATACGGCGCGGACATGGATAGACTCAAAGGTTACGTGCGCAAACACAAGGTGGACGATCGTCACCCCTACGTAGTCTACGACCCCAATAAATGCATTCTGTGTGCAAGATGTATAAGGACATGCGCGAGGCTGCTGGCCATTCCCGCTCTCGGCCTCGTCGGCCGGGGTTTCAGGACCGAGATGAGACCGGCCCTAAATGATCCTCTTGTCGAGACCAGTTGCACTAGTTGTGGTAACTGCGTGGAGGCTTGCCCAACCGGAGCTTTGACGGTGAAGTATGCCTTCCCGGGACGGGCGCCGCTTCATACGGATGATATCTCATCCCACTGTGCCTTGTGCTCGCTGGCCTGCCCCATCACGGTGAAGAGGTTCGGTGACGGCCGTTACTACATCGCGTCATCCGGAAAACCCGGTGCCTACCTGTGCAGATACGGCAGGTTCGGGTACGAGCTTTTCGTAAAACGCAGGAGGATAAGAGAGGCCGAGATCAGGAGAGGAAGCGAGCGATACAAGCCTGACCTGTGCGAAGCCCAGCAACTCATCGTATCGGAAATGAAACGGGTTCGGGACAAGTACGGCCCGGATAAAGTCGGTGTCTTCGTATCCCCCGAACTCACGAATGAAGAGCTTTACCTGGCCGGACTGATAGCAAGGGATGGGCTTAAGACAAACAACGTTGCCTCTCTCTCGATCATGGGGACGGGAAAGGAAGCCGGTGCTCTTGACAAGTCCTTCGGATTTACGGCTTCGACCGCCGACCGGAGTGTGATCCGTGATGCCGATCTCATAATCTGCAACAACACAGCTCTTGAGGCAGACCATCAGGTGCTCGCGGTCGATGTGATCCGGGCAGTGAAAGATGGCGCAAAACTGATCGTCGCCAACTCGGCCCTGGGTAAGATCGATCGCCTGATATCTACGGTTACCATGGACCCAATGCGCGGAACAGCGGCAATCCTCTGGAATTCCATAATACAGGTTCTCTTTGAGTCTACGGGGCAGGCGGGAATCGATCAGGCGGCGGATGCCTCGGGGGTAGAACCCAAGGATATTCGAAGAGCAGCTGACATCATCAAGAAGGCGAAGCGAGTGGTCTTCATTCACAGCCCCGATAGACCCCAGGACCGGTCTGAGAGTGATATGGAAACGCTTGCGAACTTCGTGGTTCTCTTAAGATCCACCGGGGTCCGTGCGGATATCCTTTTGCCGCGTATAATCGCCAACAGCGCCGGCCTGGAGATAATGGGTGCCGACCCGGCCTTCGAGGGCGGGCGCACTCCGAGTCGTCAGGATCTCGGTGGCGCCAGGAGTCATGAAGAACTCAGGAAACTCCTTAAGACCGGCGAGATCAGAGCGGCTCTCATTATCGGGGAAGATCCCATGGCCTGGGGACGGACCGGTGCCTGGTTTGAAAATGTCGAGTTCCTGGCAGCCATGGACTGGACCAATACAGAAACGACGCAGTATGCCGATGTGATACTCCCGGGTTCAACCTATCTGGAGACGGAGGGAACCAGATGCAATTTCGAGGGCCGGTTGATGGAGTTCACGCAAGCCACCAGGCCCCCCGCTGGTATATCCGGACGAGAGGTGCTTGAGGGGCTGGCGGCAGAGTTCGGGATCGACGTGGGAAGCGATCTCACCGGCCGGATCAAGAAAGAAGTTGAGAGCAATCTGGGTCCGCTTGCGTGCTTCTACTGGAATACCGGCCAGCAAAGGGTCTCAGAGGATAAGACAAGAGTAGTCCCGGCCCAAACCGGAGTCAGGGCCGTATCGATTCAGCCACCGCTCACACACGCCGAGAAGTACAAGAAGGAGATCAGAGAGGTGGGTACCGAAAGGTTCAGGGTGAGGACATGAGGAAAGCGGAAAGGAGATTCAAATGATCCGGCTTAAGAATCTCTATGAATTCCTCGAAGGCAACTTCGACTATTTTCTCGTCCTGGACGAAGACCGGCACATAATTCACGCCAGCGATCTTTTCAAGAAGGACTATCTTCCGGACGACTACAGTACTGGATGAGCTCGTCACGGAATCATCACTCGGCACTTTCAGCTCGGGGATGGAACAAGCCCGGGCGGGTGGCCGCGCTGCCGCGATGTTCTCTCCGAAGAGAGAGGACGGGCGATCGATCCCGCTGAAGGCCGGGTATGCGACAACAGATGACGGTGGGATATACCTGTTTCTGGGGCACGTCCTGGAGAGTCTGCGAAGAAGCACCGAGTCTGACAAGGATGAGAGGATAAAGGAGCTCGCATGCCTCTACCGGGTGATGGAATGGATCGAGATCTCACCCACCATAGCTGCGTTTTTCACCGATCTGCCCAAGTACCTGAGTCTCGGGATGGTCTCCCCTGAAGAGGTGGTCGTTTACTCTGTCTATGAAGGTGAGGAATACGGTCAGAAACCGGCATCGGAGAATTACATCTCCGTCGGGCTGGTCGTTGGTGGCGAGGAGAAGGGTGAAATACGCGTTGGATATCTGGATGACAGGCATGAACTCCTTCCGGAAGAACAGAAGATGCTCAGTGAGATTGGAAGGACACTCGACTTCGCCCTCGAGCGGCGGGAGTACAGGGACAAACTCGCTGTGGTCAATTCCTATCTGGACCGTGTCAGCGGAAGCTGGGAAGAGGCCAAGGGCAGGTTGGAGACCATGTTCCAGGCGATTCCCGACGATGTGGTGCTTATAGACAAGAACCGCAAGATAGTGATGACCAACCGTCAAGACGTCGCCCCGGGCAAGCATTGTTATGATGGCATCTTCGGAAGGGACAAGGCATGCGATGACTGCCGGTTGGCAAGAATCCTCAAGGATAAGACACCACTGATGCTTTCCCTTAAGAATGAAGATAAATACTTCCAGGTCCACGCCATGCCGGTTTACAACAAGGACCAGGAAGTCGATGGCATACTCGAGTTCTACAGGGATATCACGCTTGAGAAAACCTACGAGCAGCAGCTCCAGCAGGCGGACAAACTCGCTTCCCTCGGGCAGCTGGTGAGCGGTATCGGACACGAGATCAATAATCCCAACCAATTCATTCGCGGGAATATCAAGATCATGAAGCAGGCTCTTGAGGACATGCTCCCGATAGTCGACCGCTACTACCAGGAGCACAGCGATCTTAAGATCGCCAGGCTCAACTACGATTTCTTCCGCGAGCACATCATGACCCTGGTCAACGACATGGGCCATGGTTCGGAGCGAATAAAGGCGATCGTGGAAAGCCTAAGGACATTCGCGAGAAAGGACGAGGGGCTCCTCGTGGATACAGTTGACATCAATACGCTGGTGGAAGCGAGTGCAAGGCTGGTTCATAACGAGGTACACAAGAGAGCGGAGATCAAACTCGATCTGACGAAGAACCTCCCTACCTTCATTGGTAATTCCCAGAAGATCGAGCAGGTACTGATCAATCTCCTCGTTAATTCCAGCCAGGCGATGCCGGATGACAAGAAGGGATTGATTACTGTCCGCACTCTGGCCGACGACGGTCATTTGCTGGTCGAGGTCAAGGATAACGGACACGGTATGGGCGAGAACACGCTCAGGCAGATATTCGATCCGTTCTTCACGACAAAGCGCGCAAAGGGAGGCACGGGCCTGGGACTTGCCATCGCCTTCAAGATCATCGAGGAGCATAGGGGCAACATCTCTGTTACGAGCGAACCGGGTGAGGGGACAACATTCACCATAAGAGTTCCAGCCGGGGAGAACTGATGAAGAATATACTTATCGTGGATGACGATCCCGCTGTGACCAACTATCTCATGGTCTTCCTGATGCAATCAGGACTCTTTGAGACTACCGTTGTGAATGATTCAAGAGAAGTCTCCGATCTTCTCGGCGAGGAAACATTCGACATAGTGCTACTTGATATGGACATGCCCAACGTAAGCGGCATGGACATTCTTAACGACATGCGGGCCCGGGGGCTCGATACACCGGCCGTGGTGCTCACCGGAGTAAGCGACGTCGACCTTGCTGTAAGAGCCATGAAGATGGGGGCCTTTGACTATCTGATCAAACCGGCCGATGATGAGAAACTTCTGACGACACTTAACAACGCGATGGAGCACAGTGTTCTTCACCGGACGCTTGAAACGTTACCCGATGAGCTCGAGCGTAAAGACCTCCAGCACGAAGCCGCATTCGATCACTTCACCACCCGCGATCAGGGAATGATCCGGCTCTTTCACCAGGCCGAAAGACTGGCCGCCGGTGATCTGAGCATCTTCATCTGGGGAGAGAGCGGGACCGGGAAAGAAGCCCTGGCCAGAGCAATCCACAAGGCGAGCCCGAGGGGCGGCAAGCCATTTGTACCCGCCGAAGCCGACAGTCAGGACCCCGAGAGTTTCCCTTCCTTCTTCTTCGGTCAGGACAAGACATGGAGCGGCTCGAGAGAAGAGCAGCCGGGTATCCTTGAGGAAGCCAACAAGGGGACCCTGTTTCTCAATCACATAGATGCGTTGTCAAATCCTATGCAGGTCCGACTCAAGCGCTTCATTCAGACGGGTGAATTCTACAGGGAGAATTCCACCCAGATCAGGCGTGTGGATGTGCGCATGATCGTTGCATCAACCAAAGATCTTACCAGCCCCGAGTACAAAGAGAAGTTTTCGAGAGATCTGCTCTATCACCTCATGGTCAACTCTATCAGGGTACCGCCCCTCCGCGACAGGATCGGGGACCTCCCCTTGATTGCCCAGGAGTTTCTTGCCGGGGAAAGCGCGAGAACCGGGCGAGCACTGGAGGGGTTTTCGCCTGACTTCATCGAATACTTACAGGATTACAGTTTCCCCAACAACATCCAGGAGCTCCGCACGATTGTCGCGGGTGCGGCGGCCAGCTCGGAGACCAGCACGGTGACTGTGGAGTCCCTCCCACCCTTCATACATGACATGATCGAACGCGAGAAGGTGATGACGGAGGAAGACTTTATACCCAGCAGGCTCGATGATGTTGTCAGAGAGCACGTCATCAGAACCCTCAAACACTTCGGTATGCAGAAGGACACTGCAGCGAAGGAACTCGGTATCTCCGTGGATGAGCTGGACCGGATCGCCGGCGACCTCTAATTAGGTTTTGACATCGAATCCGGCTGTGACTATCCTGACCATGATCAAACAAGGAGGTAAGTCTCATGCCCGGTGTTCTTGCATCTCTTTATCAACGTACCTGGTGGTCGCTTCTTATCCGTGGATTGGTGGCCGTACTCTTCGGTATCCTTGCGATCACGTGGCCGGATCGCATACTCGAGTTCATCGTCACGCTTCTGGGTATCTTCGTGCTCGTGGTGGGAATACTGGCAACCGTGGGTGCATTGATGCACCGGTCGGCATCCAGGAGATGGTTGCTTGTGCTGATCCCGGGATTGATCGGTATCATAATCGGAATCATTACAGTTGCCTGGCCTGCAGTTTTCACCGTGGTCATCTTCTACCTGATCGCAGTGTGGGCACTCGTTTACGGCGGTATCGAGATCAATAATGCGATCAGACTCAGGAAGGATGTCCATGGTGAATGGATGCCCATACTCGTTGGGGTGGTCTCGGTGATCTTCGGAATCGTGCTCCTGGTTAAGCCACTAACGGCAGGCGCAGTGGTAACGTGGGTGATCGGTTTGTGTGTTCTCGTACTCGGTGTGCTGTGGCTGATTCTTGCCTTCCGTGCACGTAAATGGCAACAGCCCGCCGCATCGGAGAAACCACCTCCGGACGTGCTGTAGAAAAGGACGTTGGGCACGGATACCCGACGTTACGAGGACGACTTCAGACGCACAAGGCGCTCGCGGGCATCTTCTAGTATGGGAATACCGGGGTCGGCATTCTTCCAGATGTCGAGGAAGGTCTCATACTGATCAATAGCTTTCACTTCCCATCCGGATTGCTCATAGGCAAGACCAAGCAGATAGTGAGTCTTGACCGACGCAATAGGGGTTATGCTTCTTATGTCGTCATACCTCAGGAGTGCGGCTTCAAGCAGATCAACCGCCTCACCTAATCTGCCCGCGTCAATATAGGTCTTCGCCAGAGTAATCCTGAGGTGGACATAGGGATAGTCCGAGGTTTCAAGCGCCCTGGTCAAGTAGGTGATCGCCTGTTCTGTGTTCCCCCGGGCACGGTCCAGGTTGCCGCAGGCAAGCCAGTCGGACGACATCGCCGACTCCGGGTCGGTTTCGATCTTGTTCTTCATGGGAGCGGCCAGTCTCTCCGCCTCCGCGTGCTTCCCGGCTTGAGAGAGTGCATGTATGTAGAAATCGACGGCATAACCCGGAGCATTCGGATTCTCCTCTCTGCGGAGTTCCATGCATCGTCTGGCCGGCTCAACGGCCGACGCGAATTCATGTTTCTCAATGAAGATGGCTGCTTTCAAACGGTGTTTCCCGGCCGCAAAGACTCCCCGACTGTCTTCCATTTCGTCGGCACCAATCCCATAGTCCAGGATTTTGAGAGCTTCATCGAACTTACCCTTGTATATCGGAACAAGAGCGAGACCCAGTCTGCCAGCCGAGCGCTCCACCTTGTCACGTCCGACAGTCAGGTCCTTGTAACAGCTTTCCGCCTGAGCGTATTCGCGTTTGAAGAGATACATGGCGCCCTCTCTCACCGTTGAGAAGCGCGGCTTTATCTCGGATGCCTTCCTGTATGACTTGAGTGCCGCATCGATGTTCCCATTGAAGGCATAGAGGTCACCCCGTGAGTCGTAGGGATTGGCTTCACCTGGCGCCAGGGCAATGTATTCGTTTATCGCCCAGATAGCATTATCGAGATCGCCAACACCGCTGTATGTATAGGCCAGCTGGTTGTATGCCTCTTTGTAATAGGGATCGATTGCGATGGCTTGCTTGAGGTACGGAATGGCCTTATCGGATTCTCCGAGCTCGTTGTGGTGGATCATACCGAGTACGAGGTACGCCTCCCGGGATTCCGGGTAACGCCTCGCATAGTCTTCCATCTGCGTAATAGCACCGTGGTAGTCTCCTGAGAAGCTGGCTACCCTGGCCTTTATCCAGAGCCCCTCCTTCTCAGTCGCATGATCCAGGAACTTCAACGCCTTCGCGCTGTATGTTTCCCTCTCTTGCCCTGATGTAACAAATGCAAGCTCAGGGTAGACCAGTGCAAACGTCGAATCATATTCCACAGCCTTCTTGAAGCTCTCAGTCGCTTCGGCATAATAATGCTTGTAGAGATAGTCCAGACCCTCCACGTACTGGCGATAGGCCTCAGGCGAGTGAGTGGTGACGTCTGCGATACCTCTGTCGTATTCGGCTGCCGGTGCCGTCGGGAGTGAGAGGTCAGCCCTGATCGCTCGACTCAGTTTGTCGACCACGGCAAAGATGTCATCATCCGTCTCACCTGTTACGCGCTGCGTGGCCAGGATTTTCCCGGTTGCGGCCTCTGATATGTCGGCTGTGAGTACAATGCTGGGCTCAGTCTGGAGAATATCACCGGTCAGCATCCACCTGACCCCAGCCTTACCCGCGACCTCGGATGCGACCGTCTTGTCTATGCCTTTGAGGTCTTCCCTGCCCAGGATCTTCAGGATGTCATAGAGGCGCTGGCGGCTTACCACATACATATGTTGCGATTCGGAGAGGTCGGTTATGAGAAGCGACGTGATCATCTGAGCAAGCCTGTCACTGTCCGCGGGATCGGGTACATTTTCAAAGTACATGATTGCAAGTGAGTTCTCCTGGGCCGTTGCTTCCCTTTCCGGACCCACTTCAACTCTAAAGGGCTCGAACACGAAGTAGATGATCGCTGCGATAGATATCACCGCGGCAAGCGCTATGAGACGAACCAGTCGCTTCTTCGCCGGGCGCTCCCTGATTTCACCGGTGAGAGGTATGGCCTCACGGCTTTCCGAAATCCGTCGCTCGCGTCTGAGATCGGCCAGGAGATCATCGGTGTCCTGGTATCTCTCTTCTCTGTCCTTAGCCAGTGCTTTGGAGATTATCCGCTCAATTCCATCGGGGACATCTGCTTTGTATCTGGCCAGTGGTTCCGGGGTATCGTTTATGATCGCGTGGATAACGGCGGCTTCGTTGTCACCCTTAAAGGGCGGGCGACCGGATATCATCTCGTACAAGATCACACCAAACGAGAAGATGTCGCTCCGACGATCCAGTTCCTTTCCCTCGACCTGCTCGGGTGACATATATTGGAGGGTGCCCAGCGTGGTGCCGGTCTTGGTCAAACGCGTAACACCCTTGAGCTTTGCCAGACCGAAATCCATGATCTTCGCTCTACCGCGGGCGGTGACCATGATGTTATCCGGCTTGACATCTCTGTGGATCACATCCTTTTCATGCGCCGCACCGAGTCCTTCTCCTATCTGCATGGCTATGTCCAGGATATCGCTGAGCGCGAGTGGCTTATCCCTTATTACATCTTTAAGGGAACTCCCCTCGACGTGTTCCATTGCTATGAAGGCCCGGCCCTCCACCTCATCGATTTCATAGATCGTGGTGATATTGGGATGATTGAGGGCTGAGGCCGACTTGGCCTCGTGCTCGAACCGTGTCCTCGCTTCGGCATCGCTCAAGAGCCGTGGAGGCAGGAACTTGAGAGCCACGGTGCGATCTAGTTTGGTGTCGAGGGCCTTATAGACCACACCCATTCCACCCTCACCTATCTTTTCGGTGATCTCATAGTGGGAGATCATTGTGCCCGGTGAGAGCACCTTGAATGGTCGAGTCTCTCCGTGCTGTCCTTCATCACGGTCAGGAACCACAGAATCTATCCTCCATTACACAGCCCCCATTACAACCACTGTCGCGCCAGAAATCAATGGTTTTGTATCCGGCATGACGAACCGGAAAAAAGATAGCTGTCCCCTTTTTGAAACTTGGTATATTCGAGGTATGGATAAGGAATACATAACAGGTTCGGTCGCCACGAAGGCTGGAGAAGTACCGGTAGTATCAACCGTGCTCAGCCGGGCGGATAAGTGGGGCGATCTTAAGGCAATCTGTGCGATCCGCCGTATGGACTACACGGTGGATCCCGGACTCTACGCTGTCGGCAATCCCAACGAGGACTCGCCCGTATTTGCATCCGCAAACTACAAGCTGAGTTTTGACGCCCTCCGTCGGGAGATAGACGGGATCGATGCCTGGACAATCGTGCTCGATACCAACGGCATCAACGTATGGTGTGCTGCCGGTAAAGGCACCTTCGGGACTCAGGAGGTGGTAAACCGCATCGAGCGGACCAACCTTAAGGATGTAGTCAGTCACCGAAAGATAATTGTACCCCAGCTCGGGGCAACGGGAGTGGCCGCCCATGAGGTCAGGAAGTCATCTGGCTTCTCAGTGGTATTCGGTCCCGTTCGTGCCTCCGATATCCCCCCCTACCTCAAGGCCGGAATGGTTGCCACGCGCGAGATGCGACGCGTTAGGTTCCCACTGCGTGACCGTGCCCGGCTGATACCCGGAGAGATTCTGCAGGGTCTCAAGTACCTGTTGCCCGTGATGGGGCTCTTCGTCATCCTGGCCGGTCTGCACAGAGGAGGATACTCCTCGCAGCTCACCCTGCGGGTTGGGAGCCGTTCGGCCATTAACCTGATCCTGGTCTACTTAGCCGGCTTGGCATTGGCACCGGCTCTGCTTCCGTGGCTACCCGGACGGAGTTTCTCTTTCAAGGGGATGGTTTCCGGTGCAATCATGTTTCTGGTCTCCTTGCTGGCCGGACTCGCGGGGCAAAGCCCATTTGAGATCGTTGCATGGGCACTTATGTTCACTTCGATATCATCGTTTTGCGTCATGAACCTAACAGGCGCATCAACTTACACTTCGCTCTCGGGTGTCAAGAAGGAGATGAGTGTTGCCGTGCCGCTTCAAATAGCAGCGGCTGCAGTGGGATTGACGCTCTGGATAATTGCAAGGTTCGTATAGACGGAGGATTGAGGATGAGTGAGCTTAAGTATCTTAAGGGTGTGACCACCCTGAAACTCAATGAGGATAAATGCACAGGATGCGGGATGTGTGAGATCGTCTGCCCCCACGCCGTCTTTGAAATCACAAATGGGCAGGCGGAGATCACCGACAGGGATGCGTGCATGGAATGCGGTGCCTGTGCACTAAACTGCGAGTTCGGCGCGATCGAGGTGGAATCGGGCGTTGGCTGTGCTGAAGCGGTTATAGTCGGCGCAGTAAGAGGCACCGACCCCACATGCGACTGCTGCGGCGAACCAGAGAAACCGTGCTGCTGAGTAGGGTTACCCTCCCCTACTTCTTCCGCTTGGCTTTCTTCTCCCTGCGAACACGGAACTTCTTATCAAGCGCGTTCATCTTCTGAACGATCCCACCGTATTCGAGCTCCGGATATGGCAGCATCGCCGCGCCTGAGAAGCCCTGTTCCCTTATGTCGAGCGCCTTCTGGCTCACCTTGTCCCTTATGTAATCCCAGAACGGATGATCGAAGGCGTCGGCCGGTTCAGTCAGTTTGCCCTTGTGGACACAGAAAGCGGTAGCACTGACAATGGGTGGGCCGTCAAACCAGGATATGGTCGAGTTGTTCTTCACCGGCATGAGCGGGCCTGCGTGGCTGCCACGCATGAAACCCGCGACGAGATGTCCGATCTTAAACGGCTGGAGCACCTCACCGGTTGCCGGGAACGCACCCTGTACTCTCACCATCATCACCGGGTCGTCCTTGCCCGTGTACTTACCTGCGATATTGTGAAGTCTCGTGGTACTCACCGAGGCACAGTGCTCACCGTTTCCACGAGAATGTACGCTCTCAACAACGAACCTCTGATTGTCACGTAAGAGTGCCGCGATGTCGTAGATCTCCTCTGGGGTATTGAGCTCGATCACGCGATCGCCCTTCGTGTGCTCGACATCCATTATGGTGAACTTGAAACCCTTAAACATGCTCGGGCTCAGCATCAGGCCCGAATTGTACATAGGGTCGATGAAGCTGAGATAGAGTGGAAGATTGTATGCGCCTGGATCAGTCTTATCAGCGGCAAACATGAGAAATGGCTCGTTTGGTCTTTCCTCGAACTCGAGCTCACATACCGCCGGTCCCATCCCCTTGATGTTGCCCGAGAAGGAATCGACCAGCAGGTCCTGACCGGCACCGTAGAGCCCCTGCTTGCGTGCATCGTCGGCTCCCGCCATAAAGGCGTCCCACACCAGTCTGTGGATCCTCGAATCATTCTGCCCACGTTTGTGGGTCATGAGAATAGCTATGTCATCGCCGGTATGGGACAGGTAGAAATCGATGAGAAGCCCCTTGCTGCGTCGGGTCACGAACTGGTTTACCACCTTCATGAGCCGTTCGCCCGGCTTGATGTGGCCACCAATGCTTCCGATGTCCGCCTTTGCAAGTGTGAGCGTAATCTTCATTGGGTTCTCCCTCCTCGTGGCGTTAACCTGCTTGACGCATTTCTCCCATTGTTAGAGCATTCTGGCAGGTTTTTCAATGTTAAAGTGACTGGCTGCGCTGCAACGGTCGGGGGGCGATACCTCCCGTTCGCCAACTGTCGAGTTGCGTTCGTGCATCCGGGAGGTTAAAATACCGCCAGGTTGAATCCAAGAGGAGGATGTATGTTAGTTAAATCGATAATAGCCTGTTTGTGTCTTGCCGTCGTCATGGGGTGCGCCAAGGGCCCGTCCGGTGGCCAGGAGAGAATCAAGGTCGGCGATGACGCACCTTCCTTCCAGCTGTCTGATATCTTCGGGATGGAAGATTTCAGGTTCGGCAAGGTTGTGCACAACAGCAACGCGACTGTAATTGTGATCTGGAGCATGGCCTGTCCCAATTGCAGGGAGGCTCTGACCGACGTTCAGAGGATGTATGAGGCCTATGGCTCCAAGGGCATCCCGTTTATCGGCGTCAATTTCGATAGAGAGAACACCCAGGGGGTGCGTGCCTTTCTTAAGGCCGAGGGAATAGACTTCACTACGCTCTGGGACAGCGCGACACGCACGGCCCGGGCCTACAAGGCCTACGATTATACTTTCAGCATCTTCGTCCTGGACCGGGCCGGCAAGATCATACTGGCCCAGTACGATCACCCGCCGGATCTTACCGTGATGCTTTCGGAGAAACTCGATGAGGTACTTGATTTCAAATCAGAGTAGGAGACTGCCGATGAGTGGTACTACGAAAGTCTTAAGTCTGGTTTTGCTGATGAGCCTCTGTGCTTCAGCAGTATGCTTCGCGGTGGGTGAAGATCTCGAGATCACCGGAGACGTCAGGTGGCGACTCAGACACGTGGACTCAGGCGAGAGAGGTACAATCACCGGCACCTATGGAGAGTTCCTTAACCGCGGGTTCTCCCAGAAACACCGGTTTGTGCTTGAGCTCGCTCACCCGGTGGCAAAGGGTGTCCGGGTCGGGGGCATGATAAGAGTCTCCAACGAGGATGAAGAGGTACTTCAGTCCGGACCTGAGTATCTTTCATCCGATGTCGGTAGCGCATTCATCGAGTACCAGACACCGACAGTGATGTCGAGAGTCGGATACTATTCGGTCGGCTACACTCCACTCAGTTTGATGAGATGGGACCTCGAGGATGATCCCGAGGGCGGTGGCGGTGGTTGTGCGGTCTGCGGTGGCCCGGGTGGAGCTGGAGCCATTCTCGGCGAGACACTCGAGGAGCTGGGGCCGGACATAACCTTTGAAGGTATAAAGGTTGCAGCCGCACCATCGGAGACCTTCGGAACGAGTGCGTTCTTTGCCAGGTCTACGATAGCCGGGGAGGCATATCCTGTTCTCACCTTTGGCGGCCGTGCCGGTATCAAGAAGTATGTCAAGCGAACATCCTCTTTCCTTGATGTAGCAGCCGTGATAGTGAGGTCACAGGATGACAGGAAGTCGAGTGATGATGAAGGTGAGATTGAACCCGGGAGCACCGTCTTTAACAACGTCGTGTATGGTGTCACGTGGCATGTGCCGCTTGTTAAGGAACTTGCAGTAACCGGCGAATGGACCCTGGGTAGAACGGAAAGTGAGGATCTCGGTAGACCACTGAGCCGGCGAACTGAGACTCAGGGTAGAGGCGCTATAGCATCCCTGAGTGCAAAGGTCGACCGGAGCCTCTCAGTTGACGCTTCCTACATATATCTTTCTCCGAACTGGGATTCATACTTCCGCGCTCTTTCCTATAATCCTAATCGTCAGGGAGTGAGAATCAGACTCGAGTACGGTGATGACAACCTTCTCGTGGCCCTGTTTGCCAAGTACCTGAAGACAATCGACCCCGCTTCCTTGAATGACGGAGATCCTGTGGAGATACTTGTCTATCCAACGTTGAGTGCGAGAGGCTATGCCAGGGTCATGCCCAATCTCAATCTTGGGCTCGCTGCCGTTTACTCCGGTGAGGGAGTCGAAGACGGGAATCTGACCCTTGATGTCGAGAGGCAGAGACTCACCTGGCTTGGAACCCTTACCTACGAGTTCGGTAAGGATTCCTCTGTCACACTTGAGGAAAGGTACGTCCAGAACGGAAGTGATATCAGCCCGGACTATAATGTGTCCATGCTGTCACTCTACGTGAGGGCGGCGATATGGTAGTGAGATGGGTTGTCGCCCTCCTTATAGTGGCGACCTCGTGTGCCCCCGCTGTAACAAAGAAGGCGCAGGGCCCTGCAATAGCCCTCGATGATGAAATCTGGGAGTTCGGGAGCCTGAAGCGCGGAGAGACCGCAAGTACAGAGATCGGGGTCACAAACAGGGGTACGGACACACTTCACATTTCGCTCTACCCGACCTGCGACTGCCTTGTCGCTACGGTTGAAACTCAAGCACTTCCTCCCGGGGCGAAGACTTCGATCCTGCTTTCCTATACAGGTGAGACGATCAAAGATCATGCAACCAAGACTCTGTTTGTAGATTCTGACGATAAGGCAAACCCCAGGCTGTCGGTAACAGCCACCGGTGAGGTTGTCCCCGGGGACCTGCCTCATATGCTTGCATTGCCCGATCCTCTGATGTTTGACAAGTCCGAGTCTGACGAACCGTTTCGCGTGCTCACTGTGGCCAACCGGGGCAGGCAGGAACTCCTGATAAGGGAAGTCCGGTGCTTTGGGTGTCTCAACGCGTGGAGTCAGATCACACTTGGCGGAGGGGAAGAAGTCCCGCTTGATATCGAGCTGCTCCCCGAGTGGAATGACGGCAGGTGGATCGAGATCGAATCCAACGATCCTGTCTGGCCTGTGAGAAAAGTGGTCATCGTCAATCTGAACTAACGACCACGCTTGCCGGACCCGCCGGGACGACCGCCCCCATTTCGCTCACCAAAACCACCGGGTACGCGCGGTTCTCCAAACCTGCCTCTCTCCTCCGCACGCATCTCCCTCACCCTGGAAATCATCTCTCTCAGCTCGGACCGGAATCTCTCCTCAAATACCGCGTGCTGGCATCTCTGCCTGACGTTTAGCAGAGAGACGGCTTCGCTTCTAAGCCTCGCGGCTTCCTCCCGGTGTTCCCGTTTCAGCTCCTCGTATCTGGCAAGTGCCCTGGCAAGGTCGTCTTCATCGGCTTCCTTCTTATCAAGAAGCTGGGCGATCTTCCCGAGGGCTTTGCGCTGCTCCAGCTTGAAATCCGCAGATCTCTCCTCGACCTTCCTCAATCTCGCGAAGAAGACGGGCATCTGGTCTTCTGAAAGATCAAGAGCCTCCGTGAGTTTCCAGACTCTGTAGGCCTCGATTATGTCCCTGGGGTTCTCTTCTGTCCAAACCTCACCCGAGAGGACAGGCACAAGCAGGAACCAGCTGAGCACAATACACATGATTGATTTTCTCAATTTCAACACTCCTTCCGCGGGGAATCGGTCATAATCTTGGAAGTGCCCTCGTCGGCCCTCATAAGATTGTCTAGCTCCGCGACGAAGGCCTCCGCCTCGGCATCGCTCAAGGTACCGATAAGATCGTAGATGTCTTCAGTCTCACTCAAGTACTGATCGAGCGACGTTATCTCCTCCGCAGCTGCATCCATGAACATCACTTCATAAACCTCGCTGGCGGCGACCGACTCAAGCAGATCCTCTGTTGCGAGTTCGGCAGTGATCATCTCCAGAGTCGTGGTCTCCGGGGCAGGTGCACGCGTCCCCCGCCAGACAAGCATGAGGACGACGGCCAAGGCAGCTATACCCGGTGCAAACACGAGAATCCTTCGACGTCTGCGTCCGGCACCCGCTTGCTGTCTCACCCTTCGCGGGAGGTACGTCCAGTACCCCGGCGGGGGCTCCGGTACGGTGTCCTCTGTAAGCACCGAGAATGTTCGCTTGAGGGACTCGACATACGCCGCACACTCCTTGCAGGTCTTGAGATGAGCATCGATCTCACCGGTGCGTTCCGCGGACAGCTCTCCCTCCACGAAATCGATCAGTTCCTCCCGCTTCTGGTGACAGTGCTGGTTCACTTAGAATCAGCCTCCTTTAAGATCAGTCTCAGACGTTCAACCGCAAAGTGATGGTTGGCCTTGGCGCCGCCAACCGATGTTCCCATGGCTTCGGATATCTCCTTAAAGGTCATCTTGTCATAGAATCTCATTGTGAAAACCGCTCTTTGCTTGGGAGGAAGCTGACCTACAGCACCCGCCACAATCTCTTCGAGCTCACGGTGGTCTACGCTATCGTCCGCCCTCACCGTGAGCACTCCCTCCACCTCGTCAAAGGGAACAGTCGGGGCCTTCCGTTTCTTCAGATGGGAAAAACACATGTTAAGCGCTATCCTGTAGATCCAGGTGTAGAGTGAAGACTTACCTTTGAACGTCTTATGCTTCGTGTACACCCTCACAAAAACCTCCTGGGTCATGTCCTCCGCCTCTCCCCGATCACGCAGGATGCGATAACACAGGTCATAGACCTTCCTTGAATACCGCTCAACCGTCTCGTCGAAGGCATCCTCGTCACCACGTGCCAATCGCTTGCCGAGATCATTCATATTGCCCTTTTTGCCTTCCATGATCTTAGACACACCCGGTGGCTGAATGGTTTAATCGCTCTCGAGGAATCTCTCCATGAAAACCTCATCTATGTACTTACCCCGGATACAGACATGCTTTCGAGCCGTGCCTGTTGGTTTGAATCCAAGGCTCCTGTAGAAGGCAAAAGCGTTCGGGTTATCGGCCCGGATGATTGCGGTGAGCTTCAGAAAGCCCAGCTTTCGGGCTTCTTTAAAGGTGACGAGGCTTAGACTCCGGCCGATCCCCTCCCGGGGTAGGGCAAGTGACACAAATGTACTGATCTCCCCGACATGCCTGAGGGCATTTACCTCTGTTGAAATCGGCTGAACATCCTGGATCCCGATCACTCGCCGGGTGTCGTCAGATACTGCTACATTGTATACACCGCGTTCGGGAAACCCACGAATGAAGTCAAGTTGATCGTTCACGGAAAACGGTTCATCCATTATCGTATACTTTCCCGCTTCGATTATAGGATTCAGAAGTTCGATGATTGACCCGGCATCTTCTTCTTTAACCGCTCTTATGGAAAGATCCATGTCCTCTCCTACAGGGCGTTACCGCAAGTCAGACCACTTCGAGTACCCGCTCGGCCAATGCCCGGCGCCTGACACTGTACTTGTCCCGACGAGCCGGTCGCTTCAACAACCGGTCCAACCCCGGAGCAGCGTATCGCATCTCGGGAACGGCCGCCTTCACACCACCTTCGAGCAGTGCAAGCAGTGTGTAGTAGAAGGGAAAGCGACGCCACCGTCCGCGGCCATCACGATGCTCTTCAAGTACGCGAACGCCGCCGGTCAACCGCTCTTTGCGACGTGACAAACCACCTGCAGCAAGGTGGCGCCAGACCGACGCCGTGCAGGTCCCGCATCAGAAAAAGCCACGCCGGCCCTGGTGCGACTCGGATGCGGTCAGCCGGGCGTCCATTGACCGGTTCGCGCGGGCCAGTGCGGCACTCACTTCGGGGACACCGGCATCCAGGAGGATAACGGCTCGACATGCCTCCTCGCCGAGTATGTGTCCGGTGGCCGCACCGGAACTGATCCGCTCACCCGTGAAAAGTCTGATTCCAACCCTGAAGTCCCTCGGCGTGGGTGCGAACATGCCGGCATAGGAGTCCGGTAGACCCTGCCGGCCTGCAAGCCAGCGAGCAACACGCTGTGCCTCCGCCTTGGGAATTCGCCGCTCGAAGAATAACATCTCGCTCACCCTATCAAGAGTTTCAGCGAGGCTGCGCTGGACTATCAGGTTCATTCTCGTGCCTCCTCCCCGGGCCGAAGCCTGACTGTCAAATGTCAACTCACAATCACTGTACCCGGTGCCATATCGACTGCTTGTACATCCGCTTGAAGCCGATTGAGAGGTAGATTGGGAGATCGCTTCCGACATAGGCAACGGTTGCCCCCTCGGCACCACATCGGCGAACGCCCTCCATGACAGCGGCCCTGCCCAATCCCATACGCCTGAAGTCGGGATCTGTAGCCACGGGCTCAACATACGCGATTCGGTGTACGGGTTCATACCACATACCACAATACGCGGCGAATCTGCCGTCAGGAGCTTCAACGACGATGTTCAAGTCCTTCCTGAAGTTCGGCGCCGACTGCATGAACTTACGGTCTTCGAGCTCATCCTCGGGCGGATCGTCTCCGTGGCCGAAGCCCCGCCAGAGTACACAGTGCACCTTCCAGAGGTCGTTGTCATCTGCGAGACTCTTAAGGTGAAACCCTTCCGGCAGGATGATCTCAGGAAACGGGTCCGGAATTATGAGTCGCGTCATCTCCTCGCAACTATCAGTCTTTACGTAGTCCATCGCCGCGGCCAGTTGCTGGAAGTCACTGTCCGAGTCGTCGATAAAAACCTTTAGCGCTCTGGCTCCCTCGAAGACAACAGCAAGATTCTCCCCGGCATACTCAAGCATCTCCCCTTTTAGTGCCGTATGCACCGGATCGACCTCGATGTAAACCGTTCCCATTCGGTGCTCCGGATGGACGACCCCGACGATCTCACCCTCCTTTTCCCAGATGCCGATCGGTCTAAGGTCGACCTCCCGTATAAGCGGATGGAAGTGCATATACTCCCAGCGGGGCTGGAGCCAGTTGATGTGATTACCGGTGGCCCTATGGGTTCTGACCAGGAACCGACCGACGCGCTCATAGTCGCTTTCATGATTGTAAGACCGGAAAGTGATTTCCATCAGGTCATTCTCTTAACCATCTTTCGCCGGCAATCCTCAAGCGCTTGTTGATCGTCGGAGCAGACAGCCATTAAGTCCAGTGCAGATTCAAGGTTGTCCTCTTGATAGAAGAGACTCTCGACTCCATGCTTTTCCATGAGATCCGCGGTTCTTGCATCAGACCCCGGTGTGACAAGATTGCGAACCGCCCTGGCCACTCGCAGCACGCCGCGGGGGAGGATTCTCTTCGCGCCCTGACGAACGGTCATAACCGAGAGCCCGCCGGCCGAGGCTACTCGGGCTTTCTCACGACCACGGGTGAGTCGATTGACTTCGATCGAGTAGAGCGGCTCGTTGGCAAAGAGGCCCAATATGCTCATACACTGGAAATGTTCTCCGAGTAGTGATCTGAGCTCGCTATGACTGAACTCACGTACATGAAACTCATTCCACGGCTTCATGCCCGGATCCAACCTGATTAGAGCGTTGGGCGTTGTAAACACAACCACCCCTCCCGGCGCCAGCACCCTCCGTATTTCACCAATGAAGTTCGCGTAGTTCACGATGTGTTCGATGACCTGGAAACTGACGATAACATCGAAGACTCCGCTATCAAAAGGAAGACTCTTGCCGTCGATCACTTGAAACTCGATTCCGGAGGCACGGTAAGTACTCCTTGCCGCTGCAATGGCGCCCTCTGAAACGTCTACCCCGGCCACCCTGCCGGCAGACCTGGAAAGCAATTCTGTTCCATAGCCGGTATTGCACCCCAGGTCCAGAACCGTCTTACCTTCGACCAGGCGGGCGGCATGGGCGTAGGCTGCCGTATGGATGAGATGAATCACAAACTCTTCCGCAGAACGGAAGCCGGCCGTGTCAATCAGATCATGACCTTCCGCCTGAAGCCGGGTCATCTCTTCCTGTGTCAGCATTGAGTGCTTCTTCATATCGACTACATCTTATACTGATGCGGGTCCTAATCAAGCTTTGTTGGACGCCCGGGCGGCTCCTGATGCTTGACATTAGGTGTCGCCGGTGAGACAATCAGGGCAATCATAGGCACTAACATCAAAAGGAGGCCAGCATGGCAGACTTGATTGTCGAACGTGTCGATGTGTGGGCTGCACCGATCAGAGACGAAGCCGGTAGTCTGGCGAACTTACTCATAGGTTTGCGTGAAGCCGGTGCGGATCTCGACTTCGTTGTTGCCAGGCGGTCACCGGACAAGCCCGGTAAAGGAGTTGTATTTGTTACTCCGCTGCGTGGTGATGTGGAGATCGCGGCTGCAGCGCAGCTGGGCTTCAACACGACGGACAGCGTCTACTCAGTTCGTGTCGAAGGTCCAAACGAACGTGGCATTACAGCCGCCCTGACGGAAAAACTCGGGGCAGCCGGAATCGCTGTCAGAGGCTGTACGGCGTCTGTGAGTGGCGCAAGGTTTGTCGCCTTTATTGGTCTGGATAATGCTGAAGATGCGGCAAAGGCGGCCAGTATTCTCGAGCAAGCATAGAGGACGGCCGAGGCGCAATTGAAGATCACGATTACATACTGCGTACCTTGAGACTACCATCCAAGGGCCGCCAGGTTGGCGGCCGCAGTGGAAGACGGTCTCGGAGTGAAGGCGGAGCTTGTCGAGGGAGACCACGGGGTCTTCGATGTCGCCGTCGATGGTGTGGTAGTGTTTTCAAAACAGGCAGCAGGGGATTTCATTGCCATCCCTGATATCGTCGAGCGCATCAAGACCCACCAGTAGCGCACCAAACCGGGTAAACCTTGCATCCTAAGGATATGGAAGAAACGATCAGGCTTGGGCTCAGGGGACTGAGGTGCGCGGCGTGTGCCCACAACGTCGAGGTTGCCCTGGGCAAGGTTGAGGGTATCAGGGAAGTCTCCGTCAATCTCGCCAGTTCAACAGCAAGTGTTACCTACGATCCCTCCTCCACCACACCCGAGATAATGAAGCAGGCCGTCAAGTCGGCAGGTTACGAGGCATTCGAGACCGGAGAGACCGCGGGCGCAGCCGGAGAGATCCCTGAAGCCGGGTCCGAAGCCGACGTTGCCAGGAAACGAATGGTCCAGGCGTGGGCTTTTGCAGTCCCTACCATTGTAATCATGGTCTTTCATATGACCGGCGTCTGGCACGGGACGCTGCCGGAAACCCTGATGATGGTCTTTGCCCTGCCGGTCCTCTTCTACGCCGGGCGGAGTGTTTACGTAAGCGCGTGGCGGAGCGCCATCAAGGGTTATCCCAACATGGACGTTTTGATTGCCCTTGGGACCCTTGCATCGCTCGTAACCGGCGTCATGAAACTCTCCGGCGCAAGAGTCGACTCATATGCGGCGGTCGCCGCAATGATCATGGCAATCCACCTGACCGGACGTCACATCGAATCGAAGGCAAGAGGCCGGGCATCCGGGGCGGTGCAGAAGCTGCTCAAATTGGCCGCCAGGACTGCACGGGTCGTTACACCCGAGGGCGAAACGGAAATACCTGCGGGGGACCTTAAGGTCGGCGATGTGTTTGCGATAAGACCGGGCGAGAAGATACCGACCGATGGCGTTGTCGAATCGGGCCGCACAAGCGTGGATGAATCACTTGCAACCGGGGAGTCCATACCCGTGGAGAAGGCTGAGGGCGATGAGGTGATCGGCGCCACGATCAACCAGACGGGAACCGTAACCGTCAGAGCAACCAAGGTGGGCTCGGAGACATTTTTGTCACAGGTGGCGGAAGCCGTGCGTCAGTTCCAGGAACAGCGAGTACCGGTTCAGAAGCTGGCGGACAGAATCACCGCAGTATTTGTCCCGACCGTCCTTGGGATTGCCGCGGCCGTATTCCTGGTGTGGCTTCTTGTTCCGGCTATGCCTGATCTCCCGTGGGTGGACGCCGAAGCCTCAAGACTGACGCTGGCTATCTTCGCTGCAGTTGCCGTGCTGGTTATCTCATGCCCGTGTGCCCTCGGACTCGCAACTCCGACCGCCATAATGGTCGGGGGCGGGGTCGGCGCCGAACTCGGCATCCTGCTCCGGAGTGCGGATGCCGTACAAGTGATGAAGGATATAAAGGTGATCGCGTTAGATAAGACCGGTACCCTGACGGTCGGCAAACCCGAAGTCGTAAGCATCTCCGCTGCGACAGGCAGCGATGAAGCACGTGTGCTCGCGCTGGCGGCATCGATTGAATACGCATCCGAGCACCCCATAGGTAAAGCAATCCTCGATAGGGCCCGGGCGATGGGTCTTACAATAACACCCCCGGAGAATTTCGCCGCCCTGCCGGGGATGGGTCTTACGGCAACGGTCGCGGGCCGACGCGTTGTACTGGGAAAGATCGCTTTCCTTAAGCAGGAAGGAATAGAACCGGGTGACCACTCCCGGATGGCCGAGGACCTCGAAACCAGTGGACAGACCGTCGCGGGAGTTGCTGAAGATGGTGACATCGTGGGCCTTATTGGCGTGGCGGATACTCTCAAACCCGATACGGCAGAGGCCATAGCATCGCTCAAAGATATGGGGCTTGAGGTTGTGATGATAACTGGAGACAACAGGGTGACGGCTGAGGCTGTCGGGCGGGCCTGTGGCATCGAAGTCGTTATCCCAAATGTGCTTCCCACCGAGAAAGCACATGAGATCAGACGGATAAGACAGAAGTACGGAAAAGTCGCGATGGTAGGTGACGGTATCAATGATGCTCCGGCCCTCGCCGAATCCGATGTAGGTATCGCCATCGGCACCGGAACCGATATCGCAATCGAATCCTCCGATGTCACCCTCGCAGGTGGGAGTCTCCATGGTGTCGTCCGGGCGGTGAGCCTCTCAAGAGCGATCTTCTCAAAGATCAGGCAGAACCTGTTCTGGGCATTCTTTTACAATGTGATCGCAATCCCGGTTGCAGGCATAGGACTCCTCCACCCGATTATTGCCGAAGCAGCAATGGCGCTGAGTTCGATCAATGTGGTCACTAACTCACTCCGGCTCCGGGGCCTCAGGAAGAAACTCTCCTGACCGGCCGCCCCATCGAGAAAGAACTTGAAGCCAGCGATGACACGCGTCAGAGAAAACCGGATGCGTGGTAAGACCAGGCGGGGAGATCTGTTACGGTGAGCCAGCCCCTCAGCTCAATGCCTGCTCAAGGTCTTCCAGAAGATCATCGACATCTTCGATTCCGACTGAAAGCCGGAGGAGATTCTCGGTGATGCCGATCTGCTGTTTCTCATCCTCGGGAATGCCTGCATGGGTCATTGTATAGGGATAGCATACCAGGGACTCAACACCCCCGAGACTCTCAGCCAGGATGAATATCTTCATCTTTCCGAGGACGTCATCCAGGTCGTGTCTTCCGCCATGCAGCTTGAATGAGACCATCCCTGATTGTCCCCGCATCTGCTTCTGCGCAATGTCATGGTTCGGGTGTTCGGCCAGACCGGGAAAGAAAACGGTTTCGACCCGAGGGTGGCCTTTGAGGAAGTCCGCTATCTTGAAGGCATTGCTCTGGTGCTTCAGCATCCTTACTTCCAGCGTTTTGATCCCGCGTTGGACCATGAAACAATCGAGGGAGGATGGTGTGGCACCGGCCGCGTTCTGGTAAAACTTACAGGATTCGTAAAGCTCGCTGTTTCCGGTTGCCAGGGCACCTCCGATAACATCACTGTGACCGCCGAGGTATTTCGTGGTGCTGTGAACCACGATATCTGCCCCCAGGTCAAGTGGGTTCTGAAAGTAAGGGCTGGCGAACGTGTTGTCCACAACCAGCAGGATGTCATCCCGCTTTTCACCTGCCAGTTTCTCTATGTCCAATATGTTCAGCAGAGGGTTGGTCGGGGTCTCGATCCATAGCATCCTCGTCCTGCCGGAGATCCTCTCTGCGATTTCATCCGCGCTGGAGGTCGCCATGAACACAAAGTCTATTCCGTACTTTGCAAACACTGTCTTGAACAACCTGTACGATCCCCCATAGATGTCTATTGTCGTGAGAACCTCGTCACCCGGTCGGAGGAGGTCCAGGACGGCAGTCGTGGCGGCTGAGCCGGAGGAGTAACAGAGGCCATACTTACCATTTTCAAGACTGGCAATCGTGGCCTCGAGCGAGGCGCGGCTTGGATTGCCGGTCCTTGAGTATTCGTAGCCCGCGCGCAGTTTGCCCAGTCCATCCTGCTGGTACGTCGAAGTCAAATACACCGGAACCGTGACCGCCCCCGTGAGCTTATCCGGCTCCTGGCCCTTGTGAATAGCCCTGGTGGCAAACTTCATTTGCCTTCCCTCCTTGCAAAGAAGTTAACTAAGTCAATCCGGCTAAGGACGGCCCTGGGCTGACCCTCCTCGAGCACGATCACCGCACTGCTGTGAGATAGCAGTACCCTGTATGCCTCGGACACTTCCGTGCTCTCGTCAATCTCAGGAAGCGGCCTGCCCATTACCGCACTTGTCCGCTGGTTGTCCATGTCAACCCCCTCGCACACGAGCTTCATCAGCGTGGCCTCCTGCAAACAGCCCACGGATCGGCCATTCTCGATGACCGGAATCTGTGAGATATTATACTGAACCATGAGACGAAGTGCCTCACGCACACTATCTTCAGGAGACACGGCCACCAGCTCGGGGATATTGCTCTTGGATGAAACGACTTGTCCTACCGTCACCCTCGGCCTCACCTCCCCCTCCCAGAACCCGTTTTCCTGCATCCACTGGTCGGAGAAGATCTTGGTGAGATAGTTTCTGCCCGTATCAGGAAGCA
The DNA here is from genome assembly GCA_025774845.1 of bacterium. Taxonomy (GTDB): domain Bacteria; phylum Arandabacterota; class Arandabacteria; order Arandabacterales; family Arandabacteraceae; genus Arandabacterum. Next base: position 34,720 of record JALGZP010000031.1, read on the forward strand.
TGGTCACAATCGTCGTCGGCTCAGTCAGCCTCTCCGCGTATCTCAGCGCTGCCGCGACTGCAGTGCCCGACGAGCCCCCCACGAGCAGTCCTTCATCCTTTGCCAGCCGCCTTGCAGTGTTGAATGAGTCCTTATCGCTGACACGAATCATCTCGTCGACAACCTGCCGATCAAAGTTCTTGGGAATGAAATCCTCCCCAATCCCCTCCACTTTGTATTCATGAGGCGAATCGCCTGAAAGTATGGAGCCCTCCGGATCGGCACCTACGACGACTACGCGGGGATTCTTCTCCTTCAGAAACCTGCCGACCCCTGAGATGGTTCCTCCCGTGCCCATGCTGGCGACAAAGACATCTACCTGTCCTTGTGTGTCCTCCCAAATCTCCGGCCCGGTCGATGATTGATGAGCAAGCGGGTTATTGGGATTGGAAAACTGATCCGGCCTGAAAGCCCCGGGAATCTCGCGGCTCAACCTCGCCGCCACACCGTTGTAGCTTTCAGGAGAGTCCGGGGGTATCGATGTGGGGGTAATCACGACCTCGGCGCCATATGCTTTCAGGAGGCTGATCTTGTCCTCACTCATCTTGTCCGGCATCACGAATATGCACCTGTATCCCTTGACAGCCGCAGCCAGCGCAAGGCCGACTCCGGTATTCCCCGCCGTAGCCTCTACGATTGTACCACCCGGCCCCAACAGCCCCTCCTCCTCCGCTGCCTCAATCATCCTCACCCCAATGCGGTCCTTCACGCTGCCACCCGGGTTGAAGTACTCTACTTTAGCGTATATCGTTGCCGTCAGTCCGGCCGTGATTCGGTTCAGTCTGACCAGGGGCGTACGGCCGATAGTCTCAAGGATATTCTGATTGATCTTACTCACCGGTCTTCCCTCGCCATCAAATACGTCGGTTGGGCGTTCCACACACGGGCCATATACTAGTAAGTCGTCCCGGAATGATCAACTCTTAACTTTCTCGCTCCGGTGTGCCACGGATGCCCGGGCAATCCACGACCTTGACACCCCCCCTCGAATCGGATGAAACCGTAGCGTAACGGCCCAGGGGCGGCCCGGATTCCACGACAGGGCGTGGCAGCTCATAGAGACGTTCCTGACCGTCAGCCTGATTGAGAAAGAACTTGAAGACCGCCGCTATTTCGTTATAATCCTCTGGCGGGCCTAGAATCTACTGGCAGGCCTGTAGAAAAAACCATCACTTCTAGAGAAGAAGGAGGACGTTGATATGTTCGGGGCAAGTGTAAAGAAGGGATTGACGACGCAGCTCAGCGAGATAAAGGAAGCGGGACTCTTCAAAGATGAGTGGGTCATACTCACCCCACAGGGTGCAGAGATAAAGGTGACGCAGGGTGAGGTTATCAACTTCTGTGCAAACAACTACCTCGGGCTGGCCAATCATCCGAAAGTCGTCGCAGCTGCGAAAGAGGGCCTGGAGAAATACGGTTACGGCATGTCATCGGTGAGATTCATCTGCGGTACGCAGGATATCCACAAGGAACTCGAGAAGGAAATCGCCGACTTTATGGGTACGGATGACACGATTCTCTACTCCTCGTGCTTCGATGCCAACGGCGGGCTTTTCGAAACCCTGCTTGATAAGGACTGTGTCATCATAACCGACGCCCTGAATCACGCCAGCATCATCGACGGGATCAGGCTTTGCAAGGCCCAACGCAAGATCTACAAGCATGCCGACATGGCTGACCTCGAGGAGAAGCTCAAGGAATCGAAGGACGCCAGAATACGAATGGTGGCGACGGACGGTGTCTTCTCCATGGACGGAGACGTGGCCAAACTCGATGAGATCTGTGATCTGGCGGACAAGTACGATGCCCTCGTTATGATCGACGATGCCCACTCGACCGGTTTCTTCGGTAAGACCGGGCGGGGCACTCCCGAATTCCGCGGCGTGATGGGAAGGATCGATGTGATTACAAGCACGCTGGGCAAGGCTCTCGGCGGTGCGTCAGGCGGATTTACGACGGGCAGGCAGGAGATCATAGACACTCTTCGCCAGAGGTCGCGTCCCTATCTCTTCTCCAACACCGTGGCCCCGCCGATCATCTGCGCATCACTGGCGACGTTCAGGATGCTGGGTGAAACCACGGAGCTCCGGGACACACTCGAGGAGAACACGAAGTACTTCAGGGATAAGATGACCGCAAATGGCTTTGATATCAAGCCGGGGTTCCATCCTATCGTACCTATAATGCTGGGCGATGCCAAACTCGCTCATGACATGGCAAGAGACCTTCTTGCTGAGGGCATATACGTCATCGGCTTCAGCTACCCGGTCGTTCCCAAGGGTGAGGCGAGGATAAGGGTGCAGGTTTCGGCAGCACATACGCGAGCACATCTGGACAAGGCGATCGAGGCTTTTGCCAAGGTCGGTAAGAAGCACGGCGTGATCAAATAGCATGGAAGGTCAAGGAGAGTGAGATGACGAGGTTTAAGAACGAGGCATTTACGGATTTCTCCGAACCCAAGAACAGATCCCTGATGGAAGACGCCCTTCTCAAGGTTGAGGGCGAGCTGGGGAAGAAGTATCCCCTGATAATCGGAGGCACGCGCTGGAAGGCACCAGATGAATTCAAGTCCATAAACCCGGCCGAACCCGATACGGTGGTCGGGACCTTCCAGAAGGCAGACCCTGAGCTTGCCCGGCAGGCCATCGAGAATGCCTGCGAGGTTTTCAATGAGTGGAAATTCGTTAAGCCCGCAAAGCGCGCGTCGTACCTCTTCAGGATGGCCCGGATCATGCGCAAACGCAAGTTCGAGCTCGCCGCCTGGATGGTTTATGAAGTCGGCAAGTCCTGGGCAGAGGCAGACGGAGATGTCGCCGAGGCAATCGACTTCCTGGAGTTCTACGGTCGCGAGGCTATAAGATACGGTGGGGATCAGCCTCTTACGAGAATCCCGGGTGAGAAGAGTGAACTCGCCTACATACCGCTCGGGGTCGGAGCAGTGATCCCGCCATGGAACTTCCCCCTTGCCATCCTGACGGGGATGACCACGGCCGCAATGGTCGCGGGGAACACGGTGGTGCTAAAGCCTTCTAGTGATTCGCCCGCAATCGGATATAAGTTCATGGAAATTCTCGAGGAGGCCCGTGTACCGGCCGGCGTCGTCAATTACCTCAGCGGCCCGGGGAGGATAGCCGGAGAGGTACTCGTGCAGGATCCCAGGACGCGTTTCGTTGCCTTCACCGGTTCAAAAGAAGTGGGCTTGAGGATCAACGAGGTCGCGGCCCGGCTTGAGAAGGGACAGATATGGATAAAACGCGCCGTACTTGAGATGGGCGGTAAGGACTCGATCATCGTCGACAGTGAGACCGACCTCGATGAGGCGGCGGCAGGTGTCGTCGCGTCCGCTTTCGGCTTCCAGGGCCAGAAATGCTCTGCCTGCTCGCGGGCGATCGTGGTTAAGGACGTGTACAAAGCGTTCGTCGAAAAGGTTATCCCGCTTGTCAAGGCGATCAAGGTGGGCCCGACGCAGGACTACGCGAAGTACATGGGACCCGTCATCAACGAAGGTGCGATGAGAGACATTCTAAACTACATCAAGATTGGTAAGAAAGAAGGTAAGCTCGTCGCGGGCGGACGCAGAGTTCCGCGGAAGGGCTTCTTCATTCGGCCGACTGTGATAGCAGATGTTCCACCCAAGGGAACAATCTCCCAGGAAGAGATCTTCGGTCCCGTGCTTGCGATCATAAAGGCAAAGGACTTCTATCATGCCCTTGAGATTGCCAACAACACGGAATACGGGCTTACCGGCGCCGTCTATACCAAGAACCGCAAGAAGATAAACCTGGCCAAGCAGATCTTCCATGTCGGGAACCTCTACTTCAACCGGAAATGTACCGGTGCACTCGTTGGTGTTCATCCATTCGGAGGATTCAATCTGTCGGGTACCGATTCGAAGGCCGGCGGAAGAGATTATCTGCTCCTCTTCAGCCAGGCTAAGTCCATCTCGGAGAAGATAAAGCAGAGGAGGTAATGTATGAAATCCGGACTGTGGATCCTATTCGCCGTGATAGTGGTCGCTATCATCGTAGGTATCGCGCTTAAGAACCGGGTGGGGCCAGTTGAGGAAGCTGATGAGATCGCCCGCCTGACCGAGATCGACGAAATCGAGGACTCCGAAGCCAAGATTGCAGCTTATAAGGTTTTCATAGCTGAGTCCCCGGAGAGTGAGTTCAAACCCAGGGCCTACTCTATGATCTCAAGAGAACTCCTCAGGGCAGTCAAGGACACTGCCAGGTTTGTCGACTTCGCCAGAGAGACGATCGAAACCGAGGATGATGCCGAAAGCAAAGCTTACACTTATTACTACCTTTACAGGGTAGAGCTCGAAACGAGTGTCGAGGCGGCATCTCTTATCGGTAAGGAGTTGCTTGAAAAGCCCGTTGAAGTTGGATGGATCTACAATGCGATAGGCTACGGGTTCGCGGACAGGGGCGAGAAACTGGACTTGGCTCTGGCCATGTGCGATAAAGCGATCGAACTCGCCGACAACCGGAGTGACAGCGCAAGTTACATTGATAGCCGTGGCTGGGTTTACTACAAGAAGGGGATGTACGAAGAGGCGGTCACCAACCTTGAAACATCCGTTGCCCTTGCTGAGGAGCCCTCCGAGGAGGTACTGCAGCACCTGGCCTACGCTTCGCTCGGTGCGGGAGATGATGATAAGGCCTTCGATACATTCAAGCGGATCCTTGTCATGGGAGAATATGACTACGCGAGGGCTAGCATAGATTCGCTCATGGATGTCCGTGGCTACTCCGCCGGCGAGATCGCAGCATTTGACCGGTCCCTCTGGGACGCACGGTTGGCTGCAGCGCAGCCGGCAGCGGCCTTCGACCTGCCGACGCTTGATGGTGAATCGTACGCGTTCGACCCCGCGGGAGGCACAGTAGTTATCATCAACTTCCTGAGCCCCACTTGAGGCCCCTGTGTTGCGGAGTTGCCGCAACTCGAGGCGCTTTACACGAAGTACTCCGTCGAAGGTGTGAAAGTAATACTCGTTGATGCTTCAAACAGAAGAGAACTGACCCAGAAGATGATAGATGATGTCGCCGTTACCATGCCCGTTCTGCTTGATGACAAGGAAATATCAGACAAGGACTACGAGGTACAAGCAACACCCACAACGTTCATAATCGATGCCGGTGGGAGGGTGATCTTTAAACACATCGGCTACGGCGAAGGCATGGAAACAATGTTTGAAAAGGAGATCAACCTCCTCCTCCAACAAGCCTAGTTTGAGAACCCGAGGGGTCAGGTCTTGAAATTAAGCGTTTGTCGCTTGAGTTCAAGACCCGGCCCCAGGAACTCTCTGCCACCTCTGACCCTGCAATTCTCTGGCTCCGGCACCCTCCTCGGGAAATCACTTGAAAACCGGCGCCGGGTCTGATAGAATCAGTATTGCCGCAGGGGGTGATTTCCACAATGGACAGACGAGCGTTGGTTTGCGTTATAGCCGCTTGCATCATCATGATGGGCACGGCCATAGCCTCTGAGATCCAGCTGGCACAATCCACCCCCGAGAAGACCCAGTTGATGCAGCAGAGCGATCACCAGCGCCGGCTCGACCAGGAGAAGAAGGAACGGGCCGAACGGCGGGCGGTGGCGGATGTCGAGACCGCCACGGAGAGCCAATCAGCCAGCCTGGACAGTGTGGTGCTCGTCGTACTCCTCGTCACTGCCGCGATCGTAATCCTGGTCTCAACGAGAAGGAGGATTATCCGGCTTCGCCCTTAGGGGTACTCCCTAAGAACCCAGAGTACTCGAGGGGCAATGTCTCTCAATGTTGCAGACGTGACACAGGGGTTTTCTGGCCTTGCAGATCGCGCGGCCATGAAGCACGATCATGAAGGAAAACTCCCCCCACACTCGTTTCGAGAGAACTTCCATGAGGTCGAACTCTATTTTGACGGGATCCTTGTTCGCGGTCAGCCCCAGCCGGTTTGCAATTCGTATCATGTGAGTATCAACAATGATTCCGGGTTTCCCGAATGCACCCGCAAGCACCACATTGGCCGTCTTTCTGCCCACGCCCCTGAGTTCGACCAGATCTTCGAGGTTGTCGGGTACCTTTCCTCCATGCTTCCCCACGATGTCCCTGGAAAGCCCGATTATGCTCTTGGTCTTGTTCCTGAAAAAGCCCGTGACTTTTATCTCCTTCTCAAGTGTTGTCTTTCTGGCCCGCGCAAAATCGTCGGGACCCCGGTACTTTTGAAAGAGTGTCTCGGTGACTTCGTTTACCTTCTTATCAGTGCTCTGGGCTGATAGCACGGTCGCTACGAGTAACTCAAAGGGCGTCCTATGGCGAAGCTCTGTCACCGCCTGCGGGTACCGCTTTCTCAAGGCCGTAACGATTTTCCTCGCCCGTTTCTTGACATCCTCCTTCGACTCTTTCCGGTGTCGTGTCATTGCAGTTAGAACACCTCGGTAACATTCTCGCTCAGATGATTGTTGTTGTTCCAGCTTAAGAGTGTGAATCCGGCATCGTCGTATCCGAAGACACTGTACGCAGCGTTGTCGATGTAAAACTTCCAGAAGTATGGAGGAGACACTCCGAGAATGGAGGCGGCAAGTGTCTTGATGACCGACCGGTGTGTGACGACGGCGAAGGTCGTCCCCCCTTCCCCGGTGATCTCAACGAGTCGCGCAAAAGACCGTTGTCTCACCTGTTCGACTGTCTCGCCGCCGGGAATGAGGAGGTTCTCCGGATTGGTCGTCCAGAGCTTCCACTCTTCAGGAAAGTCATGTTGTATCTTCTTTTTCTCCACACCCTGCCACTCACCGAGAGATATGTTGTTGAAGGCTTCATCGATCCGGTATTCCACGCCGATCGACCGCGACACTATCTCGGCTGTCTCAACTGCCCGACTGAGGGGGCTGGTGAAAATGAAGTCGATACCTTCACTCTCAAGGACCGCGCCTATCTCCCCGGCCTGCCTCCGGCCCCTGTCGTTGAGATCTACCTCATACCTGCCTCTGAATATGCCGAGTCTGTTGAACTCAGTCTCGCCATGACGTATCAGAAAGAACCGATTTCTGGCGGCCATATCAGAGTACCTCCTCACCGACACTGAGTTTGTGGGCCAGTCTGAGAGGGATGGGAATACGGTACTTCGGTGAGCATTCAAGAACCATGTCTATTGCCTTATCGAGATCTATCCTGTTACCGATCGAGACATAAACCGGCTTCACAGCATGCCGTGTTCTCACCGCTGCGCCGATAGTCTCGCCCTGATCGTCAAGCATGTGCGAATATGAGCCCCGCTCGTCGCAGGGTTCTTCAAACTTTCCATAGAGCACCGATTTCGCACACCCTATGACAGGTCTGTCGAGCAGTATGCCCACATGAGCTGCCAGACCCATCCTCCGTCGATGGGCTATCCCTTGGGCATCGCAGAATATGACATCAGGTTCGTCATCGATCTCTTCAAGAGCTGAAAGGAGCCCGGGTATCTCCCTGAAAGCCAGAAGACCCGGGACATATGGAAACGTGCATGGCTGGGTTATGACGTGGGTCGCAATGACCTTAAGACCCGGCCATGTAAGCACAACAACCGCAGCCCTCACCGTTTGCCTGTCAGGGAATCCAACGTCGGTGCCGGCTACGGTACGTACGACCCTGCCGTCCCACAGAGGTGTGATCGAATCCCGCAGTTCATCCTGGATTTTCCTGGCCTCGCTGGTGGTCACGTCCCAGCGATGGAGATTCCTGTAGTTCAAGACGTTTTCCCGCTCTGATTTTCGAGGAACTTTCTCTCTCCATCTGACAGGGCGGAAATGCCTTGCTTGTTTATCTTGTCGAGGATCCTGTCGATCTCGGCCTGTTGTCGCGCTCGGCGCTCAGCTTCCCGCTTACTTGCAAGCACCGACGCTTCCTGATGCCACTCTGTAATCTTCCTCTTGACCGGCTGCCCCAGGTGTTTCCGCCTGATGTACGCATACCCGACTACCAGGCCTCCGAGATGGGCAAATCTTGCAATCGGGGCGCTTGGCATCAGGAAGAGTGCCACCAACTCAAGCACGCCGACAAGGATGGCGAAATACTTCGCCTTTATCTTTATCAGGAAGTACAGCAGGATCTCTCTGTTGGGAAACGCCATGGCGAATGCGATTATCAAACCGAAGATGGCCCCCGATGCGCCTATTGTCGGGATACCCGATCTCGGTTGAACAAGCACGTTCACCAGCCCCGCGCCACAACCTGTGATCAAGTAGTACTTCAGAAACTCCCGGCTTCCCCAGAGTCGCTCGATCTCCGAGCCCATCATCCAGAGAAAGAGCATATTGAAGAGAATGTGCAGGACACTCCCGTGGAAGAACATGTAGGTTACGATCTGCCAGAT
>JALGZP010000088.1 GCA_025774845.1 bacterium
AATTGCAACCGGAGGGAGTGAATCCGTGGCGACAACAATAAGGTTTCTGGGTGCAGCCCAGAACGTGACCGGGTCGAAGTACCTGCTTGAATGTGACGGTCTTAACATACTGATTGACTGTGGGATCTATCAGGAACGCCAGTATAAGGCGAGAAACTGGGATCCGTTCCCCGTTCCGCCGGAGAGCATCGACATCGTGCTCTTGACCCATGCCCACCTCGATCATTGCGGCTACCTGCCGCGTTTCGTCAACCAGGGTTTCTCAGGCAGGGTCTACTGTACTGCCGCCTCACTCGAGATCGCCAGGATATCACTTCTGGATTCCGCCCACGTGTTGGCAGAAGATGCCGAGTTTAAGCTCAAGCGCCACAAGCGCGAGGGCCGGAAGGGACCCCACCCGGTTCTTCCGCTTTATACAGAAGAGGACGTCCGCAATTGCCTTCCACTTCTGACACCATGGAGTTATGGAAAGCCGCTTGAGCTTGGCAGCGGGATCGTTGCGACGTTTCATGACGCAGGACACATTCTGGGCGCATCGATGATAAGGCTTGAGGTCCCAGCCAACGGAGACAAGGACACGATTCTGTTCTCGGGAGATATCGGCAGACGCGACAAACCGATACTCAATGACCCAACCGTATTCAAACAGGCGGACTACGTGGTCATGGAGTCGACCTATGGAAACAGGGTACACGAAGACCCGGCGGATGTTGATAGCCTGCTTGAGGATGCAATTGTGTCCACCGGCAAACGCGGCGGCAACGTCGTCATACCAAGCTTCGCCATAGGCAGGACCCAGGAACTGCTCTACCGTCTGAACACACTCTTGATCGAGGACAGGATCCCCGAGGTGAGTGTCTTTATCGACAGCCCGATGGCAATCCGGGTGACGGACGCATTCAAGCACCACCGGGACATCTTCGACGAGGAGATGATTGCGCTCGTAGATAAGGGTCACTCCCCCTTCACCTTCCCGGGTCTTAAGATGGCCAGTTCAGTCGATGATTCAAAGGCGATAAACTACGTGAGAAAGGGAGCGGTGATCATCGCCGGCTCGGGGATGTGCACCGGTGGAAGAGTAAAACATCATCTTGTGAGCAATATCCCGAGACCCGAAAGCACCGTGCTCTTCGTGGGATACCAGGCCGGCGGCACTCTCGGCAGGGAGATCCTCGAGGGTGCGAACCATGTTCGAATCTACGGCCAGATGTATCCTGTCAGGGCCAGGATTGCTAAGATCAACGGCTTTTCAGCCCACGCCGACAGTGACGAACTCCTCGCGTGGATTACCCAGCTGGAAGATGCGCCGAAGCATGTATTCATAACACACGGGGAACCGGAGGCCGCACAGGCCTTTGCGAAGAGCCTCAAGAAGAAGACCAGGTGGGGTGTTTCGGTCCCCGAATACGGTGAGGAGGCCACCCTAGGGTAACCGGTGCCTGAGCCAGCCCCCTGATTGACTCACAACTGTGTCAGCGCTGCGACAGTCAAACCCTCAGACTGCCGTAAACACGTTCTTTCCCGGTGGCATAAACCTTGCATTCTTTGTCATAGGATGATGTACCTCGAAAGGCGGTCACACGATCATGCTCTCGAAGCACACCGTATTAATCAGCACAGCCCTCATCACGCTTTCCCTGAGCTCGCTGCAGGTCACCGGCGCGGTCGAAGCCGCGGTTGAAGTGACAGGTCACAGAACCGAACGCGAAAGACTGGAAAGGCTTGTTGAGGAGATTCAACCTGCCGTCGCAGAGCTCACCGGTATGCCGGAAGGTAAACAGATCAAGGTCGTCGTGATGAGCAGAAGCGAGTTCAGGGAGTTTCTGGTCAATCTTGTAGACGAGGAGTATCCCGACAAGGAACTTGTCCGCCGGGGCCGGTGTCTTGCTGAGATAGGTCTCTTGCCGGAGGGTTATGATCTCGAAGCAGGTCTCCTCGACCTTGTGGGCCAGGAGGGTGGCGGGCTCTACGACCCGCGGGCCAAGGCGTTTACCGGAATATCCGATCTGCCCCCCGTGCTCAGGACTCCGATGTACCAGGACATGATCGCTTCTCATGAGCTCACGCATGCTCTTCAGGACCGCGAGGTGGACATAGTCGCGCACTCCGAGATCGCGCTCAAGGATCTCGACTATGAGTATGCGTTCCGGTCCACGATCGAGGGAATGGCTACCGTTGTTATGGTGGCATACATGAATGACCGGGAACTGGACGATCTGCCGGATACGAGAGTCTTCATGCGTAGCGGTTTCGCGCAGAAGGATCTCAGGCAGTTCCCGCACTATCTCAGGGAAGTCTTGATCAGCCCGTATGCCGAAGGCGGCGCCTTTGTGCAGAGATGGCTCGAGGTCAACTCCCACAAGCAGCTGGTCTCGCTGTTTTACGATATACCTGCTACGAGTGAGCAGGTCCTTCATCCGGAAAAGTACCTGGACCGGGACGAACCCACACCGATCGATATCTCAGGGGTAGCGGCCGTTGTACCGGAGAGCTGGGATCCGTACTACACCAACACGCTTGGCGAGTTCGATCTCTTGACGCTCTTCAGGATGTACGAAGCTACCAATGCCGGCGCGGTGGAGGCAGCGACAGGCTGGGATGGTCTCCGCTTCGAGGCCTATCTGATTCCGGAGGACGATCTTGTAATCATAGGGTCCTCGGTATGGGACACCGGGCGTGATGCCGGGGAATTTGAGAGTGCCTTCTCTGAAATTCTCGCGGGGGTCATGGAACCCGATATGTACTTATTCAGTCAGAATCAGACCTCGGTCGACTTCATCATAGGCCCGGCCGAGCCTGCCACCAGAGAGCGCATCCTCAAGGCCCTTAGCCCAGGCAGGTAGGCCTACCTGTAAACATCCTTGCGCTGACCTATCTTGAAGACCGTAACCTCAAGTTTCGCGTCATCGACAGCATAGACGATTCGGTACGGACCCTGGCGGACGCGATACCTGCCCCGGCCGATGAGTTTCTCACAACCAGGTGGACGTGGGTCGACTTGAAGGGTCCGCATTCTCTTTACAATCAGTCGACGGAGCTTCTGAGTGGATACCGCCTCGAGTTCCCTGATTGCCGACCGCTTGATCAGGAGATCATATCTTGCCACGACGCTTCAGGTCCTTGACGACCGTCTCGAAGCGAACAGTGGGCTCGGCGACCCGATCTTCGAAAGCGACCAGATCCTCCGCGTCCTCAGCAAGACTCCGTCTGACGGCCTCATTCACGAGGTCGGACACCGAACGCTCGGTCTCCGCCGCCTTGTGCCGCAGAGCACGGTGGATGTCCGGATCGAAGTAGACTGTTGCGCGCTTGTGTTCGTTTCTCATGATGACATTATAACGTTTTAGCGTCTAAGTGTCAAGTGGCTACAGATGGAGGGTGGCGCAAAGCCGGGCACGGAGACCCGACGGTGCAGAACGACCAGAGAATTCGACGGCGAGGCCTTTGGGACGCAAGCGAAGGCCTGCAGTCTGAGCACGGCGGACCGAAGGCGAGCCGGCGGGCGGGCGGGTCTTACGTGCGCATTCTGAAATTGCATATTTCGGCGGGAGATAGTACACTACCTCAGTATATGCATCGAAAGGACTGTAAAGGGTACTGAGCATGATTGAAATAGATGAGGAGCTCTGCAAAGGCTGTGGGATCTGTGTGGACTTCTGTCCCCTGAAGGTCTTCGAGACCTCGGAGAAGATCAACAGCAAGGGCTATTACGTCCCGGTCCCCGTCAAGGAGAAGGATTGCGTGGGATGCAGGCTGTGTGAGCTCCTCTGCCCGGAGTTTTCTATCATCATATTGAACGAGTAGAGGGCATTGAGCACCGGCAAGAAGAAACCCAGAGGCAAGACACGCAGCAGCAAGTTGCGCACCGACTACCTCAGCCGGTTCGCCGGGCGCAGCTATTTCATGCAGGGTGACGAATCCGTGGCCTATGGTTCGCTCTATGCCGGCTGCGATTTCTTCGCAGGCTATCCCATAACCCCGGCAACTGAGGTTGCTGAGGTGATGTCGGCGGAGTTGCCCCATGTGGACGGCTACTATATCCAGATGGAAGACGAGATTGCCTCACTCTCCGCAGTCATTGGTGCGGTCTGGGCCGGTTCCAAGGCAATGACCGCCACTTCCGGACCGGGTTATTCGCTGATGCAGGAGAACATCGGTTATGCTGTGATGACCGAGACGCCCTGTGTGATAGTAAATGTCCAGCGCTCGGGACCGTCAACCGGCCAGGCCACGATGCCGGCTCAGGGTGACGTCATGCAGGCCCGGTGGGGCACCCACGGCGATCACGAGATGATCGCGCTTGCGCCAAACTCCGTCCAGGAGTGCTTTGACCTTGCGATCGAAGCATTCAACCTGGCCGAGGAATACCGCACCCCGGTGATCGTGCTTATGGATGGTGAGGTCGGGCACATGCGGGAGCGAATCACCATGCCTCCCTTGAAGGATGTGAAGATAAGGGAGCGGAAACTGGTTACGGGTGACGAAATGATCTTCGGCGGAGATGAGATTCCACCGATGGCAGAATTCGGTCTGGGTCGTTTCATCCATGTCACAGGCTCAACCCACAAGGAGACGGGAATCAGGGATGTTCAGAGCCAGGATGTACACGAGAGGCTTGTGACCAGGCTGTGCAGGAAGATCGCCGACAACCGCGACAGGATAGCAAGATACGAAGAGATGAATCTTGAAGATGCCGACTATGTGTTGATTTCCTATGGAGCCACGAGCCGGCCCGCCGCAGGGGCTCTGCTCAGGGCAAGAGCCGAGGGCAAGAAGATCGGCATGCTGCGGCTTATAACAATCTGGCCCTTCCCCGAGGGCAAGGTGAGAGAGCTGACCGCCCGGGCCAAAAAGGTGTTTGTGCCGGAGATGAATCTCGGGCAGCTCTCACGCGAGATCGAACGGTTCAGCAAGTGTGATGTTGTCTCCATACCCAAGATCGGCGGAATCACGCACACGATAGACGAGATCTACAACGGAATGAAGGGAATCTAGGTGAAGACGAGTGGCTGATCAGAAAGACAAGGCGGACAAGCGAAGACATCGTCTCTTCAAGTATCTTCGCAAGGAGGTCCTCCCCACCGCGTTCTGTCCGGGGTGTGGATGCGGTATTGTGCTCAACTGTTATGCACATGCCGTTGACGAGCTCCAGATGGATCCGAATGACCTCATCTCCGTCACGGGGATCGGCTGTTCATCATGGATACCGAGCCCTTACTTCATGGGTGATACGCTACATACAACGCACGGCAGACCTATTCCCTTTGCAACTGGAGCGAAGGTGACCCGTCCGGATAAGACCCTGGTCGTGATTGCGGGCGATGGTGATCTTATCGGGATAGGCGGAAATCATCTGATTCATGCCGCCAGACGCAACATCGACATCAAGGTATTCATGGTCAATAATCTGATCTACGGCATGACGGGTGGACAACTGGCCCCGACAACCCCGGCCGGTGTCCCCACATCGACATCACCCTATGGCAATGTCGAACATCCCTTTGAGATAGCCGAACTCGTAGCCGCAGCGGGGGCGAGTTACGTCGCCCGCTGGACTACCTTCCATGTTTTCCCGCTGATGGAATCGATGCAGAAGGCACTTACCAGGAAGGGCTTTGCCTTTATAGAGATCCGCTCCCAGTGTCCGATAAGCTATGGACGGAGGATCGGCAAACGGACAGGTACCGAGGCATTGCAGGAGTACAAGGAGACCGCCGTGAGAGCGCAGGAAGCTGCGGAGATGACTCCCGAGGAGCTGGCGGGCAAGATCGTGGTCGGACGCCTCGCAGAACGGGACAAATCGGAATTCACCGCGAACCTCCGTCAGCTCAATGACGAGATACGGAAGAAAGATGCGGGCCGCCGGCCCGAGGATTGGAGCATCTCTTGACGAAAGACGGCTTCACATCCATCAGCATCAGGTTCTCCGGTTTCGGCGGGCAGGGAATCGTGCTGGCAGGCGTGGTATACGGTGAGGCTGCGGTCACCGACGGCCTGAATGCCGTCCAGACCCAATCCTATGGCAGCGCCTCACGTGGCGGCGCCAGCAAGTGCGATATCATCATATCGAAGGAAAAGATCTATGAGCTCGAATCACCCAAGATCGACGTTCTGATATCACTCTCCCAGGATGCATACAACACCTACATCGGTCATCTTAAGGATGGCGGGATATTGATCATCGATAAGGACCTGGTTAAAGCCGGCGCAGGGAACGCAGAAGTCCACAAGATCTCCGCCACGGACATAGCATTTAAGAAGTTTGGTCAGAAGATCATGGGGAACATCGTCATCATCGGTTACATGTCGGCCCTGCTCGGGATCGTGTCCAGGGAGTCGGTCAGGAAAAGCATCGAGCGGCATCTTCCGCAGAAACTCGTTGAGAAGAACCTCCTGGCTTTTGAGGAAGGGTACGGGTTGAAGCCGACCTAGCCCGCGTGACCGCAACCGGCATCATAGATGTCAGGGTGTTCGAATGAGAACAGAAATCCGTGTCGCCGGTTTCGGAGGCCAGGGTGTTGTGCTGGCGGGGCGACTGCTGGGTGAAGCCGCCATCCTCGACGGCAAGCGGGCGGTCCAGACCCAGTCATACGGTCCGGAATCACGTGGCGGTGCGGCACGAAGTGAAGTCGTGGTATCGGATGAAGATATAGACTATCCCAAGGTGATCGAGGCCGACATCTTAATTGCACTTAATCAGACCGCATTCAACAAGTATCGCGCGACTGTAAAGGAAAACGGCAAGATCATTGTGGATGCGGACCTGGTAAAAGCCGAGGGCGATGAAGTCCAATCCGTCCCCTTCACAAAGACCGCCGACGATCTCGGCAAGCGCATGGTCGCCAACTCGGTAATGCTTGGCTACCTCGTGGAATCGACGGGGGTGATGGCACCGGAGTCCATGGAAGCTACGATCAGGGACAAGGTACCCAAGCACACTATCGATCTCAATGTTGAAGCTTTTAACAGAGGTATCAAGCTCGCAAAGCAAGAGGGAAAGAGCTAGTGGACCGCACCGGATACGACCGCGTATTGAAGGCAATAGGTAAGAAGCAACTCTTTGCCCAGGGTGATGAAGCATACGCCTACGGGGCTTTACTTGCCGGTTGCCGTTTCTTTGCCGGCTATCCGATCACGCCCGCTACCGAGGCTGCGGAGGTGATGTCGCAGCTCCTCCCCCGGATAGGCGGCGCTTATGTTCAGATGGAAGATGAAATCGCAAGCATGGGGGCCATTATCGGGGCTTCGCTCGCCGGCGTTAAGTCCATGACGGTGACTTCGGGACCGGGTTTCTCGCTTATGCAGGAGAATATCGGCTATGCGTTTATGACCGAAACACCCTGCGTAGTCGTGAACGTCCAGCGCTCGGGACCCTCAACCGGCCAACCTACAGAGCCCTCGCAGGGAGATATCATGCAGGCGAAGTGGGGGTCGCATGGTGACTATGAAGTCATAGCCCTCTCCCCCAACTCGGTACAGGAATCGCTGGATCTCACCATTGAGTGTTTCAATCTCGCCGAGAAGTACCGTAACCCTGTACTACTTATGACCGATGGCGAAGTCGGGCATATGCGTGAGGGTATAACCCTCCCCGATCACGGCAAATATGAGATCATCGAAAGAGCAAGACCTTCGAAGGAGCCCGGTGACTATATCCCGTTCCTCCCCGAGAGCGGCAAAGTCCCACAGCTCGCCGACTTCGGGAGTGGTTACCACACCTACTATACGGGTCTGACTCATAAGCCGAGCGGGCTTCCCTCAACGGACGACGCCGAGATCCACACGCAGCTCATAACCCGGCTCTGCGAAAAGATATCAGATGACACCGAGAAGCTCACCCGCGTCGAGGAACTCTACATGGATGATGCCGAGAGCGTGATCGTAAGCTACGGGATCACCTCGCGGGCGGCCGCATATGCGGTGAAGATGCTCCGTGCTGAAGGTAAGAAGGTCGGCTACCTCCGGCTCATAACCATCTGGCCATTCCCGGACCAGGTGCTCCGGCGGATAGGTGAATCGGCAAGAAGGATACTCGTACCCGAAATGAACCTCGGACAGATCTACTACAAAGTGAAAGAAGCAGTTGGTTACAATGCCGAGGTGATCAAACTCCCTAAGATCGGTGGGATCATGCATTCGCCACAGGAGATAGCGGCAGCACTGAAGGAGTGACGAATCGGATGTTTAACAAGGCTGAACGCATAAAGAAGTACCTGCGGCCAGAGATGTATCCGTCGATCTTCTGTACCGGCTGCGGTATCGGCAATGTCCTAAACTACACCCTCCGGGCGCTCAACGAGTGCCGTATCGATTTAGATGACGTGGTTTTCCTTTCAGGTATCGGCTGCTCATCCCGGCTGCCGGGTTACATAGATGCCGACGGCCTTCACACCACCCACGGCCGCGCACTCACCTTTGCCACCGGAGTCAAACTGGCCAAACCGGAACTCAATGTGGTCGTGTTCACTGGTGACGGCGATTGCGCCGGTATCGGTGGAAATCACTTTATCCACGCGGCGAGGCGAAACGTGGATATGACCGTAATCGAGATTAATAACTATAACTACGGTATGACAGGAGGCCAGGCTTCGCCGACGACACCGGTCGGGGGCCTGACTACGACGTCTCCCTTCGGTTGTGTGGAACAGCCGTTCGATCTTGCGAATCTGGCCATCGGGGCCGGAGCGTCATATGTCGCCCGCTGGCTTCCGAGCTACCCGTATGAGGCCACTGCGAGCATAAAGAAAGCGCTTAAGAAGAAAGGCTTTGCCTTTGTTGAGATCCTGATCGCCTGTCCCACGGGTTTCGGCAAGCGAAATGAGATAGACGATACGAAGGAAAACTGGGATTGGTTCAAGGACGCGACGATCCTCAAGGGTGACTACGACCGTTTGAGTGACGAAGAGAAGCAGCAGAACCAGAAGATCTTACTGGGTGAGCTTCAGAATATAGAGAAGAAGGAATTCACCGAAGAGTGGAGGAAACTGGTCGACTCGCTGGCTGATAAATAAGGCAGGCGTCCGGACTTGCCAGACTCAGTCGCATCCCTTCTCTTTACTCCAGGACTAAAACCTTGCGTGACTGAATGCGACCCGACCCCTCAAGGCTTACTGAGTAGACACCCGGAGCGACGGTATTTCCCGCATCATCCTTCGAATCCCACACCACCCGGGAATAGCCCTCAGGGCTCAACCCGTCAACAAGAGTACGTACGCGCCGGCCAAGCGTGTTGTGAACGGCCATCCTCACATTCTGTGCAGACCCGAGCGTATAGCCGATCGTCGTCGTCCCCGTGAACGGATTCGGATGGTTCTGATGGAGGACAATCGACGTCTGACGTGCTTCACCATCCGGGACTACGTCCTCCACACCGGCCCCGGTTGACAGGCCCGAAAGATAATCGAAGATGCGTATCGCGGCGGCAGTTGCAGGACCGTAGTCCTGCGCCTCACCACAATACAGCAGACCCAGGAGCACCTCGAGGTATGCGACGTCCTTGGTCCCGCCCATCCAGTCTTCCTGGCCAAGACCTGTCCGTGTGTTACCGGTACAATCTATCTCTCCAGTGGGTGTGACACGTGTGACCTCCCATTCCGCGCCGAGCTGGATTGCTGCATTGTACGCGGGAAAGGGGAAATGAAGTACGTGCTGCTGGAACTGGAGGAGTGAGAACCCCTGGTAACTTGAGTCATGTCCTCCAAGTTCGAGGAAGACTCCATCCGCACGCTGGGTCTCAAAACCCTGTAGA
>JALGZP010000089.1 GCA_025774845.1 bacterium
TGTGGCTCCCCGTACAAATGTCTGAAAGCGCGGTTTTATGGGATTCTGTAGCGATTGTAGCAAGGTGCATTGCCCGGGGCCGGATTAGGATTGTGATCGCTGACTAGGCAGTTAGCAGATTCATGCTCCGCTCTTGAGGCGGGCCAACCGCTGGCGGGCGTCTTCGATCTCGGGTATGCCGGGGTCCGCATCCTTCCAGATGTCGAGGAATTCCTCGTACTGCTCGATTGCCTCCGTGGTCCACCCCGACTTCTCATAAGCCAGGCCCAAGACGTAGTAGGCCATCACTGCAAAGAACGGAGCCTGTACGCGGCTGAGGTTGTATGTCGATAGCGCTTTCTCAAATGTGGCCACGGCCTCACCGAGCCTACCTGATGCGAGATACGCTTCCCCGAGCTTGTAGCGCGTCAGGAAGTCCTGATAATCCTCCAGCGACTTCTCGAAGGCGGAAACGGATGCTTCGTAATCGCCTTTCTCGAAGTCTATGCATCCGACGGCAAACCAGTACACACCCATCAGAGATTCATCATTCTCTTCAATATCTCTCTTCAGAGCCTGAGCCACCTCGTCGGCCTTCTCTAAATCCCCCATTGCGGCCAAAACCCAGACCACGTATTCTCGCCCGTAGCCTGGAGGATCAAAGTTACCCTTCCGGGCCAGCTCAACGCACATCTCAAACATCTCCAGAGCCAGACCAAGGCTATCTCTCGTCGCGTGGATACCGGCTCTCAATACATTCTTAACAGCGAAGTGCCCCCACTGCTGCTCCAATCTGTCACTGGCGATGCCATGGTCAAGCCGCCTGATGGCGGTTTCGAACTTCCCCTGATGCATTGGAACAAGGGCCATAAACGTGCGCCCGGCTGCGCGCTGGAACGCGTTGGGGCACGAGGCCAACACCTGATAGCAGCTTTCAGCCCGGGCATACTCTCGCTTGAAGAGGTATGTGCGCCCTAGATGTTCCAGGGCAAAGTACAGGTCTGGCTTGAGAGCCAGGGCCTTCTGATAGGATTCAATTGCCCCGTCTAGGTTGCCACTGTTCCTGTAGAGATCACCCAGGCTGTCATAGGGATTAGCCTCGTCGGGGGCTAGCTCAATATACTTGTTGATTGCCCAGATGGCTCTCTCATAATCCCCCATCGCATCGCAAGCGTAGGCCAGGCTGTTGTATGCACTCTTATGAAGAGGATCTATCTCAATCGCTTTCTCATAATAGAAAGCAGCCTGCTCGGGCTGCTCGAGATCTTCACGGTGAATCCAGCCTATCAGCTCCAACGCCCGCACCTCATCAGGATAGCGCCCGAGAATGGTCTTGAGTATCGATATCGCCCCCTCGGGGTCATCGCGCCGACGCGCGGCCCGGGCCTCTATGAATTGCCTTTCCTTCCAGCTGGCGTTGCCTGAGTATTTCAGCGCCTTGGATATCATATCCTCACGCTCGGAGCCGGAGGTGAGGTGAATCAATTGGTAATATGCCATGGCAAAAGTGGAGTCGAATTCCAGAGCTTTCCTGAAGCCTTCCCGGGCCTCCGCGGAATAGAGTTTGTAGAGGTAGTCACTTCCCTCAAGGTAGTGGCGGAATGCTTCCGGGGAATGTGTGGTGACATCCGCCACAGGCACATCTTGCTCGGTCCTCGCTTGCTCAGGAAGTGAGAGGTCCTGTTTTATCTGTGCCGACAACCGGTCAGCGAGCGAGAAGAGATCCTCATCCGCCTCGGACGTGATGCGCTGGCTGGCCAGAATCTCTCCGGTTGCCGCGTCTGATATCTCGGATACCAGCGCTATACCCGGTTCGGTCGTGAGTACGCTGCCCGTCAGAATCCACCTCACCCTTGCTTTCTCGGCAACTTGCGAGGCAACCGTCTTGTCTATCACGGTCAGGTCATCCTTGCCGAGCAGCTTCAGGAGGTCGTACAGCCTCTGCCGGCTCAAGACGCGTATATATTCGGACTCCGATAGATCGGTTATGAGCAAGGCCGTGAGCATCTGGGCAGTTCGATCCTGGTCCTCAGGATCGACCATATTCTCAAAATACATGACGGCGAGTGAGTTCTCCTGAGCCAAGACCTCCTTGCCTGGCCCCATCTCAATCCGGAAAGGCTCAAAGACAAAGATCAGAAGTATAACCACGGCGGCTATCACGGCCGGAATCACG
The DNA here is from genome assembly GCA_025774845.1 of bacterium. Lineage (GTDB taxonomy): Bacteria > Arandabacterota > Arandabacteria > Arandabacterales > Arandabacteraceae > Arandabacterum. The sequence continues at coordinate 2,156 of JALGZP010000089.1, forward strand.
ATGGGGAGCAGCCGCCTGCTTCGCGCAGGCCGGATCGCCTGTGTCTGGATGACAGTGCTTGCGCTCGTCTCCAGGAGCCGCTTCTCATGCCTGAGCTCCGCCACCATGTCATCCGCATGCTGGTACCGCTCGCGAGTATCCTTGGCCAGGGCCCGGTCTACTATCCTCTGGAGCCCTTCCGGTAGGTCCGCCTTGAACCGGGCAAGCGGCTCCGGGGTGTCACTCATGATGGAGTTGATGATGGCGGCCTCATTATCCCCCTTGAAGGGCAATCTGCCTGTGATCATCTCGTAGAGAATCACGCCAAAGGAGAAGATGTCACTCCTGCCATCAACCTCTTCGCCCCCTGCCTGCTCGGGAGACATATACTGCAGGGTCCCCAGCGTCGTCCCTGTCTTGGTAACCTTGGGCGCACCCTTGAGTTTCGCAAGGCCGAAGTCCATTATCTTGGCCAGGCCTTTCTTCGTAAGCATGATGTTGTCGGGTTTCATATCCCGATGGGTCACGCCGTGCTCATGAGCAGCATTGAGGCCTTCACCTATCTGAATTGCCAGATCCAGGATCCCCTTTAGGGAGAGGTCCCCGGCCTTCAGGAGCCCTTTGAGTGATCCTCCATCGAGGAACTCCATTGCGATGAAGCAACGACCTTCCGCTTCATCAATCTGGTAGATCGTTGCGATATTGGGATGATTCAGAGCCGAGGCTGCCCTGGCCTCATGCTCGAAGCGGGCTCTGGCCTCGGCGTCGCAGAGCAGACCAGGCGGTAGAAACTTAAGGGCCACGGCCCGGCCCAGTTTGCTGTCCTGGGCCTTATAGACCACGCCCATCCCACCCTCACCGATCTTCTCAGCGATCTTGTAGTGGGAGATCATCGTGCCCGGTAAAAGCACTTTTAATGGTCTGGTCTCGTCCGGCCGACCTTCGTCAGGTGCAGGAACCACAGAAACCCCCAGCTATCTGCCCGAGATGAGTTGTACCTATCCTATAGATATTACACAGCAGATCCTCTGGGAAATCAACGCAATTGTCGAAAGGCAAAAGCCTGCGCGGGACCGGAGGCTTCTCGAAGTTCTGCCTTTGATGCGAACTGGCTCCCCGGACTGGTGTCTGAGAGCGCGGTTCTGTGGGATACTGTGGCGACAGAGCAAAAGGGAGCCGCGCAAGCGACTTGACGAGTGTTGAGGCAGGACGTTGCCCTGTGCCAGGGTGTTCTCAGAGCTAATGACAGTATTGACCGCTGAGAGGTCGGCGATGATTCCTGGGTGGTTACTACCTACTCCAGCATTCCGTCTACTATCTCTTCATCAGGCGGGCAGAATAAGGCTTCCTCCGTCATGAGCAGATTTGCCTCACTATAGAGTCTCACTATGACTCTGTCTAGGCTCTTTACATCCGGAGGTAGCATAAACCATACGGGTATGTATTCTATTTCTCCTGCAACGGCCACTAGGTCTGTAGTGTTGGGTCCGTCAATGAGCTCGCCGGGTGATCCATCCAGGTTCACAACGTACGTTTCGGTTACAACCGTCAGATTAAGCTGACCAGGGCCATTGTATGTCACGTCCACAACAATGCCAGTCTCGGTATCTGGTAGATATAGAGGATACTCCGCCCAGTATTCCTCAGGATATACCAGGGTTGGGTCAAGATATTCCCCTCCACCGAAACAGAATAACATGCCATTGACATCGGCAATACACGTCCCATCAATGGCAGTGAAACGGATATCAAGATCAATTAAGTCGGTATCTATGAGTCTCCGGACGAAAGGCCCTCCAGTGGAAACAGCAGACACACTACATAGCAGCGCTGAAACCAGAAACAGAGACAGCAGTACTCTCGCAGGCATCAGAAACTCCCTCCTTAGCTCAACCGCTCTACTTCAGAAGTGAGTCTATCACAGAAGAGAGACTCTGTCAATGTAGACGTGCTCTAGCTGTAATGGCTCCCCGGACAAATGTCTGAAAGCGTGGTTCTGTGGGATATGGTAGCTCTCAGGGAAACCCATACGTGCAATTGCCTCTCAGCCGAAGGCCTCTGCCCGCCATAGCCACTCATCGACTGAACCACCATCAATTCAGATCAACCTAACCGCATCTTCTAACCCATAGGAACCCCTTTCTGCACACAGGAAACTGCCAGAAAGTGTCTCGATGGGTCTGGTATATCTACACTTCTAACACCGCCTCTCACTTAGTCTCGTCTCCTGCTATTACATCCCTCTCGTTGACACCTGGACCAGGCGCAATCCAGGCAGCCTGACTCGCTGCGTCTCACTACTGCTGATCCTTCATCTGCGCCTCCTCAACGACGGGCCTCTGCTTGGCTTGGTGTACCTGCATGGCCTCCATCACCGGGGCAGCCTCCTCAAACCTCTGCTTTTCGCGGCCCTTCCGCCCGCTGACCACTCTGTAGTCAAAGGTGGCATTCGCGTTCTTGGCATCCTCTCCAACCACGATCACCTCGAACCCCGTCAGGCCCTTTTCGATGTAGTAATGGTTAACGAGCGGGGAGGTTAGCTCGATGAAGACCTTGAGCGGGTCCCCTGCTTTCGCAGTTACGCAGTCAAGGTAGAGTGGATCGAGGTCTACGTGGCCTACACCATCAACGATCTCACCACTTCCATAGTCTTCGATCCATGGCTCCGGGCTTGCCGGGGCTACCAGAGTCCGGTCACCCTTCGAGGTCGGCATCGCGAACGCGACTCCGCCAGTGCCATAGACATCATACTGCAGCCCACCGGCTGTACGATAACAGATATAGGTATGGTCGCCGGTGCCTATTTCCGCATGGATTGCCCTTTGCTCGTTATTACCGGACCGATCCCCCCTGATATAGGCCCCGATATCATAGCCCGTACAGGCCATTCCCTGGCCACCTGGCGAAACGTACACCCCGTCCTCTCCCTCACCGCTGACAAAGAGCCCCGAGCCGATGCTGGAGAGATCCTCGAACCAGCCTGCTGCTTGTCCCATGCCTGTTGAAGCCTCGGCAAATAGAATCCCATCCAAGATCATATTGCCAGTCACCGTTACGCGGCCAACCACATCGAGTTTAGCATCCGGGAGAGTCGTGCCTATCCCTATCTCGCCTGTCGCATGTGCGATAACGATATCGTCTCTCTGGGGGCTACCGTCCCCCCCACTGATCGAAGCATACCCGGTGCCGCTGCTAAATCTCAGCTTGTTGGGGGAATCCTTTCCGAGTGTTACGATATCAACCCAGCTATCTGCCAGGATCTCAAGATCAGTATCGGGAAAGTTTGTGCCGATGCCCACGGTCTTGCTGTCCGAGTCAAAAGCCACCCAAGAGCTGGCGTCTCCACCCTTGCGAATGTAAACATTGGCATCCGGCCTGAGATACAGACTTCTATCCGCTTGCAGCCAAAGGTCCTGCCCTGATTCGAATATCTGGGTATTATCACTACCGAACTCGATGTCACTCCACGTATCAAGCCGGATATCGCCTGCCACATGGAGCCTCTTCTGCGGGCTCGTTGTCCCAAGACCCAGGCGCTCGTTGTCGTTGTCGAAGCGGACCCACTCGAGACCTCCCTGCCTTCTGATAAAGATGTCGTCCACCGGCCTTAGATAGATATCGTCATAGGAGGCTAGTGAAAGGTCACCAGCTGCTTCGTAGACTCGTGTGTCAATCCCGCCGAATTGAACGTCTCCACCGGTGTCAAGCCGGATATCGCCTGCCACATGGAGCCTCTTTGCCGGACTTGTGGTCCCTATGCCAAGTCGCGTATTGCTGCCGTCAAAGCGAACCCATTCTAGGCTTCCAGCTTTACGGATGTATACGTCATCATCCGCGTCGAGATACAGGTCGTCATCCGCAGCCAGCGCGAGGTCATCCCCTAAGTTCTGGACTTTTGTGAAATCACCACCGAACTCGATTTCTCCAGCGGGATCAAGCCTGATGTCACCTGCCACGTGCAACTCTTCCTGAGGTGAGGTCGTGCCGATACCAACCTCCCCGCTGGAATCCACATACACCGCATCTACAGGTGATCCATCATCGGCATCCAGTGAATGGCCGTCACCCGCACCACCACCCTCGTCATCCACGCCATCCACAAAGCCCACCGGCACACCATTCAGGTTGTCCCAATGAACCAGGTTTGACCCGGTGTTAGGATCACTCCCATCTGAGGTATCAAGCTCCGTCTCTGTGTAGTAGCGATCGTCATGCGTATGGCCCACAAGCGAGTAGGAATCCGAGTGAAGTCCACCAAGGCTGTCTGAATCCATCGCATGAAACGCATAGGGCACGCTCACTAACTCACGGCGGGGCGCAAGGATTTCCGTGTCCACCTCCACCTCAAGCCACAGCCGTCCGTCGAATGAGATGTCTATAGGTGTCACACTCCCGAGGATCACACTCACCACACCAGTGGTGTCCGCTGTGATCACCTGTTCTTCACTCCAGAGGACCGCACCCAGGCTTGCCGCGTCATAGATCCGGAACTTCATCGTGTGCCCACCAGGAAGCGACTCACCAGTCGTACTATCAACCAGGCGTCCCTGATAGTTGATCTCGTGGGGGATCGCAGCCACGCTGACCGTTGATGTCAAGGCCAGTACACAAACCAGTATGAAGGCACTGAACGACATCAATTGCTTATGCATTGCGATACCTCCTTCTGATGTGCCACGGTACACTGCTGAGTACGAGGCGCTATGCTTCGCCTGACGCAGCATCATTCTCCAGCATTCGGTCTGAAAGCCTAAAAGGTGTGAATCCTCGCAGGTGTCACCGCTCTTGTGATACTACCACTACCTGGCACCAACGTCAAAGGTGGTTCTGTAGTCCGGCCGCTCCGGCCGGGCTGAGGTTCTCGCTGTCGACATATCACCGGCCCGGTCAAGGGTCGCTCGCAGAAAGCGAAGACCGCCGGGAGTGACCTTCATGCAGGCCGACGCCCAGAATATCCCCGTCCTGGACGGAAGCTTCCGCAAGGCGATCATCTTCGGTGCCCTTCACGCGACGCCCGGCGAGGTTTGGCGGAAGGTGTTGTGACAGGCTTTCCGGGCGCTTGAGTCCGAAGGGAAGCTAATGGTCATGGAGCATAACAACCTTGACCGCAGGTGGAAGGCCGCCCTCTTTGCCTTCGCCGAACACTTCAATCCCGAATACCCTGCCCCTAAGGATCTGCTCGAGTGCGGAGTCTCGAATGAGATCGAGCATTCTTCCCAATAGTCATTCCCTCTCTTTTAGCTCCGTAACTTGAGGGACAAAAAAGATAGCATCGGTTTGGGCTTTGAGAAGAGCGCTTGCCGTGGAACCGTTTTGATTGAAGTTGCGCTCCAGATCCAGATAGGATTTTCCCGGATCAGTTGAATTGAAAGGAAGAATAGAAGACGATCCGATTTTGGCAAAGAGATGTTCGATCCTTGAGGGATCGCTCGGGACCTCTTCAACTCCTTCCGCCAACGGGACCGCACCATGTCGGACCCGATTATGTCAAGATCGCTCTATACGGACGACCGCCCGAGATAGGGCCACTTGCCGAGGGGGATTCACGCTTTCAGACATTTAAGTGGCTCCCCGGACAAAGCTTGAACCGCTACAGAGAACCCCACCTTTGACCGATGCACTCAACACGGGCTTGACTGGGGAATGGTGCTGGCATACGCTTGAGGCGGGGGCGAAACGCTTGGAAAACATAGACGTTGCCGGCATATTCGACGAGATAGCAGATACCCTTGAACTCAAGGGCGAGAACCCCTTCCGCATCAGATCCTACCGCCGGGCTGCAAGAGTGATCCATGACATGCCCGATGATGTTAAGAGGCTCGTCGAAACGGATGAGCTCACCGGAATACAGGGCATCGGCGAGAGTCTCGCTGAGAAGATCGTAGACATCGTCAAGACCGGGACGTGTGATTTCTATGAGGAGATAAAGAAGGACCCCGCCTATAACCTCACGGCATTCATGAATATCCCGGGCGTGGGTGCCAAGCTTGCCGTACGGCTTAACAAGGAGCTCGGCGTTAAGACGATCGACGATCTCGAGAAGGCAGCCAAAGCCGGCAAACTAAGATCGCTCGAGGGAATGGGTGAAAAACTCGAGGAGAAGATCCTGAAAGGGATCGAGCAGTACCGGCGTCACATCGGCCGGTTCCGGATTGCCGAGGCGCTGACACGCGCCGAAGCGATCGTCTCTATCTTGAGCGAGGTAAAGGGAGTCACAAGGATCGAGATAGCCGGGAGTCTCCGGCGTAGGAAGGAGACGATCGGTGACATCGACATCCTCGTGATATCGAGAACCCCGGACCGCGTAATGGATGCCTTCACATCGATGACTACGGTCGCGGACGTGCTGGCCAAGGGCGATACGAAATCAAGTGTACTCTTGAGGTCGGGTATCCAGGTTGATGTAAGGATCCTCCCTGCCGCGAACTACGGATCAGCACTCCACTACTTCACGGGGTCAAAGGATCACAACGTGGCGATCAGGGACCGCGGCAAACGTATGGGTCTTAAGGTAAGCGAATACGGTGTGTTCGATGTGAAGACCGAACGCAACCTCGGAAGCAAGACCGAGGCGGAGGTTTTTAAGGCGGTCAAGCTACCATTCATCCCACCTGAACTCAGGGAGAGTAGCGGCGAGTTCGAGGCCGCGGAAAAGGGAACGCTCCCGAACCTGATCGAGCTAAAAGACATCAAGGGCGATCTTCAGATGCATACGACTGGAAGCGACGGAGCTAACTCGATCGAGGAGATGGGTCGCTTCGCAAAGACACTGGGTTATAAGTTCATTGCCATAACCGATCATTCGAAGGCGGTGAGAGTGGCGGGTGGTCTCAATGATAAGGAGCTCGCAGCACACATAAAGGCAATCCGGAAAGCCAACAGTAAGGTGCCGGGGATAGAGATCATGTCAGGTGTTGAAGTCGATATTCTTGCCGACGGGAGTCTCGATATCTCCGATGAGGTGCTGGCCGATTGTGACGTGGTTGTTGCCGCCGTTCACTCGAAGTTCAACATGCCCGAGCAGGAAATGACCGCGAGGATCATCACGGGAATCAGCAACAAGAATGTCAACATATTCGCACATCCTACCGGGCGTATCATCAATGAGCGGGAACCCTACAATGTGAACATAGAGACCCTGATCTCGGAAGCGAAGAAGAGCAAGGTCGCACTCGAGCTCAACTCCCATCCCGACAGGCTCGATCTAAAGGACATCCACTGCCGTCAGGCAAAGGATGCCGGGACAATGATATCGATCAATACCGATTCCCATGCCGACCAGCAGCTCACCAACATGCGTTACGGCATCGCGACTGCAAGAAGAGGGTGGCTTGAGGCCAAGGATGTGATAAACACATATACGTTGGCCAGGTTAAGGAAGTTCCTGGAGAAGCAAGGGTGAGATCGTCTTGAAGAGTAAACCGTCAAAGCAGACAGCAAAGAAAGAACTGGCAGAACTCAGAGATGGAATAGACCACCATAACTACCGCTACTACGTTCTGGATTCGCCTGAGATAAGCGATCAGGAATACGATCGCATGATGAAGCGGCTAGAGGAACTCGAAGGTCTCCACCCAGACCTTGTCACCCCGGACTCGCCTTCCCCATGCTGAGCCTTCAGAATGCGCTCAGTGCCGATGAGTTGCTTGAGTTCGATAAGCGGGTCAAGAAGCTGCTTGAGGTAACCCAGGTTGAATACGTCGGCGAGCCCAAGATCGACGGCCTTGCCTTTGAAGCTGTCTACCGGAATGGGACATATGTTCAGGGCTCAACAAGAGGGGATGGTTACACCGGCGAAGACATCACAGAAAACTTAAGGACGGTCAGATCACTGCCCTTAAAGCTCCACCCGACACGCAGCAGGCCACCTTCACTACTTGAGGTCAGGGGCGAAGTCTATATGGCAAAGCAGGACTTCGCGGACCTCAACCAGCGAAGGGACGATGAGGGTGAGCAGCCCTTTGCCAATCCGAGAAACGCCGCAGCCGGTTCCTTGCGTCAACTTGATTCCTCCGTCACGGCATCACGAAGACTCGATGTCTTTCTCTATGCCGTTGGCACGGTCGAGGGAAAGGAGTTCGATACCCACTGGGATGTACTTCAAGGACTCAAGTCCTGGGGGCTCAGAGTGAACCCCGAGATTCGCAAGTGTCCTACTATCGAGGATGCTGTCATATTTCACGGGCACATCGAAAAGCGACGCAAGGACCTGGGTTATGAAATCGATGGGGTTGTGCTCAAGGTGAACAGCCTCGAAGATCAGGCGAAACTCGGGGAGATATCCCGTAGCCCAAGGTGGGCGATAGCCTACAAGTTCGAACCCGAGCAGGGCACCACCGTGATCCAGGACATCATAGTCCAGGTAGGACGAACCGGCGCTCTCACTCCCGTTGCCTTGATGGAGCCCGTCCAGATCGGCGGAGTCGAGGTCAAACGGGCGACGCTTCACAACCAGGATGAGGTCGATCGAAAAGATGTACGTGTCGGGGATACGGTGATCGTCCAGCGTGCAGGTGATGTCATACCCGAGGTTGTCGAGGTCGTGAAGGAGAAGCGAACCGGCAAGGCGAAGCGATTTAAGATCCCGAGCACCTGTCCGGTATGCGGCTCGGATGTTTACCGGGACCCTGATGAAGCGGCATCGCGATGTACGAACATGTCGTGCCCCGCAAGAGTCAAGGAATCGATAAAGCATTTCGTGTGGAAAGGTGCGATGGATATCGATGGGCTGGGAAGCAAACTGGTGGACCAGTTCGTGGATGAAGGATTGATAACAACGGCCGCCGACATCTACCGCCTGGAGATGTCTGATCTACTAAAACTTGAGCGGCTCGCCGAAAAGTCCTCGGAGAACCTCCTGGCCGCTATCTCAAAGAGCAAGCAAACCACACTGCCCCGCCTGGTCTTCGCACTCGGCATAAGACATGTCGGAGAGCACGTGGCGCAAGTGCTTGCCGAGAACTTCTCCTCCATAGAGGAGCTCGAAAAGGCCGATCTTGAGACACTGACCGCCGTACACGAGATCGGACCCAAGGTGGCCGAAAGCATCCGGGCATTCTTCAGCCAGGAAGGTAACAGCAAAGTCGTCCGTGAACTCATCGCCGCAGGCATACGGTATGAGAAGCCCCGGAAACGAGCCGGCGGGAAACTCGATGGCAAGATGTTTGTTT